>CAVZFI010000055.1:0-95779 GCA_963774465.1 uncultured Methanosarcinaceae archaeon | reverse complement strand
TACACTGGGAATAGTAATTGGCATAGCTGCAGTAGTTGTTAATGCATCCCTTGGTGCCAGTTTTAATCAGTTTTTTACTAATGAGATCTCTTCTGTAGGCTCTAATTTTATTATTGCAGCCAGCGAGCAGCCAAATCTCTTCTTTGATAACGAGTACAATCTTATGAAGAATACGCCGGGAATTACCGGCGTATCTCCCAGAAAATCAATGAGTGGAGATCTCACTTATCTTTCTGAGACTAAAAACGTAAATGTTGCAGGAGTAAACAAAGATTTTCAGGAGATCCAGGGCCTGCAGATGGAAAGGGGCACTTTCCTAACAGATAAAGACAGCTCGGCTGTCGTTCTTGGGTCTGATATTGCAAACGATAAGTTTAGTAAGAATATTTCCCATAGGAGTACTGTGGAAATTGCTTTTCGGCAGGAGAACGGTACGCTTGTGACGAAAACTTTTAAAGTAAAAGGGATATTGAAAAATTCTGAGCCAACGGTTGTTAGTGAAGATAGCGACTATGATTTGACAGTTTTCATTCCTATTTCTACTATGAATGAAATGAATGGGGAAAAAGACTATGGAGCTTTCCTTGCAATGGCTGACAGTCCTGAAAAAGTCCGGGACATTGCAGACGAAGTGGATAAAAGGTTAGCCCGAAATTTCGGAGTCCCGGAAAGAGAAATTGGGGATGAGGATTTAAAACCATATACTGTCTTCAATCAAGCAGATGTTCTTGAGCAAACTGGCAAAATAGGAGATGCTTTAAACTCTTTCCTGCTGGTCCTTGCCTTAATTTCACTTTTTGTGGGCTCGATAGGGATAATGAATATTATGCTCGTGACCGTGACTGAAAGAACCAGAGAAATCGGGATAATGAAATCCGTAGGCTACACCAACTCTAATATTCTATCTCTTTTTCTACTGGAATCTGTAATGGTCAGTTTTTTTGGAGGGGTCGTAGGCACTGCAATCGGTGGTATGGGAGCTTATGCCCTTGAAAGTGCTCTCAAACTTCCTCCAGTGTTTCCCTTAAAATTAATTGAAATCGGGATTGCAATTTCTGTACTGGTAGGCATAACTGCCGGCTTATATCCCGCAAGAAAGGCTGCACGCATGAATCCAGTGGATGCTCTAAGATATGAATAAAATCTATCCTGTGAATAGGGCTATTCTACCTGAAGAATAGACCCTTTTCTTTTCTCAGACGCAGATAAATTGACGATTATATTTGAAAAACAGAGGAGTAGATATGGAAATTAAAATACCCATTGAAGATATTTCTGTTCCCGGGGGCTCAATATTGGAGACAGGAACCGAAAATCCCATACATGAAGGGGAACTGCACTTGAAAGAAAATCACCTTGCTTCAAATGAAGATCCATTTAAATGTGAGTTGCGCCGTTCAAGACATCTGCAAAGCGGCGGGGAACGTAGAAAAGGAATTCCCGTTATTGAAGTTATTAATGTCAAAAAGAGTTACATCCTTGCAGATATGGAGGTTCCAATCCTTCATGATATTAACCTGGAAGTACGGGAGGGAGAATTCCTCGCCATAATGGGGCCTTCTGGCTCAGGGAAGAGCACACTTATGAATCTCATAGGTTTTCTTGATAGGCCTACCGAAGGAAGGATTATAATTAAAGGTCTTGATATCAATGAATTACCTGACAAGGAAGTTGCCAAACTCAGAGGATTGGAGATAGGTTTCGTTTTTCAGACGTTCAACCTGATTCCGCGGCTCACTGCTCTTGAAAATGTTGAGCTCCCTACCTATGCTAATGTAAGGAGTGGGGTCGATCCCCACGCAAGGGCAAAGGAACTTCTTACACTTGTGGGGCTGGAGGACCGGATGCATCACAAGCCTGGTGAGCTTTCAGGTGGACAATCCCAGAGAGTTGCTATTGCCAGGGCTCTGATCAATGATCCTGCAATCCTCCTTGCGGATGAACCCACCGGAAATCTGGACTCGAAAACAGGCTGTGAAATTCTGAATATATTCACAAGACTCAATGAAGATGGCAGAACCATTGTAATGATTACTCATGATCCGGAAATTGCAAAGTATGCGGACAGGGTAGTGCTCGTAAAGGATGGGATAATTCAGAACAATACAGAATAATTCCTAACATTCGAACTTCAAAGTTTTAAGCTAATCGGGGTGGAATTAGAATGACAAAAATCAAAAACCTGTTTATTCCTTTCTTATTATCTTTGCTTTTGATCTCCTCAATTTTTGCAACTCCTGCTTCTGCAGCTGTCGGGGGGGCTAACCTGAAAGTCACAATAATCGGAACAAATCCGTATCCTGCAAAAATAGGAGAATATTTGAATCTTACAGTTCAGGTGGAAAATGTCGGAGGGGACAAGGCCGACAACGTTGACATCGAGATTGTACCTCAATATCCTTTCTCTCTTGACTCCGAGGCAAATGCTGTGCAGAACGTCGGAGTTCTCAATCCCGGCAGGACTGCTACAAAGGAATTTCACCTTTTTGTAGACAAAAATGCGCAAAAAGGGGTACGTTCCCTTGATATCCGGACAAAAACCGGTAGAGACGATCCGTGGAGTGAGAAAAGCTTTGACATACGAATAGGTACTGAAACATTTAACAGCAAAGGCACAGTTGAGCTTAAGGAATTTGTCTCGGACCCCAAGGCTTTCATGCCTGGAGACAGGGGTACTATCACCGTAACTCTTACGAACACTGCAACTACTCCAACTGTCACTATTGATGGGAGTGACTTTGATACCAATGCCAGAATTCAGGCTGCGGTTTTAAGACCTTTGTCTGACGGGATAATTGTTCTTGACGCCCCTTATGAAGATATGGGTCTTTTGGGGCCCGGGAACAGTATCACACTTACTTTCAACGTTAAAGTTGCTGAGGACGCTGCAGAAGGAACTCACAACCTCGAACTTGCAATAGAGGGTAATTCCTTTGACTACAACAGCAGGAAAAACATTCCTCTCAAGGTGGATTCTTCAAACATAAGAGTGATACCTTCAAAAAAACTTCAACTGATAAATGGTGAATCTAAAATCGAGTTCGACGTGGCGAACACCCACCCTAACGAGTTTAACTCGGTAAGCATAAAACCCGAAGCCGAAGGAGTGATATTTTACCCTGCGGAATATTTCATAGGGCCAATGAACCCGGACGAGCTTTTTACAATCGAATTTAATGCAGTGGCAGACAATTCCTTGGATTCCAGAAGGGAAAGCTACGAGCCTATAAACCTTACACTTTCAGCAAATTACGGCAACGGAATAAATAAACACGAAAACATAGTAAGTAACATGTATATTCAGTCCGTTGAGGAAACTCAGGGAGGAAGTTCGAGCCTGGTCCTTCCAGGTTTATTACTTGTCATTATTATTGCTGCAGGTGTGCTGGTTTACAGAAAGAAACAAAACAAAAAATAAATATATCTTGGAATATAAACCTCTGAAAAATATATTCGTAGAAACGTTTGAGGATAGCGCAGTTCAGGCACATCTCTTGAAAGCACAGGATACAGCATCAGGCTGCGCTCTGTCGTTACGATTTTATCTGACGGAGTGCGAAGCCATTACCAATACCTGTGGTTTTCAATCAACTTTTCCAAATTATTTCTTCTATAAAAGGAAATTTTCCTTTTTGGAGGGAGAGCTTTCTTTCTAATCTATCGGAAGAGTAAATACAAATGTACTGCCCTTTCCGACCTCGGAGTCCACCCAGATTTTTCCTCCGTGAAGGTCTATGAAGTTTTTAACTATATATAGGCCAAGTCCAGTTCCGCCGTATCTCCTGGCTGTTGAGGAATCGGCCTGGGTAAAGGGCATAAATATTTTTTCATTATTCTCTTTTGACAACCCGATCCCGTTGTCCGAAACTTTAATCTCAAGCTCCCCTTTTTTCTTGCAGGCGCTTACAATAACCCTTCCCTTATCAGGAGTGAATTTTATAGCGTTGTTCATGAGATTGTACAGGATCTGCCTCAATTTCGTCCTGTCAGCCCGGATATTCTCAAGGGAAGTATCCACGTTAACCTCTAAACTAATCTTCTTATGTGAAGCAAGCGAGATGAGGCTCATTCTCACGTCTCCTATAAGGCTGGCAATATCTATTTCCTCATAATTCAGTTTCCTATCACCTGCTTCAAGCCTCGAGATATCAAGCAGATTATTGATAATTTCCAGAAGGTTTTTCCCGCTTATGAGGATATTATTGACATACTTTGACTGTCTTGTGTTCAGGGATCCGAAAGCTCCTTCAAGCAACAGATCGGAAAAACCTATCACAGAGTTAAGAGGGAGTCCGAAGTTCGTGACTCATATTTATAATGAACCCGTTCTTGGCCATGTTTGTGGGCTCGGCATCTTTTTCTGCTCTGATATGAATATTTTCCAGTTCCTTTGGTTCTTCCAATTGTCCCAGATACTTCCACTTTCTTTTTCTTTTGATAAAAACGCCGTTTTCCTCCATCAGTTCAATCAGTATAGTACCTGAAAGTTTTTCAAGAGGAAGAGTACAGAGAAATGTGGGACTTTTGTTATTTTCGAAAATCATCGTTTCAACGGTCTTCCCGAACGTTTCAAGATAGGGCTTAAGAGTGCTTCCGGTATTTCTAAGCTCAAAATTAGTTCTAAATCCTGAAAAGCCTCCAGAAAGGGCTTTTTTATATCCCTTTTCTGCAAGTTCTTTTACTGTTGGTTCGAGATGGGTAACATCTTCCAGAAATGGATTAGCTGGCAGAATTTCCAATTGAGAGGAAACAAGGCAGCGCTCGACATCCACTCCTTCCTTTTCAAGTTCATTCTTTGCTCTTTCTGTTGCCACCTCATCAGGGGAAATCCATAAACAATATTCTCCCCTTTCAATCCCTTGCTTAAAATAAGTAACAAGTATTTCTGTCAATTCTTCAATATCACTATACACGGCAGAGATATGGGGACCCTGCTGGGAGCTTGAAAAAAGTCCGGGGCTTTTGTCAATATTTTTTCTCAAAATCTTTCCCCCTTGTATTATACGGCAAGTGCATTTTAAATTGTCTGAAACCGGGTTTGAATGGGGTATGAAACAGAATCTACAGAGGTATAAACTGTAATATTCAGCAATTTCAGGAGACTTAAGTATTTTAAAATCATTTAACGAATTCAGGGCAATATAATTCTCTTTCTAACCTTATGATGTTTTGTACGTATGTTTTGCCTTTTCTATGTATATCACGAGCATATATAAGAAATGTGCGAATTTACACTGTTCTTTTAACAGCCATTTATTATATATTTGAGAATTAATCTCTACTGGAGTTTTTTGGGAACCATACTAAACCTACCTTATGTTACGCTATCCGCATTTGAGAACCTGAAGCTCTGTACTCATATGAAATTTCAGACAGAGTTACAGCAGCTACGGGTAGAAAATCATAGGATTTTATGCTAAATGTAAGGCAAGCTATCAAAATCTCTCTTGGGAGCATATGGAGCGCAAAACTCCGTTCGGGCTTGACCACACCTGGCATTATTATAGGGATTGCTTCAGTATTTGCAAACGTCTCTCTTGGGGAGAGTTTTAATGTTTATTTTGCGGACGGGATCACTTCTCAGGGTTCCAATTTTATTATTGTATATAGCCAGGAGTGGAATCTCTTCTATAGCAATGAACTGCAAGTCATCGATAAAACTCCCGGCATTGTCGGGGTTTCCCCCACAAAACAGCAACTGGGAGTGGTAACCTATTTTTCCCAAAAAATATCGATATTATAGGGGTAACCGGAGACTATAGGGATACTGCTAATATCACCATGGAAAGCAGGAGTTTCATAACCGATCAGGATGCTTTTTCTGCAGTTATAGGGTCAAGGTAGAAAATGAAAATATTTAAAAGGAAATTTCTACCCGCAGTTCAATAGATATCACCTTGCGTCTCGAAGAAAACAGGACGATAACTCTAACATTCAAGGTGAAATGCATACTCAAACCCTGAACGCCTCATTCGCATTCGGGGGAATTTATTTTTATTCTCCTTTAACTTTTGAATGGTTTCTTGCCTGCTATTTTCCCTTATCACAGTTTTTTATTTTCGGATTCTTGCAGACCATTTATATCCGGAATAATTATATCCCAATTTATATATCGATAAAAACCGGAATACTAATCATCTATCTGGAAAATAACTCTGAAAATACACTTTTCAGTGTGACTTTCCAGCAGACTTCGGTATTATATGGTTTAAGCCTAATTCAAGATTAATCTGTGCAGCTTTAGGGAAGACTATCAGAATGAAAATAAACCTTCTTGCAGGTGTGATTAAAGGCTTAAAGTAAGTATAAATGATGATTGTAAGGCAGATGATCTTAAAGCTGGCTTTTTATAAAAAAGCTTTTCAGAATATTCACTGCAGCTCATAGGTTTTATTCTTAGTGGGAAAGGGGGTTATTATATGAAAATAACAGTTTTCAGCGGGAGCCATAAGGGCAGGGAAGGAAACACTCTAATTATGGTCGAGGAATTCCTGAAAGGAGCAGAAGAAGCCGGGGCAGAGATAGAGAATATTATCCTTATCGAAAAGAATATCAGGTACTGCAGGGGAAAATTTGAATGCTGGCTAAGAACACCTGGAATATGCACTATCCGTGATGACATGGACGACCTGCTTCCCAAATTTATGGATTCGGATGTTGTGGTGTTTGCATGTCCCGTTTATTTTGATAATGTCCCGGCTATCATGAAAAACTTCATAGATAGGCTTGCTCCGATCCTCTTGCCTCATTTTGAGGAGGATGAGAAAGGTGAGTACAGGCACGCAAAACGCTATGAGAAGTCTCCGAAGATTGTCGTGATATCAAATGCAGGGCTTCCGGGCAAGACGAATTTTGAGGTTGAAAGCCTTTTTTTCAGGAGGCTTGCAAGAACCTTTCACACCGAACTAATTGCCGAGATTTACAGAGGAGAAGGGGAAATCTTCAGGGGCAAAAGCAACATCATGATAAAGCCTCTGTTGGGAAAGTACAAAAAAGTGCTCAGATGCGCGGGAAAAGAGATTGTTGAGAACCAGAGGCTCTCGGAAAAGACGATTAAAGAACTCGAAAAATCGATTGTGCCTGCGAGCCTGTACATAAAATTCGGAAACGAAGAATGGAACCGGCTGTGTGAGGAGAATAAGGATAATTGAAAAAAGCTGCGATTTTATAATAACAACTCACCTGCGGACACTAAAGCAAGATTATCCTTTATAAAAGCAAGATGTTCTCTAAAGTGTAATGCAAATGATAACTCAAATAAGCTTCAGTTCCATTTTATAACATTCTTCTTGGCCGCATATGTTTCTAATTTGTCCGGTTGTTACAAAGCCAGCCTTTTCATACAATCGTATGGCTGGGACGTTGCTTTTGTTTACATACAAAATAACCGATGATATTTTGTTTAGTCTCATTTCCTTTATACTTTCTTTTAATAACTTCTTACCAAAGCCCTTTCCTCTGAAGTCCCTGTCAGTTGCAATCGAATATATGACCGATTGTCTCTTTAAGCCTCTGGATGAAATTACAGGTTTTAAATAATATATACAGTAACCAGCAACTTCTTCGTGGCTCTTGGCTACATAGAATATTTTTCTAGAGCGCTTTGAATATTTGATTATATCTTTCTCACTTTTGTCCTGAAAACTCTCGGACTGAATTTTAATAATCTCAGAAATGATACAATCATTTACAGATACAATGTTCTCCTTGTCCGTCTGCTTCCATCCGTTTAAAAGTAAAATCCCAAGACTATCTTTTAAAACTCTCTTCGTACTCTTTAACCATGCAGTTGGTGTAATAACCTGGGTTTTTCTAAAGTTCATACAAATAACCGTTCAATGAGTAGTTATTGATGCATGTTCTCTTGATAGTTTTAGAGTTCCATTTATAGTGCATTAAGCGCCATATAAACTAAACAATGGATCTGGAATTATTCGGATCAGATTTCAGCGTTTCAAGGTCTGGAATTTTGGGATGGAATTCAATGCTAAAAAATAAGGATGGGTTAGATCGCAGTTGTTTTCACGAATGTAATCACCCTCAAACTCTTGAATTCCTGCTAAGATATCCTCCTGAATAAGACTACAACAAATTGCCAAAAAGCAGAAGTTGTAGTTGCCCCCTTTACATTTTCCCGCAAGTGTAATAATTTAAGTCATGCCTGACATTTTATTACAATCTACACACATAAATAGTGACCGAATAGAAGTATTAAAACTTGGACTGTTTGCGTATTCCAAAAATATATCTGATAGTAAAGAGTTTCAAGCTCGAAATTTTATCTTTGCAAAAATCCTAAATCCGAAGTTATCATACAAAGTTAAAATAAGGTGTTGCAGAAAAATAACTGCGAAAAATAGCTGTTGATTTTTAATTAAGTAAAAAAGCTAACCGTGAAGTAATATATGGAAAACGGATGATACATTCAGTACTGAAAAAAATAATGTTGTGGGATGGAGAAAAGATAAAAATTTTGCGAAGGGCAAAATTTTAACTGCCTTCTGTCTTTAAAACTCTTTTTTCAGTTTCCCTCTACCAGGTCTTCCAGGCTATGCTCCATATAAGGGGCATTGCTCCTGTTAATCAGTTCCTGACAGACTTCAGCCGGCTTTTCGTCCATCACAATGGCTCCGTTTTCTATCAATACAGCCCGGTGGGCAACTTCCCGGACGAAGTCCATATGATGGCTCACAAGCACAATGGTCGTGCCGAAGCGTTCGTTGATCTTTTTTAAGGAGTTTGTGACATCCCTGAGGGTTACCGGGTCAAGGTCTCCGAAGGGCTCATCAAGCATGAGGTACTCAGGAGAAGTTGCAAGGCTCAGGGCAATAAAAGCCCGGACATGCTCACCTCCGCTTATCTGGTAAGGAGTTTTATCAAGAATTTCCATTGGCAGGTCAAGGGCTTCAAAGATTGGCTTTGCATAGATCTCGACATCAGTTACCGGGATTGTAGGGAAGAGTTCGAAATAAATCGAATCACCGAGGTTTAGTTCCCGCATTGCGGTTTCTTTCTCCTCTTCCGGCATGTCTGGAAGGCGATATATCGTGTCGAGGGTCTCATCCGACAGGCCCATTTCCCTGGCTTTATCCCTTGCATGTTCGATTGCACCTTTTTTTTTCATGCCTAACCTGAATCGAATCTGGTCTCTGACCGTGGAGTTCACAGACATTGAGAATTCCTGATTCATGACACTCATAATTCTCCTGAGTTCCATGCGCTTCCTGCTGTATTCGGTGATATCCACCCAGTCTCCGTTGCAGAGGTACTCCACAGTCCCGCTCGTCGGCTTGACAAGCCCTTCCATGAGCTTCATAAGTGTTGTTTTTCCAGCTCCCGATGAGCCTATAAAAGCAAGAATTTCTCCCCTGTAAACGTTGAGAGAAAAGTTTTTTATGTTAAGGACTTCCCCCATTCGGATAATGGAATAACGTTTTGAAATCTCCTTAATTTTAATGCAGACCTCTTTATTCTCAGGTTCCACAAGCTTTTCCCTCGGCTTCATATCTCTAAGGAAATTTTTAAGCACCCAGGAAGGCTCCCCGTCTGCTACAATTTTCCCATTTTCCAGAAAGACCAGCCTGTCAGCAAGATAGGCGTGAATTTCCGGAAGGTGGGAAACTACGATGATTGGGATATTCAATTTCTTTTTCAGGTTCTTTATTACATCAAGGACTTCCTGTTTTGTATCCGGCCCGGTCATTGTAACGGGTTCATCGAGGAGAAGGAGTTTCGGCTTTGCGGCAAGTTGCCTTGCCATTACAACTCTCTGTTTTTCCCCCCCGCTCAGAAGATTGGTGGAATGAAGAGCCTTATGTTCCAGGCCCACGAGCTTCAGATATTCCATTGCTTCTTTATAGAGCTCGTCGTAATCATTAGTTACATCGTGCGGAAGAGGTTCATTCTGTGGAAGGGCTTCATTCCCTACTCGAAGGTAGTTTAGCTTTCTTATAATATTTTCAATCGCAGGCCCGTTCCAGAGCCCGAAGTTTCGCTGGAGGTGTATTGCGCTTACGCTTTTCAGAAATTTTTCCCCTTCAATCCCTGAAGAAGGAGATATAATTTCTCCATCTACTTCAACAGTTCCTTCCTGAAAGGGCTCCACTCCCCGGATGATGCGCAACAATGTCGATTTTCCGCTTCCGCTTCGACCTGTAATCCCGAGAATTTCTCCATCCTCCACCGTGAGGTCGATATGGTCCAGTACTCTTATATTTTCGGAACTTACCTCATAATCTTTAACCAGGTTGGAAACTCTGAGCATAATCATACCTCTTAGTGTTGATTGCAAGTTAACGCCGGGTCCCGAATCCATTCTACAGTTCTGCTAATTCCATATGGTAATTTACCTTTTTTGAACCGTTGCATCTTTCGGACCCTTTTGCGCCAGTAAAATCTGTACTAAAACAGGAGTCAAATATTACCTTATAAGTATTTATTACAATCGGCGGCATGTTATTCGAGCCGGAACAGTTTCAAAATCTTTTTATTATTCGGAATTTTCATAGACTTCTTGGGAGCTAAAAAAGCCTGCGCTCCAGAAAAATACTTGAAAAAAATAAATGTTTTAGAAGAATTGTTAAGTTAAACAAGCTTTTTCTTCTCTTAAAAGCAGGCAGCACGTCCTGAATCATTCTTCTCAGGGTTCATCTCTTTATGGCTGATACAAGTTCAGTCACCTTTGCAGTAATGTCCTTTACTTCTTCAACAACCGTGCCGGTGACGATCATATCCGCACCTGCAGAAGCGCAGAGTTTTGCAGCTTTTGCATCTCTGATGCCGCCGCCAACGATAAGTTTGTTTTCCCCAAGTACTTGCTTGACAGCTCCTATCATCTCAGGATTGACAGGGGTGTCAGCTCCCGATCCGGCTTCAAGGTAGGTATAATGCATGCCCAGGTATTTGCCTGCAAGGGCATAGACCGCGGCAATTTCAGGTTTCCTTCTGGGAATCAATTTTGCGTCCCCTACCCAGCCAACAGTTCCTCCGGGTTCAACCACAAGGTACGCCATCGAGATAGGTTCAATCTCACTCCTGTATACAAGCGGAGCTCCCAGCACTTGGTTTGTAATTACATATCCTATATCTCTTGAGTTCAGGAGACTCATGAAAAAAACGGCATCTGCATAACTGCTGAGCCCGGCTGAACTTCCCGGGAAAAGGATAGTTGGGACATCTACCTTCTGTTTTATCTTTATGACGGTCTCGTCGAGCAGGGCTCCCGACGCTCCGGTTGAGCCCCCGATCATAATTGCATCGGTGCCTCCCTTAACTGCTGCAAGGGCGATTTCAGCGGCTCGTTCAGGCGTTTGGGACGCCGGATCGATAAGGGTAAGATGAACTTTTCCTTCCTGATCAATGATTTTCTGAAGGTGTGCTTCCACCTGCAAAAAAGATCATGCTCCTTTGGATTCCTTGGATTTCACGCGAAGAACACCATAACCGCATTTTCTGCAGCGAGTCGCTCTTATTGCATTCCGGGCATTGCATTTCATGCAGATTTTTTTGTTTAATAATCTTTCTTCTGCTTCTGGAAAACGAGCCATTTTTTGTCACCTGCTATTATTTTTTGATATTGATAAGGTATATAGCCCGCTTAATGGATGTTAAGGGATATAACGTTTTTCATCAAAAAAATCCGCCTTTTAGTGAGTTCGCAGCCTTTTTTTCTTTTGCCTTTTGCATATTCGCAGCTTTTACTGCCCTGCCGACTCAAAGTTTATTTATTGGTTATGTTGTTTATTCTCTGATCTGTATACTTAAGCCAGAAATAAAAAACAATTAAGCCGGCGTTGAACTGTTATAAAGTCAATATTGAAATTACATAACGCTAAGAATCATTTAAATCTAAAATCATTAGGGCTCAAATTATACCCGAAATTAATTTAATTCTTATCTCATAAATGGTGATTGATGTGGCTATTCATCCTATAGACTACCGGTATGGTACAGCAGAAATGAAACACGTGTGGAGCCAGGAAAACAGACTTGCCAAAATCCTCCAGACCGAGGCAGCCCTTGCCCGTGCTGAAGCGGATATGGGTTTAATTCCTGCAGACGCGGCGGAAATTATTTCTAAGAGTATATCTTCCGTAAAATCCGGGAGGGTTGACGAGATTGAAGCTGAGATCCACCATGATATGATGGCTGTGGTCGTTGCTATTTCTGAACAGTGCAGCGATGATGCCGGAAAATGGGTACATTTCGGAGCCACTTCAAATGACATTCTTGATACGGCAACAGCTCTTCAGATAAAGGATGCAATCGATATTCTGGAAGATAAACTCAAAATTCTGCTCAGGGTTCTGGTTAATCAGGCCGAAACCCATAAGCACACTGTTTGCTGTGGAAGGACTCATGGACAGATAGGAGTTCCAACAACCTATGGACTGCGTTTTGCTATATGGGCATCGGAGATTTCAAGGCATCTGGATCGCCTGTATCAACTTACTCCGAGAGCGACGGTAGGGCAAATGACCGGAGCAGTAGGGACTCAGGCTGCATTTGGAAAAGCCGGAATTCTTATCCAGAAACTTACTATGCAGCATCTTGGAATTGGGGCTGTGGATGTTTCCAACCAGATCATTCAGAGGGATAGGCATGCCGAATTTGTAATGTGGATGGCAAATACGGTCACGACTCTGGATAAGATCGGCATAGAAATCAGGACTCTTCAGCGCAGTGAAATCGCCGAGATTGAGGAGAGTTTTGGGAAAAAACAGGTAGGCTCATCTACCATGCCTCATAAGCGCAATCCTATAAAATCCGAGCAGATATGCGGACTTGCAAGAATCGTAAGAGCCATGGTTGAGCCTGAGCTCCTTAATAATACTTTGTGGGACGAAAGGGACCTGACCAACTCCTCCTCTGAGCGTGTGGTATTCCCTGAAGCCTGCGTGCTGACTGACCATATCATCAAGCTTGGGATTAGCGTGCTTGATAATCTAAGGTTCTATCCTGAAAATATCCGGAGAAATCTTGAATTGCTCAGGGGCCTGAATATGGGGGAGGCTGTCATGATCGAGCTTGCAAAGAGAGGAGTAGGCAGGCAGGAAGCCCATGAGCTTGTCCGGACTGCAGCAATGAAAGCTCATGATACAGGACAGCATTTCAAAAACGTACTTCTGGAAACTCCTGCTGTTGCAAGATATCTAACTGCCATGGATATTGAGAATCTTGTAAATCCCGATAAATATATAGGAACTTCAGTGGAGCAGGTTGAAGTACTTGTTGCAAAACTCCGTGAGGTTTATTCCCTCTAAACTTTTCCTTTTTACAAAGGATATTATAGCACAGAAGTCTGTGCGTAAGAAGGATTTTGTACACAATAGGGAGGCTGCGGACAGCTTTCCTTTTACGCACGCAGTTGAATATAAAATGTTTATATCCGATTAAACCTATTTCCTTAGAAATCCTATCAAACGCTTTATCCATTTTGGATAATTGAGGTATCTAAAAATCGGCGTTGTGTAACTTAAAAGGTGTAATTGGGCTAGATGTAGCGGATAATTAATAATGTGAACGTGGATTAGATACCTCACTAATTTCTACGATGAGGTTATTTATAAAATGTGTGTCTATTATGTGCACAACCGCTTAAAACGCTTAAAATGATTTTTAAAACGATTTTTTAAAACGATTATTTCTAATTACTTCTATCTATTTCTCTGGCTGCGCAAAATTTCGTTTGTCCTTGCATATATTTTTTTGGCTTCCGGATATTCGTTTTTCCCGACCAGCACAATCTTCTGAAAAGACATAGAAGCGGCTCATCAATGGTCATTTCTGTTTTTGGAGCCGTTTTACCAGAGGTCTTCAGTGTACTTACTCATGCCTGCTGCTGCGGTTTAAAAACCTCAAGGTTTTCCCAGTTAAATTTGTCCGGAGGGCAGGCTCTTATACATTTCTGACAGTGGGCGCCTTCACAGAGATCGGTGCTTATCATAACCCTGTTCTCTTCGTCAATTGTTATTGCTTCATTGGGGCAGACTTTAATGCATTTCTTGCATTCGGGGCAATCCACAACCATGGTCAAATATGTCCCGACTCTTTCCAGCACATAGAGTCCTTCGTCTCCAAGAATCGGAATATCTCTCTCTACACGTTTCTCAATAACAGGGTTATCTATAGGATCATCGAGATTTGGCAGCCCTTTCTTTTTGAGGTACTTTTTAAACATCTTAAAGGGCATACCCTCTTCCCAATATGCAAGCTCAAGAATGTATGCATCCGTGAATTCCGGGGCAGTCGCAAACATAATATGGGTACCTATGATCTTATTTGCAACATCCTGAAGTTCCCAGAGCCTCTCCTCGGAAAGCAAGATTTCTTTTGCTACGATTAGAGATGTATTCCCAATCTGACAGATCCTTCCTGTGGCATATGGGATCAACCCTATTTTCTGGGCTTTTACAGCATCCATATAAGTTCCGGCAGCTCCTGCCATGTAGGCTGTATCTATATCTTCCATCTGGATGCCTGCAGCTGAGCAGAGGGTGATGTGCCCTGCTCTGATGGCTCCTATGGCTTTTCCAGCTTCGTGCATGTCTTTTTCCGTAAATTTGATATTATTCTGCAGGTGAATTGTCCCATCCGGTGTTTTGATCCTTGGGAGTTCCGCAAGACCATGCCCGAGGGCTTTTTCTAGCAGGGCTATAACTCCTGTCCCTGTAATTCCTTTTGCTTTGATTTGCCCTTCCTCAAGCACTTTCCCTGTAGCCGGGTCCACAAGGTCTCCTGGGGTTGCTTTCATTTCCTCGTTGAGCACATAGTTTCTCAAAGCTCCATCCTCAAATTCAAAGTCAGAGATAGTGAAGGGAGATGCAAGTTTTCCTTGCTTTATCTGTTGCCCCTCAAGGGCTGGCCCAGCAGCTGCAGATCCCGTGTAGATAACATCTTTCACTTTAAGGGCCATCTCGGCATTTGTCCCGTAGTCCGTTGCAATCGAGATTTCGTCGCTGTCAAGCATTCCAGATTTGATTATCAGGGCAAGGGCATCGGCTCCAACTTCGTGTTTTATTGCCGGAGGAACCCTCACTTCGCAGTCAAATTCTTCAAGTCCTGGAATTTCTTTGCTAGAAATAATCCTTGCATTTCGGTTTTGTTCCTTTATATTGTATTTCTGCTTCTTTCGTTCCCCTGCATAAGCTAGGTCTTCAATGGAAATCCCCTGAAAGATGGACAGCTGGATTGGGTTTCCACAGATTGAAAGTCTTTCCAGTTCTTCTTTTTCCACACCCAGAGTTTCGAAAAGGTTCTTTACAGCATTCACGGAAAGTCCATGTGCAAGGTCCTGCCCGTAGTGGATTGCGAAGTCCATGTGGTCCATCACATTCGCACCGGGAAGGGGGTTCCTTAAAGTTATTACAGTTCTTTTAATTTCTCCAGTATCAAGGTCGATTTTCTGAGCTCGATATCCACTTGTTCCCAGGTCAATTGCAACTCCATATCTCATACAAACTCCCCTACTTTTTCTTATTTTGTCGGGTATTTTTTATATTATTCAGCAGCTTGAGGTTTTATGTATTTATTATTTTGAAAAATAACGTATAAATAAATAGAGTGTTTTATTCTTAAATACATATAATTTAAGTGGAATAAAGGTCCAGCCAAATCAATTTTTGCTCCTTAATAACAAAATATACAAATTTTCATGATCTCTGGCTCATTCTTGTAAATATTTATTTAAAAAAAGGATTGTCCTGCCTGTTTTTTCCTTTTTGTCCTGTAAAATTAGATCTTCCTAATTTCCTTGTCAAAAATGCACATCGGAAGGGATAGTTTTATAAATTACAAGTGTCTTTGTATATTCGATGAGCTAGTCCGGGTAGCCCGGCGTTACCTGTAACCCGAAATCGCCGATATGCGGGGGACGAAGCCAAAGGAAGATGCGTCAAAGAAACTCCAGCCTGAAGTCTCAACTGAGAAACCCCGTCCTGCTTGGATGGTGCAGGTATACGGGCTTGCTGGAGAGCAGGTCTTTATACCCTAACTGCGGAAACCGGTCGAGGCCCGGAAGGGAGCAGACTTACTGTGGGCAACTGTCGCTTGCGGGGCCGCGGGGTGGAGGAGAGGCTTCAGTCTCCTGGTATTTCCACGATGCACCAACCTGAGGCGTGCTCATCGCTTAACACTTTAGAGTACTCATCTTTATAACATAGTTCTTATACTTCAAACAAAATAGTTTATGTGAGATACTTTCCCTGGAAAAGATTAAATACATGAAATGCGTTTAAGGGGGAGCGCTTCTTAAAGTCCTTTGTGACGAGATAGCCAAGCCCGGTATGGCGCGGGATTGCTAATCCCGTGATGCCCTGCATCCCGGGGGTTCGAGTCCCCCTCTCGTCGTTTCTTTATTCCAGAGCTTTTGTTTCTGGATATCTTTTCACATCCTATAATTCTCGTTCCTTTTTATCGTGTTAGATGCATTTTTACTTCTGATTCATAGCCTGAAATTCTGTTTTATGTTTTATCTCCACCAGGCACTTTCGTCAGATTAACGTTTTCTGGCAGTTTTTTTGTGTAATAATATTTATATTATTTAAAAATTAAATTTATGTTGATGGCATCAAATCTTCTAACTGACCTCCTCATCATTTTCGCACTTTCGATTCCTGTAGTTTTTACTTTCTCAAAATTAAAAATAGCTCCACTGATTGGCTTTTTGCTTTCAGGTATTCTTGCCGGACCTTTCGGTTTTGGACTGATCCGAGAGACAGAGAACATCGAAGTCCTGGCAGAAATCGGAGTTGTGCTCCTGCTTTTTACTATAGGTATGGAGTTCTCACTGCGCGACCTCTTTAAGCTTCGCAGGATCGTAATTTTTGGAGGCGGATTTCAGCTTTCTATAACTACAGTTATTGTTGCTTTTATATTCCTCTGGCTTGGCAATTCCAAAGAATCTTCGATTTTCTTTGGGTTTCTAGTAGCATTAAGCAGCACTGCAATTGTCCTTAAATTGTTACAAGAAAGAGGAGAAATGTATAGTCTTCATGGGCGAACTTCTTTAGGAATACTGATTTTCCAGGATATTGCCGCTGTGATAATTATTCTCTTGATTCCAGTCCTCGCAGGCATCCCAGGGACAGATAAGTCCTTTTTAGAGCTTATCCTGCAGGGTATCGGGCTCATTGTATTTACCCTTTTAAGCGCCAGGTATGTAGTTCCTTTCATCATGTACCAGGTGGCAAAGACACGGAATAATGAGCTTTTTCTCCTGAGTGTTGTAGCAATAGGGCTTTCTGTTGCCTGGCTTACTTCAATAGTTGGCCTGTCTCTGGCGCTCGGGGCTTTTCTTGCTGGCCTTATCATCTCGGAGTCCGAGTATTCGGTTCAAGCTCTTGGAAATTTGATCCCCTTCAGGGATATGTTCATGAGTATTTTTTTTATATCAATAGGAATGATGCTTGATCTTCAAATATTAAGGGAACATCTCCTCCTGATCCTGGCTGCTACCCTAATTGTGCTACTCCTGAAGCTCTTGGTAAATTCTTTGAGCACTTTTCTTATAGGTTTTCCATTGCACACAATGATCCTAGTTGGTTTTTCTCTATCACAGGTTGGGGAATTTTCACTTATCCTTGCAAAAGTAGGTTTTACAAGCGGGTTGATGTCCTCTATCATGTATCAAGAATTTCTGGATGTGGCTGTACTTTCTATGATACTTACCCCCCTTTTTATGAGTATAGGGCATCGAGCCACGACTTCTGCTGAGTTAATACCTTTTCCTTCAATATTGAAACAGGGCTGGTACAGTAAATTTAAAGAAAACGAATCTGAAGAGAAACCTGAAAACCATGTAATTATAGTGGGATTCGGGATAAACGGTAAAAATGTCGTGACTGCGGCAAAGGCAGCTTCAATTCCTTACGTAGTAATTGACATGAATCCTGAGGTCGTACGGGTAGAGAAACTGAGGGAAGAACATATTTTCTACGGTGATGCTGCTCAGAGTGCTGTGCTGGAACATGCAGGTATCCAGACTGCGAAATCCGTTGTTGTGACCGCAGGCGATCCTGCTAGCGCCAAAAGGATAATCGAAGTTGTTCGGAGGTTAAATCCTCAAATCCATATCATTGCCAGAACACATTTCCTGAGTGAGCTGGATAAGTTCTATGCTTTTGGGGCAAATGAGGTAATTTCTGATGAATTTGAAAGCTCAATAGAGCTTTTCACAAGGGTACTTCACAGATATTTAGTTCCCAGTAGTGAAATCAATTCTCTGGGTTCAACGCTACGTGCCGACCATTATAAGATGTTGCGAAGTCCTGACATTCCCAGAAAGAAATTCTGTGATCTGGCTCTTGATTTTGCAGATGTGGAAATCCGGAGCATCCGGGTCGGGAAGCTCTCCAAAGCTGCAGGAATGACCCTTGGAGCACTTAATCTCCGGAAGAATTATAGAGTGTCTGCACTTGCAATCTCCCGCTATCACAAAATCATTCCCGGGCCGGAAGCTGAAACTGAAATTCTCGCGGATGACATTCTGCTTGTGATCAGTCCACCAGAAAATCTCGATGAGGTTAAAAAACTTTTTGAGGGTAGTGTTGAATAACATTCAATCTTCTTTTTACATTTTTTATACTGAAATGTGAAATCCCCAAGTCTTAGCCGGGGAAATAAGCGTCAGCTCCTTTTTCTTTATTATTTTTAAATCTGGCAGACAAAATGACTTCCTCCAGGGTATAAAAAACACTTGACGAGATGCCTCGATCAAGCTCTACAATGAGCAAAAAGAGTAATCGAGATTACGGAGAAGCTTTTCAGACTGCGGTCCAGACGTTTAAGACCGCTTTACAGGATCAATTGTGAAAACCCGACTCTGGTAGTTATAAAAATCGAGCAAAAATCGAGCCTTTAAATCGTATCTCTAGCTGAAAAAAGTAAAATTTTAAATTATTTCCTATTAAGTATGACAGCAGGAAATCATAAAAAGTATAATGAGGCAAACACAAAATACAATTTCAACGTATCTTAAAAATTCATCTTGCATAGTTTTAATAATACGCAAGACTTGTATAAATTATTTTTTCAGTTCCCTTTTCTATAGCATGAGAATTTTCCAGAAACAGGATGAAACTTTCAATTTTGATCTGCACCTGAGATCTTTAGATCTTTACTCATTCCTGGCACAACACTTTATACCAGATTTTGGATGGTTACTGGAGTAAATATGTACACTTTATTTAATAGGACTTACGCGGTTGAACTGAGAAAACAATAACATTAAACCTCCAACTGTATAAAACACTAAACCAGTCACAACGTCGAAGGTGCTTGATTTTGTATTTCAAGTGCATAAGTCCTATTTAAAAACTTGGTTTATATATTTATGTACGTTTCTAACTTGCTTTCTAATTACTTCTTTACTTTCTATCCATTCAGTCTTTAAATCTTACTTTTCTTCTTTTCAATCAGTCCTTATCTTTTTATTCTAAACCATTTTTCCAACATGTTTAAATAATGTAATCATCTATTTACCATATGTAAAGTTTACATTACTTATTGTATGCAAATAAAACCAATTTGTACGCATACCCATACATTAAAGCGCTAATGTAATTTTGATTTACACCGAACACCGTACTTAAGGGGGTTCTGAAGATGAAATGGAAGCAATTCAGAATAATTTCCTTGCTGATTGTGACGGTCCTGGGAGCCGTCGTAAGTTTTTCAGTTGCCATAGGAAGTCCGGCACTTGCCGCAGCTGCTGTCTTTGCAGGCATGGCTGTAATGTACCTTTCCAGGCACAGGGTTGAAGATATTATCGAAGACGAAAGAGTTCGCCAGGTAAGCCAGAAAGCTTCCTGGATTACTCTCCAGTTTATAGCCCTCATTTTTGCCCTTGCAGGATCAACCCTGGTAGCCATGAGAGATACTTATCCCGGCTACACTGACCTTGGTTTTTTCATGGCGTTTGCAAGTTGTGCGGTTCTTGTGCTTTATTCCATCTTTTATACGTATTTTAACATGAAATCCGGAGGCTGAGCTAGCGGTCAGGTTTTATTGTTTTCCAGGTTACGGAAGTACTATACCTATATTCTGTTCACATTTGCATTAGAAAAACATGGAGCATTCAATGAAGAACAATATTAAAGTTTACAGGGCAATGCATGACCTTACCCAGGAAAGCCTGGCTGAAAAAGTGGGAGTGACAAGGCAAACCATACATGCGATTGAAAAAGGCAAATATGATCCCTCTCTTGAGCTCGCGTTCAAGCTTGCCAGGCTTTTTGGGACCCGGATAGAGGACATTTTCACATATGGAGACAGCGAAAACTGATATCCATTTTGAAGAAAAAAATAATTTATTTTGTTCCTTCTTTTTAAAAGCTGGTTTTGTAATATTTCTTCAGCTTAACTTGGCTTTCCCTTATTCTCTATACAAATAAACCTTAAGAAAAAACCCATATAATTATCTTTTTATTTTTCAGGAAAACGAGAACCTGAGAAGTTTACAGGCTTTCAGGCGAGCAACATAATTTTCGTTGGAGTGATTGACGACACTGCATTCCGAAAATCAACTTTAATTTCTAACTATATTTATAAGATATGAAAGGGTAATTACAGTTAACGGATATCTGCGGATGTAAAGCACTTTATGTCAGCAAGCTGATAGGTAAATAAACAGCTACAAAGAGAATAAACGGGAGGAAAAATACATGATGCAGTCCTTTATAGTGGAACACTACCTCAACAAGGATGTAGATGTTTACTGCGGTGGACCTGATGTATTCAGGGGAAATGTAGAAGCCTGTGCCGATAACGTTCTCACGCTCAATAATGAAGGGAAACTTACCCATATAGCCATCGATAAAATTATAGCCCTGTGGTCTCAATAAGCTCAAAATTTTATATTTCAAAATCATATCTTATATTATAGGGGACAACCGGATTAAGGAAAGATCTTGCGGATCTTCTTCAAAACCTGATTGAAGTTGGATAATGCTCTGGACAGCTGGATTAGTGCCTTTATTTCCAGGAAATATAGGTTATTCAAATTAGCTAACCAGAGTTCGATACGTGGAGAATATTGAGGTGCAAAGAAATGCAGTCTTTTATAGTAGAACACCATCTAGGCGAAGTCATAGATGTTTACTGTGGGGGTCCTGATGTTTTTAACGGAAGCGTGGAAGCCTGCGCAGACAACGTGCTCACTCTTAAGCAGAATGGAAAGTACACGCACATAGCAATTGATAAAATAATAGCCATTTGGCGCGTTTAACAGATATAAACAGTTCATCGAATAAAAAGCATATTGAATCATGGAAAAGTTCCGAAGCTTAATACTTCGTCCTTTTCCAATAGTTTTTGAGTTCGCAAAAAGCTGAAACAGTTCTATCTGTAGCGGATTTTGTATATCTGGATTACTTTTCTGTTCTCTTAGCTCATGCTTTCCTGCAACTTTTTGCATGGGAAGCAATAAACTCCCTCATCAGTTTTGCCCCGAGCATGGCTGTTTGCCCGGAATCATATTCAGGAGCGATTTCTACGATATCAAGGGCCATTGAGAAAGGGGCAAGAGTCCTTACTGCAGTTCTTACATCCCGCGCACTCAAGCCGAAAGGCTCCGGCGTACCGAGTCCAGGAGCATAAGCCGGGTCTATTGCATCCATATCAAGGGAAAAATATAGCTGGTTGCAGTCCAGCCACTCAAGGGCTTCTTTAAGGACCTCTACCATGCCTACGGATTCTACGTCATCGGCTGTATAGTATTTCAGCTTATTTTCCCTGGCAAAAACCCATTCCTCTTCCGGGCCGCTCCTGATCCCTATAGAGACCAGATTCGGTGTAACCTGATTGAGAATATTTCGGGACACACAGGCATGGTTGTGCTTGAATCCCCTGTACTCTTCCCTGAGGTCGAAATGGGCATCGAGAACAAGGACTCCGAAGTCCTCTCCTGCGAACTCGGCACAGGCTTTTACCATAGCAAAGGTCAGGGAATGCTCCCCTCCAAGCATAATGGGAAGTTTTCCTTCGTTAAGGAGATCTTTTGCAGCCTCGTAAAGGTTCTGGAGGGTTTCGTCAACCGAGGCTGAAGTCTCAAGGTTTCCGGCGTCATAGATGGGAAGATCCACAAGGTCTATGTCGAAAGTCGGGTTATAACTCTCAAAATTTGCGGAGACCTGTCGCATGGCATCCGGAGCCCAGCGGCTGCCTGCCCTGTAAGAAGAGGTGTTGTCAAAAGGCACGCCGAAGATAACATAACGTGCAGATTCATAGTCTGCAAGAGCGTCTATAAAGGAATTGGGTAAAAACATACTCTAACCTGATAAAAACGATTTGCTTAAAAAAGAATGACTCAGGCCATTAACCTGAGTTTTCACCTATTTTCGGAGATTTATGTCCGTATATCGAGTTTGATCTTGCCAAGTGCTGTGATATATGAAACCTCTTCGCCTTCTTTAACCCTGTCCTTGTACTCTTCAGGAATTACGATCTCAAAGGTTGAGAAGTCTCCCATGTCCATAAGCTGGGCAATCTCGCCTGTAATTGAAATTACCTGTGCACTCTTTCTTTCCACAATCGGGACGTAGACTTTGGTTGCAACTGAGCCTATGAAGGAGCGCTTCTGACCGTCAAAAAGGCCGATAGCCTCTACTCTTGCCTTTGCAGCTCCGTGCTTCCCCGGTTTGGACTTGGTGATGCTTTTTATGATGCATGCTTCGTCATCAATGATTAAATATTTACCTTCTTTAAGTTCTTTTACTTCTACCTGCTGTTTCATGGTGATTCTCCCATTATACTTCAAAGATGTTTATAAGTAAGCTGTAAACGCCATTCCGGATTTCCCTGAAAATTTTCCGCGGCTCCGGTAAAGTATTATAAGAAGGCTTTCCTGATTTTTAAGCCTGTCTCCTATTTCATCCATACATCGTTTAAGTGTCCTGTATGGAAAAACTGCAAAATATTCTGAGTCTGGGTGCCTGCAGAACCCATCTACATGTCGAGAACTAATACGATTAATTATCCTTGACTATATAACGCTTATGCGAGATTTTGCGTCTTTAGACCGGATTTCAGGGAAAACTGCCTGAAATATCCGGAAAAAGCCATGAGCTAGAGGAAATATTGGATTTCAAAGAGAAAATCTTTACTCAATATGATTTCTATATTCTTTGTGAAGTTTGCGGTACAGACAAAGTTACTGAAATTATTTTCTGCTTTCTCTTTAACAGCAAGCGCCGAGTCTTTACCCCTCGCTTTCCGTGCCGCCCTTATTGTCTCTTAAGGTTTTCCTTCATATCTGAGCCCAAGTTTCTTCAACTTCTCTGGTCTGGGTACGCCTTCTTCATCCCAGCCTCGGTAATGGTAATATTCCTGAATTGCGACTTCAAACTCCTGTCCGGGAAGCCCGTATCCTTCATTTTCTACCTCAGTTTCAAACAGCCTTTCAGGAAGGGTGTCGTCTTGCCGGGTGAAACCTGCTTTTAGGTTATAAGTTCTTTCAACGTTATAGATTCTTTCTCCGATTTTAAGAAGTTCCGCAGGCGATATTTCCATACCTGTAGCCGAAAGCAAAAGAGCTGAACAAAGTTCTTCACTGAGTGCAAAGATCGAGAACGGGCAGAACAATAGAGAATCCAGTACAGCAGTCAAGTTTTCAAAGACCTGGAGGATACCTGCTTTTCCTTTAAGGCTCAGGCGGTCAAGACTCACAGGCTTTCCAAGCACCTCGGGCCCGACCATGAAAGCAGTCAGGTAATCTCCACCGTGGCTGGATGTAGCATAAGCCAGGGCCTGTCCCCTGATCCCTCTTGGGTCAAAGCCTCCGAGTTCGAGACCCTTCACATCCATGCTCAGCTCTTCTCTTCCAATGCCTGAAAGATATTTCCTGGCTCCATCTCCGGGTTTACCCCATTTTCTAGCTTCGGTGTCTTCTCCAATTTCCAGCAGCAAAGATTCCAGCTCATAAGCTTCGATCGTTCCTGATTTAAGTTCGGCCCACGCACCGAGCACAGAACCTGCGGAGATTGGGTCAAGCCCATATTCTTTGCATATACTGTCAGCATTGAACACGGAAGTTAAGTCCGGATTTTCAAGATTAAATCCAAAAGCCCAAAAGGAATCGTAATCAGGTAGAATCTGCCCTGTCCCTTTTATTATCTTTTTGCAGCCAAGTGGACAGGCAGGGCAGCTTCTTTTTTCAAGCTCGAAAGCGGACTTGATATGCTCCCCTGAAAACAGATCTGCAAAGGAAGTTCCTCTCCTGGAAAAGTTCTTGATGGGGATGAGATTCATATAGTCCAGCAGTTTTACAAGCGCAGATGTGCCGTAATTCGCAAGTCCTTTGGAAAGTACAGGGCTTGCATCAAAAAGCTTCAATACTTTTGTCTCAAGCTCCTGGAATCTCTCAGGATTGTAAGGTAAAAGTTCTTTTTCTCCTTTAACAACCACGGCTTTCAGCATTTTTGAGCCTGCAACCGCTCCCAGGCCTCCTCTCCCGCTGTGAATGGAATCAATAACAAAAGAGGAAATTAGGACCTGTTTTTCTCCGGCTCTGCCTATACAGGCTACACTGCCTTTGTTCCCAAGGGGTTCAGTACAGGCTTTAACGTTCTTTCCCCAGAGCTCTTCTGCAGGCACAATTTCAATATTTCCTTTCCTGACTTCCACGTAAGAAGGTCTTTTTGCCTTTCCGGTGATGACCAGAGCATCAATCCCGGCTTTCTTCAGTTCTTTCCCGAAGCCCCCACCCATGTTCCAGCTAAATATTGTGCCTGTTAGAGGAGATTTTGATGTAAGAACCGCCCCTGAGGCCATAGGGGCAAGGCCTGAAAGTGGTCCGGACGTGAAGATGAGAGGATTTTCCGGGCCAAGAGGCTCAATATCAGGATCTGCAAGCTCGGAAAGCAATTTTACTCCAAGCCCTCTGCCGCCAAGATACTTGCGGATTAACCTTTCATCAGTCCTGATAGTGTTTACCGATTCGGAGCCAAGGTCTACATATACTGTTATTCCTGTCCATTCAGCCATATTGAGTCCTCTATTTCCTCTTCCCCGGTTAGATTTTTTGATCTTGCTTTCTTCTAATGCTTTTAATTTATATTTTCTTTCAGTCGAATACTCTGTAGCTTACAGGGGATGTGAAATCGCAATTTTGACTGACATTTCTCTAACTTGAGGGGACTTGTTTAGGGATAAATATTAGCCTTCAGCGTTCTTGTTCAACAACCTGGAGACGCGACCTATGATCTTAGTGACAATTAAACCCATAAATGCAGTAAATATACCAAATAAAACAGCCATTACAAAAGGATCAAAGCCTGACAGTGCCGCTATATCTATACGCATAAGATGCCACATAATGCCTTGTCCATCACTTACAGGGATGGAATATGCAACCCAGAAAGCAAATGGCAGTCCAATAATTGACCCAAGAATACTCAGTTTTTTATCTCTTAAGATTGCGTATAAAATAACAAACGAGACACTAATAGGTATCAATATAAAAATAGTGGGATTATTAGAGCAAATGTTAAGCCTTCATCCAATTAATTCATCTCCTTAATGATTATGTTATAATAAACCCCAATTCTGGATATGCTGGTCCCTCACTTCACTTATCGCTTTCTTACAGACGCTTTCAAGGGCGGTCTCTCTTAGTAGACACTTGGTTTTTATTTTTTCTTTATTTTTTACCGTATTTATTTTTCATTTGAAAAATGTTAATATTATACTTTCTACTTGTTTTTAATTATTCTCACCCTTTCTTGATTTTTGAAAATTAGGCTTTATAAAAAACCTCTCTTAATCAACTTCAAGAGGCTGAAAATAAGTACAAATACATCAGGCTATTCATTTTAAATTAATGGATATTGGTTATTTCAAAGGATTTCTACAGAACCTATTTTTCTCTATCGATTCTCTTTTCAGTATATCTTTTTTCGAACCATCTTTTTATTGCTTCGTCTATTTGTTTTTGAGATAATATCTGCTGCTTAAAAGTAAGTATTTAAAGAGGCTTTTAAAAAGAAATTATTCCCTGAAGATCTTAAAAGAGCCAGCCTTTAAGACCGGGAAATCTCACATATTATTGTATGAATCTGGAGAAACCTTACATCGTTTCTGTATATGCCGTTCTGCGGAACGAGAAAGGCGAATTCCTGCTTCTCAGGCGGTCGGAAAACTCTCGCAGCAATCCAGGAAAATGGGATCTGCCAGGGGGAAAGCTAACCCGTGGAGAACTCCTTGAAGAAGCTGCTGTGCGGGAGGTCCGGGAGGAAACCGGGATTTCAATTGTACTCGGAGAAATTGCAGGATATGCTACCTTTGAGCTTCCGGAAAAAAAGGTGATTGCCGTAGTATATGATGGGGGATATATCATTGCTGATGTAAAGTTGAGCCACGAACATATCGAATATGTATGGAGTTCTCTGGATAGTATTCTGGAAATGAATGCTCTTCCTGGCCATTTTAAAGAATTCTTTAAAAGATTCGCTACAGAAAATAAAGAACCTCCAGAGCTGCCTATTTAATCCGGATTTACTCTGAGGTTACTTTAAGATAAATTTTTACCTGAAGTACTTATCCTCAAGTGTTTTCCTTTTTTTCCTGCTGTGCTGCCAGCTTACCCCGAGGAACAGGAGGACTGCAAGAGCTGCAAAAGCTGCCACAAGCAGCAAGGGCCCGTATTTGCTCAGGAGGAGAGGGTTTATATTATCTCTTTGCTCGTATTCAGGATACATGATATCCCGCCTGTTGCTGCTGTGCCCCAGACCCAGGGCGTGCCCAAATTCATGTTTTGCAATAGAGAGCATTGTCGCATCGCCATACTGGCGCCAGGCTTTCCCCTGATAGTTCCCTACCTCAAGCACTATATCCACCCTTACAAATCGACCCTCAGATGCCCTGGGGCTTGCATAGCCTGCAACGCCTGAGGGAGCGCCTTCGACACTTTCAAGGTTTTCGACCCATTTTATCCTGATATCAGCTTCTTTCGAATCCACAAGTTTAAAAACAGGCGTGAATTCAAGGTTTCCGTTTCCCCCTTCTTCCCAGTATTCCAGAGCCTTTTCTATCTGCGTGTAATAGGTGGGACTGTAGTGTTCAGGTAAATTTCTGTCGTCTATATATACAGTAATAGGAGAATGGTCCCACGGTTGGTCTAAAAGTATTTCTGGATCCGCTTCAGATGCGGTCGAAACGGCGGGTAAAATAAGTACTATCAGTAACAGCACAAAGGATAACCTTATTCCATACATACTGTTTTGGTTAATATAAACCGGCCTCCGTAATAACTGATCCTTTGGCCTGAAAACCTGATGCAACAGTACTTTATATCTCATATAAAACCTGTTGAATAAGTCCCGTAAATATCGGTAAATGATATTAACTTCAGGTCAGAGAGAATTATTTTTCGAAAAATTAAATTAAGTCCTGATAAACTTAATTCATAAATTTACAAAAACTGAACTGATATATTTGCCAAATTTTTCGATTTATTTAAGAGTAGCTCTGGATATATCGCATATCTCACAGTCCGGATCACGGCAGTGTTCTTCTTTTCCGGTCTCTTCCTCTTCATCATTTCCGTCCCCCGGGAATTCGGATGCAAGAGCCCTTGTGCTTTCGGCAAGTACTGCGGCATTGGAAATGGATGCTCCTATCATAATGGCATAAAATATTCTTTCTTTCTTAATCCCTCTCCTTTTTGCGACTCTAATATGCATTTTCAGGCAATGCTCGCAGCGAAGGGCAGAAGCTACACCTATCGAAATAAGTTCAACTGTCTCCGGGTCGAGGGTCTTGAACCCTCTCATTATGGAGTTCTCATAAAGTGTTTTCGGAATGAAAATCTCCGGGAGATCTTTCATAAAGTTCATTATATAGGGGACCTCGCCATACTGATTCCGGACATCTTCAAGGAGTTCAGGAATAGCTTTCTCAGGGTCCTTTTTCAAAATTTCCACAATATCCTCAAGTTCCATACGAAACCACCAGCATACATTAACGTGGAAAAAGGGTTCAGAGGCCGTTTTTTGGGTCCGGCTTTACAGTCTAAAGGATAGGTGAAAAGACACGAACCCAGTAAAAACGTAAAGTGGATAACTCTTAACACAACAGAACCCGGGTCAAATCGCAAAACCAACGTCAGACTTAGATTTGATTTTTATCAATATATAATTTTTCATTTTTGATCTGGAAATGTTTGCAAGCTCGGAAAGGACAACTCCCTCATCGAACTCCAGCTTTTCAAGCCTTTCATGGAATTCATCATAAGGAAGCTTGACCCTGAGCCCGTTAAGCTGAAGGGTAAGTGGGGCAGGCGAAAGCACAGTTCGGATTTCAGGAACCTGGTTTTCAATCTCCTTCATAGCTCTGGCAGGAAGCACTGCGAGGGGGTCCTTTGCCTGCTGTTTACGAATATTATCAGCAATCTTTCCAACCCCTTCATTGAGTTTGTCAAGGGCGTTAACCTCCTCTGTTTTCCTTAACCTGTGGGAGGTCCTTCCGATATTTCCAACATAGAGGTCTGCTCCGGGAACTTCCTCGGTTTTCAGGTCAGGCCCACCTGTAACCACAATCGGTATTTCTATGCCTTCAAAGAGCTTTGGCTTCTTATTTATGATGCAGTCACTGAAAGATCCGAATGTGAAAACCGCAATATCATGTTCATTGATAAGTTTCCTTTCATAATCCATGGATAGAGACACTCTGCGCCCCATTCCTCTTGCAAGTCCTATCATATTTGTGTTGGCTCCGGGGTGGCGGAGATATTCTGCTACATCACAGGCTGAATGCGGAAGGTGGTGAGAGGCAAGGGTCGGCGAAACAACTGCAATCTCAACTCCAGTCAGGGGAGCTTCTACCATAATCCCAAGCAGTTCGTCAGACTGCTTTTTTACTACCGGAATATCCTTTTCAGGAATGAGCATTATAATATTGACTTCAGTTCCTGTAACCACTTTCTGGATTATGTAGCCTCCCAGGTCTTCCAGCAGTTCAATTAAAAGCCCATGCTTATGAACGCCGCCTGTGTAAAGATAGGGTCTGAGTACGGCCATCCTACTTTTTCCCTCCTTCTATCAGTTCTTCAAGCATTGTCCCTGCCTCTTCGATCCATTCATGTTTTAATGCTTCCTCGGATGCAACAAAAATAAAGCGGTTATCTTTATATAGGTGATAGCGAACCCTGAAACCCTCGGGAGTGACACGGATTGCAAAATCAACGAGGTTCTCGTGAAGTCTATGTCTGGGATCCGCAACCATCATATCTTTAAGAAAAGCTGCTTCTTCCTCTGGCCTATCCGTACTTATTGCCACAGTCCAGCGGTCCGGCTGGCTGATGTTTGCTTTCCCGTAACGCTCCCATAGTTTTCCAAGTAACTCTGGAATATACTGCTCTTTTTTGATCGAGATTATTATCTCACCGGCAACCGGTTTTGCTTCCACGTCGGCAATATCAATTGTTGTAACCTTTGTGCCTACGTCCCTTAGGATGACTGCCATCTGAAAAAGGGAATCTTCAGGCCTTAATATTACTTTGATTCTTCCTATTGCCGGGGCAAGTTTGAGATTTGCCAGGTTGTCCTCGATAATTTTCCTGTAAAATTCCTGCTCCGAAGCGATTGCGGACTCGACAGCAAAAATCTCAAGCGAATCCATCTTTCCCTCACTCCTCAACAAAGCCTGAAGCGAGCAGAGCTGCTCCGACTGCCCCTATCATGTGGGAGTTTTCGGGAACAAGGACATCGATCTTTAGAAGCTTCCCCAGGGCTTTTGGGACTCCTGCAATTAGGGAAGACCCGCCCACAAGAATCAGCGGTTCTTTAACATCCACTTCCTGCAACTGCTGCTCGTAGATCTGTTCTACCACACTATAGCAGGCAGCTGCAGCCACATCTTCAGGAGTAGCTCCTTTTGCAAGGGAATTTACAAGGGATTGGGTTCCGAAGACTATGCAGTAACTGTTCATGGACACATTTTCGTGCATGCCTTTGACTGCCAGAGCTCCAAGTTCTGTAATGTCTACGCCAAGGCGCTTTGAGATCATCTCAAAGAAACGCCCTGAGGCTCCGGCACAGATACCTCCCATTGTAAACATTCCGGGAATTCCGTCTTCAACCGAGATTGCTTTGTTATCCATACCGCCTATATCAATAACTGTTGCAGGGCCTTTCTGCTTGTTCGCGAGATAAACTGCTCCCTTTGAGTTGACGGTAATTTCTTCCTGGATAAGTTGGGCTTTAAAACTGTTACCTATAAGGAAACGACCGTATCCTGTAGTGCCGAGAGCCTGAATTTCTTCCCTGGAAACCCCGGCTTCTTTAAGAGCCTGTGAGTATGCTTCTTCGGCGCTTTCAAGGACTTTTGTTGTGGGTACCCAGCCTTTGCCTATTATTTTGTTGTCCTTCATTACAACTGCTTTTGTAGTTGTTGATCCTGAATCTATTCCTGCAGTCAGTCCTGTCTGGACTTCCCTTGTAAGAAGATGCCTGCGTCTGACAATCGTAGTCAGGGCTTCCAGGCGAGTGAGCAGGGTACCTGCACTGGTGCTTTCGGTAAACGAATAGCTGATTACCGGGATATTTGAGTGCTTATGAATGTATCTTCTGACCTCATTTCTTACAATAGCTCCTTCTGCACAGCGGAAGCAGGTGGTAATAAAAACTCCGTCTACAATGGTTGTGCCTTCAACGACAGCCTTTGCCCGTGCCATCATAAGCCTCAGGTCTCCGCTTGCAACTTCAAGCCCGAAATCCCTGCCTATAGTATCTATGGATGCAATGTCAATCTCAGGGTAAACAAATTTTGCATTCACTTTGGCTGCAGCTTCTTCAAACTCAGGCTGAACCCCGGCATACTCAGAGCCGCAGGATACCAGGGCAATCTTGACAAGTCCAGATTCTTCAGCACTCATTTCTTGTCCTCCTTTTCTGCCGGTTCTTTCTCTTTCGCCTTTTCATCTTCTTCAGGCTTTTCTTTAGGCAATGACTCCAGAAATGCTGCGATTTTGCTTACGAAATCATGGGCTTCCTCGTCAGACTCCGGGTACTTTACCTCCAGTACAGGGACACCTTTTGAGCGGATCAGATATTTCATCAGCTCATTTGTGCGGTTACAACCCACGCAGCCAAAGTTTGTAGGTGGGTTTTCAACTATAATTGCAGCTTCTGTCTCTTCTATAAGGGGACCTATCAGTGACATCCTTCCCCTTACTCCAGCCGGCACTTCAATTGCAGCGTATTTAAGACCTAATTTAGGATCTTCAGGAGTGATATTGATAGGAGGAGAATCCAGGCTGATATTTGTAACTTTTTCTCGTATTTGGTTCATCATGGTAAGGGGTTTGTGCCCGAAACGCTCAACCAGGTCAGCCAGAATAAGACTGTTTACAGGGTAAATGAAAACCTTTGCCAAAAAACTCACCTCGCAAGCTCCTCTTCAATAACTTTTTCCAGGTCCGAAACTTTAAGCCTGCTTTTCTCCTTGCGTTTTTCTTTTACACATTCCTTTGCTTCCAGTTCATCAAGTGCAGCCCCTATGGCAGGAAGCATCTTCACTTCTTCCCTCAAAAAGTGGAATCCTGGTCGCGGACCTCCGCCCCTGCTTGCGCGGCAGCGTCTCTCATCTCCTGCAGGGAATCCCCTATCCTTTACAAAAATATGGTTTTTATCCAGCTGCCGGATTCTTTCGACCACTGCCTGGACATCCTCTTTAGCTCCTGTTACGATAAGTCCGAAACATGTCTCCTTTACCGTAACCGGAAACTCGGATTCATAAATCTTCATAGCTGCATCTGAAGGCAGCACTTTATCCGAACTGATTACAATGTATTTTGTAATCTCTTCTTTTTTTGTTTCAGTCATCTTTCGTCTCTCCTTAGCCTCGGGAGACTTCACCTGCGATAAATCCACACATGTGAATCCGCTCAAGTATCTGGATTATATTAAGGCGACAGTATTTACAAATGAGTTTACTTATTAGCCGGCTTTTAGCCTGGTATAAACAAGCTAATTTTCAGCTTTAACTTTCCTGTTAGCTAGCTTACTTTTTTACTTGCCTTTTAGCCAGCTTACTTACTACGCTACTTACTTATTACTGTAGCCGTATATATTACTTCTTTTATATATTATTTTTATTATATGCAATCTCAGTCATTTATCTCATTGTTTTACGGTTTTGCTTTTCAGTTTACCTGCGTACAACTTCACTTACGTATATCGCATCTCCTTCTTTGATACCACTGAGTTTCTCAGGCTCGATTATCCGGCCGACAATATTAGTTGAGGAAAATTTTTCTCCGGTGGGGCCGAAGAGATCATCATCTCCAAGTTTGACTCCTATAATGCCCATCCTTTTTGCTGCCTGGTTTGTGATCCCTATTTCCCCTCGGCAATACCTTTTCCGTTGGTGTATTTTCGGGAAGGATCTCCTTATATTTCACGACTTCCTTTTCTGTTTTGAAGAGGTAAGTATCGTCATATATCATATAGACAGGCAGTTTTCCAACCGTTTTTGTCTTAAGTTCAAGAGCGTGGCGGAAAAAGTCCACAGATTTAGGGGCTCTATCAGGGTAAAGTTCAATTTCAATGAGTTTTGCTCTGGATACAGCATAGGCAGTCACCTTTGCTTCTCCAAGAATTTCCAGGGTCGTTGGCGGATCCTGCCTGACAATTACCGCGTCCTCTCCGGTGTATCCGTCCTTTACCAGTTCCACTCCTATGGAAGAAAGTACGGGCTCGACCTCCTCAAAGCTATGTCCCAGAAGGACCATCTGTGGAGGAAGGCTTTCGACTGATAGTTTCTGTCCGTTTTCTGCAAGCTTGATGAGCTCAATGCCTTTCGTTACCTGCCCTACTACCGAATGCACGAGGCTTGAAGGCCGTTCCTCTCTGGAAATATATGTTCTGCCTGTCCCGTATCCGACTGTTCGGACCGAAATGGCACCTTCTCTTCTCGGCTCAAAGTTTTCGTAAGGAACAGGTTCTCCTTTCAGGCCATCATCCGAAACAAATGAACTGGTAGTAACATCTACATTGAGAGTTCCTTCACGGGTTAGGGCATAGAAATGTTCTGCTCCTCGTGGGAGCATTTCTAGAAAGCTCTACCTCAAAATAAGTGAATATGCCGTTTCCATTTTCTAGAGGAATGGAAAGGTCAGTCGTACAGGTTTTTTCTGAGAGTTGTTCCCATTCTATAACCGGCTCGATATTCAGAATGCTATCCTCTCTAGAAAGCCTGGACAAAATATTTCTTCCGGTCACAACTGTCGCAAAAACGCCGTCCTCAGGAGCCCCATATTCTGCAGTATGTCTTTTTCGTGAAAAGATCAGATGAGTATTAAGGGAATCAAAACCTCCTGCTCCAAAAAGGACATCAAACGTTTCAAAGCTCTTTATCCCGCGCGAAGGCTTAATCTCGGCTTCAAAAGGCCCGAAAGCCAGGGCATCAGAGCTTGCCCAGTGGACAGGTTTCCCTTCGTACTCTTTAAAATTCTCAGCCCATAATTTTCCTGAAGGTGACTCAGGATTTTTTATTTCTATCCTGAATTCCCCTTTGGGGGTATTGATAGCGTATTCGGTGATTGTTCCTGTCTTTTTCTCAGCGGTCTCTTTCAGAATTCCGATCGCTGTACCGGCTATATAGGGGGCTCTGGAAACTTTAAGGGCGTCTCCAAGGGTAAAGCCTGCAGGCAAAGTGTATTTTTGCCCATTCACCTCTACGCTGATCTCATTACTCGTAATCGGCACCTCATTTTAGTATTTTTCCATGCTAAGAGGTGGCAGCATATTTATATTTCTTCTGTTACTTTGAGCCTTTCTTCTTCTGTGAGCTGGGAGAGTACTTTCTCGGGTTTCCCCAGATCTACGATTTTTCCGTTACGCATAAGTGCTACACGGTCACAGATCTCGTGTACAAAATCCATGTCATGAGAAACTATAACAAATGTTTCTCCTATTTCTTCTCTGGCTTTCAGTATGGAATTCGTCACCGATACCTTGGTAATCGGGTCCATGGTTCCTGTTGGTTCATCCATAATGACGATTCTGGGTTCCTTGATAAGCACCTGCGCAAGTGCAATCCTATGCCGCTCTCCTTCACTCATTTCATCGGTCATTTTGGGTAAAATAGATTTTGCCTTATTTTCTTCAAAGCCTGCAGCTTTGAGAGTTATTATGGCTTTTCTGACGCCAAGCTCAAAAGGCAGATCAAGGCTGATAGATTCAGTGAGGTTATCTATTACAGAGCTGTGAGTGTAGAGACCGTATTCCTGGTGCAGGAACCCCATGTATTTAGTTGCCCTTCCTTTATTTTCCACTCCCAGCTGTGTCATGTCAACCCATTCGTCTCCTACTCGAACTTCAACTTCTCCGGATGTGGGTGGTAGAATTCCCATAAGAATCTTCGAGGTGGTGGTCTTTGCCTGCCCCGCTAACCCCGACTAGCCCGAAGATTTCTCCTTCCCTTACGTCAAAAGAGATCTTATCTACAGCTCTTACTACGCCGCGGTCTACTGAGATATAACGTTTTGAAAGGTCCCTTACGCGGATTATAGGCTCTCCGACCATGGCGTTCTTTTCCTGCCTCACCATAGATGCGCTCTGCATAAAGATTGCAGAAACTTCAAGTGGGTCCCCTTCCTGAATCACTTCTCCGTTTTCAAGCAGGATCGCCTTATCTGCCAGCTTCTCAATAACTTCGGGCCAGTGAGAGGTAAGAACCATGCTCATATTATAATTCCTCACTGCCTTAATCATAGCATCGTGGACCAGCTTTGCAGTCATGGGATCAAGTGTGCCTGTGGGTTCGTCAGCTAACAGGAGCAGGGGATTTCTCACAAGCTGCCTTGCAAGCACAACTCTCTGTTTTTCTCCGCCTGAAAGTTCCCTTGCAACGTGCATCATGCGGTGACTCAGGTTTACTTCTTCCAGCAGTTCAACCGCCTTTTTCATGGAGTCTTTTCCCGTATACCCGATCTCATTCAGGGAGTTTATAACGTTTACAAGAACCCTCTCATCTCCATAAAGGGCAAAGGTGCGCTGAAGCATGATCGCAATGCGTTTGGTGATATCTTTCCTTATCGGGTCGTAAAGGGAAAGTTTCACGAAATCCGCTTCGAAAGCTTCCAGCGTTTCTCCACAAACCGGGCATTTCTGGCCTGTTTTACTGGGGCGTTCTATGTATCCGCACTTCTCGCAGCGGGACAGATGATAAATTACTTCACCTGATATATTCTCAAAAGATTCGGTCCCGCGCAGTACATGCATCAGGATTGTTTTTCCGGACCCGCTTTTTCCCAGAACTCCAACTACTTCTCCTTCCTTGATGCTTAAGCTTACGTTTTTCAGGGCTTTATGACCGTCGAAATCTACGGTTAGATTTTTAACTTCAATAAATACTGGCATGAATTTTCCTCCGCAATTATGAGCTGCAAAACTTTCTGGTGGCTCTTGCCTGCCTGGGCATATCGCTCAAGAGTAAAAAGCAATTTCTTCAAGTGAATGTGCACTAACATAAACAATAAATTTCATACATTTGGGCAACAACTAGATAAGAGTAACATTACATAAACATAACGCATTATTCTGTCACTGTTAACATCTAAAACCGGGATCCTCCGGCGAATTTACTTACCGGTGTTGGCTATATTTATTATATCGGTTACTTATAATTTCGCACATTTGGGCAATAAGTACATAAGAGCAAACATTAGATAAACATAACGAATTATTTTGTCACTGTTAACATCTAAAACCAAGATCATTCGGCGAATTTGCTGAATGGTATTGGTTATTTATTTTTTTATTATTTTGGTTACATTTTATATTGATTACAGCCCTTTTACTACATCCACAACTTTTATTATATCATCGAGAACCACATCTGCTGCTTTTCTGAGTTCTTCTGGTCTTTTATCTCCCTGTTGCGTTGTCATTATTCCTACATCTGCTGCCCTGAAAGCCAGGATGTCATTAATTCCGTCCCCTACCATAACTACTTTCTCATACCTGCTTTTAAGTTCAAGCACCACTTTCTCCTTCATAAAGGGGTCTGCAAAGGCGAAGACTCTTTCCGTGGGGATATTTATGAACTCTGCAAGCTGCACGAGGGCTGACATTCTGTCCCCGGATGCTATGTACATATCCACCTCTATGGCATGGAGCATCTGGATGGTTTGCAGCGTCTTATCGAATACCTGTCCTCCAGTGCTGAGCACGTAGGGTATTCTTCTTGCCTCCGAGTCCACTATCAGGCCGGCCGCAAGATAAATGCTGTCAGGACAGCGGGATGTAACTGCCTCGAGCACATCATGTACATCTCCCATCGGGATGGAAGTCCCTCTTATGATCTCACATGCAACATCCGGGGTAAACTTTCCTTTTGAACAGCTTATACCTATTGAAACTCTGTACTCCCTTATAAACTCAAATAAAGACATATCCCTTCTTGAGCGCAGGATTATCTCTTTCTCGGTATTAAGAGCTACAAGGCCGCAACCTTTCTTTTTTGAGACAATGGCAGTGCTCTCTATGTTTTCAAGAATATTCCCGGTGCTGGCTTCTTTTGCAACCCTGTACATATGTAGAAGAGTTCCGGCACTGTCAAAGACCACTGCAATTCTTTTGGACATATCAAGTGATTAAGCTGTAAAATAAAAAAATCTTTGCGAAAACCTGAAAATACAACAGAAAAATGGAGGTTTATAAATATAAATAAGTTGTGTGAAGTTAGCTTTCTCTTCACATTATTGATGCCCCTGAAAGCAGGACACCAGTAAAAAATCCCAGGATCACCCCGGAATTCAGGAAGGGAAGACCTGCCTGCGGTTTTCCTCTCATTACCAGGATAGAAAGTACTGCATGTCCTGCAAGGGTGCCCAATATGGCCCCGATTACGGGATATGAGATTCCTCCATTGCTTTGCATGAAAACGTTTGCCGAAACTACCAGCAGGGTAGGCATGACGGCATCTCCGAGGCCCATGAAAAAAGCTTCGCGCTTTTCTCCCTCTTTGAAGCTTTCCTGCAAGAAAGAATAGTTCAAGTGTTTTGGAATTACGAACAGAATGGGGAGCTTCAGATCCATTATTCCTTCGGCCATAACTATCATATGCTTTGTTTTGTATACCGAGATAGCATCATAGACTGCAAGAAGCAACAGAAGCACTATTACAGGGACAACTGAAAGGGAAATCCCTATCAGGGCACTGACCCCACCTGCAATACAAACTCCCACAATGTCAACTATGTACCATTCGGGATATTTATAAAGCAGCACTGTTATTCCTGTAGACAGCAGGACTGAGGCAATTGCTTCAAACCCGGAAAGAGATGGAAAGAGGGTAAACAGGGCGAAGAACACGTAGTATAGAGTACTTATTATGGCTACGTATATAAAGAGGCTGATTATCCATTTCATATTTTTCTTTAATGCTATCAGGACAAACAGGGTAAAAACCAGGATCATTACAATATAATATATGGAATTGGACACCTGGGTTGGGTCCTCAAAAGCCTGCATGTCATTAACTTTCATGGGTGTGGACAGAAATAGCGCAAGAACCTGCACTATCAGGATTAATCCTGCCATGGAAAGAATAGGTAAATAATCTTTAATTGATTGTTCGCTGGAACTCAAGTGCTAAACTCCTTAATTCTTGACAGTATGCCTTTTTTATTCCTTTATATATTTACTGTATTCTTTGTCTCCGGTTCCTTCTGAACTATTTATATAATTACTTTCACAGGGAAATATCTTCTTTCTTTTTCCACTCTCCACTCTCTTTTCTAAATAAAGAATTTTCCTGCCAAATATTTCTGGTACCAGATACTTCAGGTATATACTCCCTGAGACACTGCCCAACTTTTCGCAGGAGTGATATTAAGAAAGTAACGGAGCAAAAACGTACATAAATAGTTTGTGCAAAAAATTATATCTTATATCTTTATAAAAAATAAACAAAAATGGAAAACAGTAAAAATAGAAAAGCAGTAAATACTTTAATGGAGGTATCTCCACATAATAATTTTGAAATCTGTTATATCACGGAAATCGTGTGTACGCGGAGAATTTCTACAGGTATTTTAGAGGTATACGATGGAGACTAGAGATACAATATTTCTTGTTGTTATGGTTCTGTCATCCTTCCTTCTGTCCTTTGAGTGGCTTAGAAGGTTTGCATACAAACCCACAAACCCCCTGATCATTCTCTCGGTTATGGTTCTTATTGGAACATTAACTGTTATGCTCATCTCTATTAACAACAAGCTTCAGGAGTTAGAAGATAAGATGGAAGCAAAGGACCGTACCCTCAAGGCAAACATGGAGACTACGGGAGTAAAAATCGAAGAAAGGATGAATGAACTCTCAAGCAAGGTTGATAACGCTATTTACGAATTCAATCGCAGAAAATACCATTAAATTCTATTATAATCCTATTTTTTATCTAAGAACGAAGTTTTCAGTATTTTGTCCTTAACGAAGGTTATAGTTCGAATATTCAAACTTTTCTCCCACTTTAATATAATTTTTGATTTAAGTGTATATAATAGTTCAGCAGTACGTCCTGTCTAATGCAGGAGTCTTCCATATTTAAGGGATCAATTAAATTAAAAAGTAAATCATGAATTTTCCAAACAGATATGCTGATCCTACGTGGTTTTGAATATTATTTTATTATCATTTCTGCTCAGTTTAATCCTAATATATGCTATTTTTTTCAATTTAATTCATACCAACTTAAGTATTTCGGGCGCAGGCTCCATGATCTAGTAAAGTATATATATGGGTTCTTCTGTACTACAGAGGAATATCTGAAATTAAAGCCATTATAAAAATAATTGATCAGATATTTTGTATCGCAAGTTATTATTACTCAAAGTTAGTATTATTTGATTACTTGTGTAAACAGGTAAAGAAGGAAAGCTAATATGCACCTTAATCTGGAACCGATTGGCATTATCAAGAAGGTTGCAAATAAGTCGGAAATTTTGATTTATTCTGATTTTGAACAGGTCATACGAAATATTGTTTCCAAAATCGGAGAAGGAGCAGAGAAAGGGCAGAAGCTCCTGGTCGTCCATAAAAACAATAGCAAAAAACAGGTAGATGGCCACCAAGTTCAGGTCACGAAAGCGACATTACTGGAAAGAAAAGGCAATTTGCTGACAATATCCAAAATAGAGGCAAATGAAGATTCAGTAATCGACGTTCGACTTGATCTTACAGCCTGATTTCTGAGGTATCTGTAGAGGTTCGTCAAGCTTATTAAATTCTTATCTCTTTTCTCTGCCTTACTGGATAGCTTTAATTGGTTTTCAGGAAGGCTGACGGGTACAAACGTCACATAGTATTCAATTGCTTTGTTTATCTTTTTCCTGCTGAGCAGTAGCTGTCTTCAATATGACGTTTCAGAATAACTGTGAACCTGCGGCAAACATAACATTTCAGTAGATATAATACGTATTGCTCAGTAAATAACGAGTATTGCGATAAAGTATCTTTGATATTCGTTTTTCACTGAATAGTTGAAAGGTTAATAATAGGAAGGAAAGGAAGTACTGATGCTTTAAGGCAAAGTTCAGATACTCGAGGGAAAACATGGGCACAGATATAGGCGATCTGCTCCAGAAAAGAAAAGTTGAAATTTCAGATCTTGCAAACCAGGTGGTTGCTATTGATGCATTTAACACGCTGCACCAATTTTTGAGCATTATTCGCCAGCGTGATGGGAATCCTCTGGTCGATTCCGCAGGGAGAATAACCTCTCACCTCTCAGGCCTGCTCTACCGGACAGCGAGTCTTGTTGAAGCCGGTATCAAGCCTCTTTTTGTTTTCGATGGCAAGCCTCCTGACCTCAAGTTCGAGACTCTTAACCGGAGGAATGAAATAAGGGAATCTGCACTGGAAAAATGGGAGAATGCAAAGGTTGCGGGGGATCTCGAATCCGCTTTTAAGTATGCTCAGGCTTCTTCGAAGGTAAACCGGGAAATCGTTGAAGATTCCAAATACCTTCTTGGCTTTATGGGAATTCCTTTTGTTCAGGCTCCCTGTGAAGGGGAAGCACAGGCTGCACATATGGTTCTCAAAAAAGATGCTAACTGTGTTGCTTCTCAGGACTACGATTCATTCCTTTTTGGAGCTCCGAAAGTTATCAGAAACCTGGCTGTAACAGGAAAACGCAAGCTTCCTGGGAAGAGCATTTACGTTGACGTCGAGCCCGAAGTAATCGAACTGGATGAAACCCTCAATGCCCTGGGAATTAACAGGGAGCAGCTTATAGATATTGCAATCTGTGTGGGCACGGATTATAATAAAGGCCTGGAAAAGGTAGGCCCTAAAACAGCTCTAAAACTTATTAAAAAGCACGGGGATATCCATGCCGTACTCCGCGAAAAGGGGGTAGAAATTGAAGCTGTGGACAAAATAAGAGAATTTTTCATCCGCCCAGAAGTAACGGACGACTACGAAATAAAATGGGGCAAGCCTGACTCCGATAAGCTCATCGAATTTCTCTGCGACAATCACGACTTTTCGGTTGATAGAGTGGAGAAAGCCGCAGAGCGCCTTAAAACCGCTTCAGGAGCAAGACAGAAAACTCTTGACCAGTGGTTTTAACGAAATTTCTGTTCAACAGCATCTATACATTAAATTCCTTCTTTATTCAATTTTTACAAAATATTCAGGCAAGGAGGCTTGAGACTGGCAGAAGCAGGCACGAACTCTTCCCAGAAAGAGCATATACATGCCCATGTCCACGGAGTTGCTGACCCTGAACTCCTTTCCACATCCAGGGGACTCTCTGCAGTCAAGTGGTCCTTTGCCGGACTGATGGTCACAGTTTTTTTTCAGATCCTTGTTGTCTGGGTTTCGGGAAGTGTAGCCCTTCTCGCTGATACAATCCACAATCTCGGAGATGCCGCAACCGCAATTCCCCTGGGGGTTGCCTTTCTTCTTTCCCGGAAAGAGCCGAACAAACGTTTTACTTACGGTTACGGCAGAGCAGAGGACTTTGCAGGTCTGCTAATTGTCTTTTTAATCTTTTTAAGTGCTGTTGTTGCTGCCTATGAATCTATTTCCAGGCTCTTTTTCCCCCAGCGTGTTGAGTTTCTTGGAGGTGTGATTGCAGCTTCTGTTGTCGGATTTCTGGGTAATGAGCTGGTCGCAAAATTCAGGATTACAGTGGGAACGGAAATAGGAAGTGCGGCTCTTGTTGCCGATGGCTATCATGCTCGGGCAGACGGGTTTACGAGCCTTGCTGTACTTTTCGGGGCTCTTGGAGTCTGGCTGGGTTATCCTCTTGCAGACCCTCTAGTAGGGCTTCTTATTACGATTGCAATCCTTCGGATTGTCTGGGATGTGGGTAAATCCGTATTTTCCCGTATGCTCGACGGAGTAGAACCAGACATTGTTGGCGAAATCCGCCAGGTAGTCATCAGGGTAGAAAAAGTAAAAGATGTGACTGAAGTAAGGGTTCGCTGGCTAGGGCACAGGCTCTATGCGGAAGTGAATATTGCGGTAGACCCATTGATTTCAGTTGAAGAAGGGCATGCAATTGCCGTGGAGGTACGGCACAGCATGATGCATAGTCTGGGTTACCTTTCAAACGTAGTTGTGCATGTGGACCCACTCGGGTCAGCCGGGGAAGTATTTCACAGGTTCCCTGAGCGTGAAAATGATAGCCTGCTTTCCCCTTCTCACTGAACCTTTAAAACCTTCAGGCCCGTGATCTGGAAATCTCTGCACCGCTATTTTTTGCCCTCGTAAGTATTACAGTCCCGCCTACCGATTCGTCGAGCAATTTCTGGACCTCCGTCTGGAGCTGCCTGCCTTCTGATCTATTGTCTACAAAGGAATATACTACAGGCCCAAAAGAACTTACCCCTGCTCCGTAGCTTCGGCCGCGCATGAAAGATGCAATATTTTTCACAAACTCAGGCCAGATAATACTCTCCCTTTTATTAAAGCCGACAGTCTGGACATGGTTTACTGCGGCTCCGAAACTCTCGATATCTCCCTCTATTACCGCAGGCATCATCTGCATGAGCACTACATGGGAAATTTCCCTGACTTCTTCTATAGGGAGGGGGCAGAATTTCTTGAAGGTATCGATTTCCTCCTGGTCATGCATCCCCTTTTCATTGGGGATTGCTATCACTATGTCCCATTCAGGAAAATCCTCTCTGAAGAGCACTGGTCCGGGGGGGACTCGGCTGGCAGCAGACGGCATAAAGCCACCTTTATCTTTGAATCTGTGTCCGCCGTCAACTATAAATCCGCCTTTCTCAAAAGCAGTTACTCCGATGCCTGAAGTTCCTCCTCTTTTTACTGCAAGTGCAAGTTCTCTAACACTCTTCCCAAGCCCATACAGTTCATTCACAGCTGCTGCCGCGGCCAGGGAAGATTGAGTCCCTGATCCGAAACCTACATGGGCTGGGTACAATTCTTCTACGTTGATCCTGATACCTTGCCCTTCAGGAAGCAGGGCTTCTGCAGCTTTTTTCATTCGATCGGCAAAACCCTGCAGACCTTCGATACTGACGCTGTCGGCTTCTTCGGCCGTAATCCTTATATTAGGAGAGGAAAGGGTTAGTCCTGCTCCTCCATCGACTCTTCCGATCTCTGCATTCATATCAATAAGAGTCATATGAATTCGACAAGGAGTGGTTATTTTGATCATTCCTGTTAAACTCCGAGACTACACTTAAAGCTTTATGACTTCCTACGTTCTGTGCTCTTTTATTGTAACTGCTGATATTTAATCTTTTAAATATTATCTTTCATCAAGCCTTAAGTTTCATGAAAATAATACGAAAGATAAAAAAAGAAAACTCGGATAAAAGAAAACTAAAATAAAAGTAAAATATGAATTGAAGAGAAATTAAAGCGTCTGAAGTTTCAGATAGCTTTTTTCTCTCCTTTAGTCACTCTTTTATAATAAGTGACTCCCCTTCCATTCCTTCAGGCTTACGGATGTTGAGGAGTTCCAGAAGAGTGGGTGCAATATCGCATAGCTTTCCATTCTTAAGAGCTTTTACCTCACCATTTCCTGCGTAAATGCATTTTACAGGATTTAAAGTATGTGCGGTATGCGGTTCTCCTGTTGTCAGGTTTTCCATCTGTTCGGCGTTTCCGTGATCTGCAGTTATAAGTGCCACCCCACCTGCTTCTTTCAGAGCCGTCACAATTCTGCCCACGCAGTTATCGACGGCTTCTACCGCCTTTACTGCAGCCTCAAAAATTCCGGTGTGCCCGACCATATCCATGTTTGCGAAATTGAGAATAATCACATCATACTTTCCTGACCGGATTCTCCTTATCGCTTCATCAGTAACCTCATGTGCGCTCATCTCAGGTTTGAGGTCATAGGTAGCGATCTTTGGCGAGGGAATAAGGCAGCGGTCTTCTCCTGTATAGCATTTTTCCTGTCCGTCGTTTAAGAAAAAGGTCACATGAGCGTACTTTTCGGTTTCAGCAATGCGGAGCTGGATAAGCCCATGCTTGCTCAACACTCCTCCAAGCACATTTTTCAATTCTTCTGGAGGGAAAGCAATGGGCAAATCTAGGGTTTCATCGTACTGGGCCATACAGACATAGTGAACCTTAGGGCGTTTTTCCCTGGTGAAGCCTTCAAAGTTTTTTCTTACAAAAGCCCATGTAAGCTGTCGTGCCCTATCAGGCCTGAAGTTAAAGAAGATTACAGAATCATCGTCCTGTATAATTGTTTTAGGCTTTCCTTCTGAATCGGTTATTACAGTCGGTTTTACAAATTCGTCAGTCTCTCCCCTGCCGTAGGCTTCGGAAACCGCAGTCTCTGCATCAGGAGCTGTATAGGGAGCAACTCCCATAGTCAGGGCATCATAGGCAAGTTTTGTCCTATCCCAGCGCTGATCTCTGTCCATTGCGTAGTAACGCCCTGATACGGTTGCGATCTCCGCACTCCCATTTCCCTTACAAAAAGCATCAAGTTCCTTTATATCTTTAAGGGCGGCTTTAGGGGGCACATCCCTCCCGTCCAGAAAAACATGTATATAAACTTTTTTAAGCCCTTTTTCCTGTGTAAGTTTGATAAGGGAATAAAGATGGGTCATATAGCTGTGAACGCCTCCGTAAGAGACAAGCCCCATGAGGTGCAGGCTTGAATCATTGGCTTTGGCATTTGAAATTGCATTCAAAAAAGCCGGATTTTTAAAGAAATCCCCGTTCTTAACGGAGAGATTTATCCGGGTAAGGTCCTGGTACACAATTCGCCCTGCTCCGATATTCAGATGTCCGACTTCGGAGTTTCCCATCTGACCTTCCGGAAGGCCTACAGCTTCCCCGGAGGCTTCTAAAAAACACCACGGATATTCTTCAGTCAGACGGTCAAGGTTTGGAGTTCTGGCTGCCAGGATAGCGTTTCCTTCTCTGGCTTCCCTGTAGCCCCAACCGTCGAGAATCATGAGCATAAGAGGTCTTCTTGCCTTAGTCATATGAAGGGAATTCCACACCTGTTCATAAATAGCTTGTTGTGAAACTCTTAACCGCCTTTATAAGATTCTATATTATATTTATATTGTATTGAGAATATATCTACTGTCCTTAATTATAAGTATTAACAATTACATACTTCTCCAAAGGGCTAAAAAAGAAGCCTCAAAAACGGCAGGACGTCTCTATTAATTCTTATTGAAGGTTTAGGCTACATTTCCGGTTAACGGGAAGGAGGATTGGATTTTATGAGTCAAGACACTCAAGATATTATGAACATTAGTCACGTAAAGATAACGGATTTAACCGCAAACCCTGCTCCTCTGGGTTTGATGGGTTTCGGAATGACCACTGTGCTTTTGAATCTGCACAATGCAGGCTACTATCCGACTGGAGGCGATAATTCTTTCGATGGGCTTCTTTTACGGTGGGTTAGCTCAGGTCATTGCCGGAATCGAGGAATGGAAAAAGGGCAACACTTTCGGGGCTACAGCTTTCACCTCATACGGGCTTTTCTGGCTCAGTCTGGTAGGAATTGTCCTGCTCCCTAAGTTAGGGGATAATTTTAAAGGGCTGGCTCTAACTCCGACAGACTTTGCTGCATACCTCTTCATGTGGGGGATTTTCACTCTTTACATGTTCATAGGCACACTGAAAGCAACAAGGGCTCTCCAGGTTGTTTTCCTGACCCTTACAATCCTGTTCTTCCTTCTTGCTGCAGGAAACTATCTGGGCAATCGCGTGCAATACTCAAGATCGCTGGTTATGAAGGAATCCTCACAGGGTTTTCAGCAATTTACGCTGCCATGGGTCAGGTACTGAATGAGATGTACGGAAAGAAAATCATTCCTTTGTAATATTTATAATTCACATCTTATCGGGCTCTTATTGCCCTTTATTTTTACTTTTTGATCTTTTCTACTTATCAGGGTTTTCAGGGAAATCTTTTATTTACTCCATTTCATGAACTGTTTGTGAGTTTGCCCTTTCTCTCTAAACAGTGGAACTTTTTTAAAAATATATCTCCTTTAACAGAAAAATCAGGGATAGAAAAACCATGGTTACACTTATATCTTTGAACTTTCAGCTTCCTGCCTTTATCGTGGTGTAGGAGATTATTCCCCAACAATTCCATCGACAAGAACCGCAGTAAGGGCAACCTGCCAGCTTATATTCATGCCGAAAACCACGGTAAATGCAAAAAGGCATTCAAGCCCATTCCCGCCAGGACAAACGGATAATTGACCCAGAGGCCCCTTATATAGGTTCCGATTGCCGCTGAGAGATAGGTTGCAACCAGCACAGCCCCGAAGTCCATCCCTGTGTAAGGATAGTGGGATTTACGAAAATTATGTAAGCTATTGTTACAACGTAGTCAGCCCTTCAAGGATCTCGTTTTGGGGATCGGTTTTGTTCTCACGGAGTTTGAATACCTTTTCCAGGATTTCCATTGGTGCCATCAATAAAATTTATTTTATATTATTGATTCCCACGCCTCAAGCATTCAGATTTGTTACAGGACGTATGCCAATATCTTTTTTATGGAACAACGAGAACCTAATTTCCTTCTAAACGCACATGAAATTCTTCAAATAACAGGCTCAAATAATGAAAGTACTTGGGAGGACTTTCATGCCAAAAATAATTGTTAGTTTATTCGGCTAATATTAGTTTATCTCTCTACAATTAGTTTACCCGCTATCTCTTATACAAATTATACAATCTTATACTTGGTTAATAATATTTGCAAGTCTTCCAATATTATATTTATGGGCTCCGATGTATTTTTTGGAAGTTTTGATCGCGTTCTCTGGCACAGAAGACAGAATGTTCCGGAATATAGGGAAAGGAATGCTACCCTTGAACTGCTAAAAAGTTCTATTTTGGTTGCGTTTTCAGGCGCATTACGAATTCATCTCGCTTTCCTCCTGCTTCAAATCCATTCCAATGTATTTACCTGCATTGCAGGAGGACTTGTAATCTACTCCGTATATACACTCGACAGGGCACTTGGCTCCGAAGAGGATACTATAAACCGGAAGGAATTAAATGGCTCAAAAAAGGAAATAGGACTTACTGTCTCCATGCTGACCTTTGTCATAGGGAGCTATATACTGGCAAAGGAGGGAATGCTTGCACTTTCATTCCTACCTTTCGTGACCGGCTTTCTTTATAGTAAAGGTATTAAAATCGGAAAATATTCTTTGAAGCTCAAAGGCGGACTTGGAGTCAAAAATTTTGTTGTGGGTCTTACCTGGGGTGCTTTCATTTCAGGGCTTGCAGGCAACACCTGTGGAAACATGATTCCTATAGTTTTAGTTTTCACTTTTTTTGGAGTCAAACTCTTTGTCAATTCTGCCATATATGATTTTAAAGACATCAAAGGAGACACCCTCGCAGGCATCAAAACTCTTCCTGTAAGCCTCGGTGCACGAAATACCCGCAACTTCCTTCTAGGACTACACCTGCTCTCCCACCTGATACTGGGTATTGCTCTGATCAATGGAACTCTTGCCTTCGAACCTATGACCGTTCTCTACAGTTTCATATGCGGGCTGATATGCATCCAGAACTATACAAAACCTGATGATGATGAATCTCCTTCCCAAAAATTCGAAAGAACCATTCTTGTGGATGGCGAATCAACCTCAATTATCGGACTGAGGACGATTGCAGGCGCTCTACTGGTATAAAGTATATGCTTAGCAATTCTATGCTGAAGTGTAAAGAGCCACACAGTAGGCAAAATATCTCAGAGAAGCGATTTAACCCGGGGTCAATTTACCTGACCTAAAATTTCAAATCCCTAAACCCTTGCTTCCCTATATCGTTTTTCAGGTTTCTTCTCCGGAAATTTCAGCAGGATTTACAGATTCTTTATTTCAATTGAATTCTCTTTGTAATGCTTAAAAAGGTCTTCTCCCCATTTAATTGAAGCCGAGTCAAAACCTATCAGGTCATTTCGAGGATCGAAGGTTCCGTTTTTGAAAAAGAGCGAAAGGGATAAGAAGCGATCTGTTACTACAAAAGCTATCTTTGCATTGTCGTATACATGGAAACTGGTATGCTTGTATTTAAGGAATTCTTCAATTTCAGCACTATACTCGCTTTTTATTTTGAAGAATACATTGGGTGTAACAATTATGGAAATTGGAATCCCCTTGCGGGCCAATTCCAGGAACATTGGAGGGTGGCTTGGAAGAAAAATGGATGAAAATCCCACGAAACGGGTAGAAGATAATACATTTTCCATAAATGCCTTATGAGTATCGTAAATGTGTTCATGTTCATCTCTTACAACCATGCATTCTTTGAGTTCCTGAATCCTGTTTAACAATATCTCAGGAATTGCAACAAGATCGTGGTCTCTCCAGAAATCTTCATTTGCTTCTATAGCTGTAAGAGTATCCAGGAAGGGCTTGTAATATATGGCTGAAACTTTTCCGAGGGAGGTCAACCGGTACATTCCCTCCTGCCTGATAATCAAATTTGCGGTTTCCATCTCTTTCAGGCGAGGCAGAATCTCAGGTGACCTTACATCAAAATAATCTTTGATGTCTGAGAGAGTTCTTGGATTCTCCTGAAGTAGAAATAGGATATCTTTTCTTTTTTCAGAAAAGGTGAGAATACTTAAAAGTCCGCTGGATTTCACTTTTATCAACCCATTATTTTTTAATATGGTTCCTGGAAATAAACCGCGCTTTATGTATGTAAGTGGGCTCTCCGCTTTTGATTTACAATATATAAAATTTAAGTTTTATATTCTTCTCTTTTTTTATATTGAACTGAGGTGGCAGTTATATCCGGGTGATATAACATTGCTATAATGGTATACGAGTTCAATATATATTATCTTTTTTAAGAGTGTACCTGATTATTAACAATTTTTTTTATTATTCCGGATTGCATGTATCTGTCTTACGAAAAGATAAATCAAGTTCTTGAATAAATTTTCATTGTAATAAAAAAAATTTTATATGTCAATGGTATTAGATTATTTTACTGGTATACAACTGAGAGTTAGGTATCCAGGCAATAGAACGAAAACAAAACTTAAAAAATTAATATTGAAAACTGAGTTACTCTTTAAATAATTACTAAAAGTAAGCGAGTTTAAAATCAAGAATAAGCCGGATCAACTCTTACACAATTTTAATATGTTCTCACGTTAAAAACCCTGGATATCTCTCATAAAACAGCTACTGAATATTAAGCAAGTTTTTAATTGCCGCTAATAATATTAAGTAAGTTTTCAAAAACTGAAGGCTATATAACATCCAATTTATTAATCAGAACAGTTAAACTTAAGTTTTCCCTGCCTCTTACATGGCAGGGATTCCGATTCTGGCTTCACTTCATTCGTTATATCGATTTTCTCAATGGAGGAAGTGGCGCATGCCTGTGAAGACCATGGCAACTCCGAGCCGGTTTGCAGTGGCAATAACCTCGCCGTCCCGGATTGACCCTCCTGGGGAGACTATGTAGCGGATGTTATTTTCTGCGGCATAAATTATGCTGTCATCAAAGGGGAAGAAAGCATCCGATGCCATTACGCATTCCGACATAACTTTCTGGCAATAATCTTCAAAGGAAACGTCAGGATGCTCTCTTTCGTAAATTATCCTCAGGTTTTCGACAGCTTTTGTGGCTGCCAGTTTGCGGATTGAGTCTACCCTATTAGGCTGCCCTGCACCCATAGCCAGTACCATGAAAAAGCCTGGCTCGTACTCATGAGCAAGAATTACTGCGTTGGATTTGGTTGCTTTGCAGGCTTTCAGGCAGAATTCCGAGATAGAGCGTTTATCTTCAGGATAGGGAATGTCTGTGACTGACTCCCATTTTTCGTAGATTCCGGTGTCGCGGCTTTGCTTGAGCATACCTCCGATTACATACTTATATATATATTCTGTCCCGAAAACTTCCCTGAGTTCAGGCAGTTTCAGGAGCCGCAGGTTCTCACTTTTATTTTTCAGATATTCAAGGGCATCGGGTTTGAAATCCGGAGCAAGAATAATTTCCACAAATTTTCCATTCAGAAAAGTAGCAGCCTCAAGGTCAAAGATCTCATTCGTGCAGATTATGCTTCCGTAAGCCGAAATCGGGTCTCCGTCCCAGGCAGCCTGAAGAGCCTGCAGGAGTGTACTTCCGGTAGCAAGCCCGCATGGGTTATTATGTTTTACGATTGCTACTGCAGGTGAAGCATTTCCTAGTTCTTTGATAGTCTGAAGGGCATTGTCGGCGTCCACATAGTTATTATAGGAAAGTTCCTTCCCATGCAACTGGGAGGCTTTTGCCAGGGTAGGGCCTTCTATTGTTGGGTCCTTATAAAAATAGGCTTTTTGGTGCCAGTTTTCGCCATAGCGGAGTTTCACGCCGTCAGTGAACTTCAGGCGGAGTACCTCTTCTCCAAGCAGAGTCTTGCTGAGGTAAGTGTCAATAGCTGCATCGTAATCAGCAGTATGCCTGAAAGCCTTGACTGCAAGGGCAGCACGGGTTGAATCGGAAATTACTCCGCTTGAGCGCAGTTCTTTCAGTATGTGCCCGTAATCCGATGGGTCGGAGAGCACTGTTACCGAACGGTAGTTTTTGGCTGCCGAGCGAAGAAGAGTTGGGCCTCCGATATCTATATTTTCAATGGCTTCCTCAAGCTCCACGCCTTCTTTTGAAACCGTTACCTCAAACGGATAGAGATTTACAGCCACCATATCGATGAGGGATATATCTTCTTTTGCAGCCTCTTCCATCTGTTCCTTGCTTTCCCGCAGGCATAAGAGTCCTCCATGAATCCTCGGATGGAGAGTCTTGACTCTTCCTCCCATCATCTCCGGACAGCCCGTAACTTCCGAAACATCGGTAACTTCTATGCCGGCGTCGCGAAGAATTTTCGCTGTCCCGCCTGTTGAGATAATCTTCACGCCAAGTGATTCAAGCCCGCGCGCGAATTCTGCAATTCCTGTCTTATCTGAGACGCTGAGCAGTGCCCTTTTTACCAAAAAATCACCAATATATTTGGTTTAAAAATTATTAGCTATAAAACTTATGGTCTACACACTATTATATTAAAAAGAAGCTTCTCTTCTCGGAGAACCAGACTTCAATTCTGAATATCCAGTATTCCCTTCAGTATGCTCTCAGAAATCTTCTGGATATGTAGTTCTTTAAGTTTTTGGTGCTTTTTATGGACGACTTCCTGAAGCTATCTATTGATTGACTTCTTTAAAGAAAACCGTTCAGGCGAAATACTTATTCTCTGGAAATAGAATAAATAGGGAACGCATGGGGGAACTGCATTTTCCATAATTAATTTTTTTAATTTATTTTTTCCGATAATTACATATCACAGAATTGGGGGAATCGAATGGAAAAAAATTATGATATTATAATCATAGGGACAGGTACTGCAGGCAGGACTCTTGCCGGTAAAGTTGCACGTTCAGGATTAAAAATCGCTATCGCTGACTCAAGGGAATATGGGGGAACCTGTCCCCTAAGGGGATGTGATCCGAAAGAGGTACTTACTGATATCGCCGAGGTCACTGACTCGAACAATCGGTTGATAGGGAAAGGTGCAGGAACAGATACTCCTTTAAAGATTGACTGGACTTCACTTATCGAGTTTAAAAGGACATTTATTGAAGGGTATTCCAGAAAAACTGAGAACCATCTGGTTGAGATGGGGATTGATACATATCACGGGAGAGCTCATTTTGAGAATCAAAATACAATAGTTGTCGGGGAGGATAAACTTAAAGGGGAGTATATTTTCCTTGCTACGGGTGCAAAACCTAGAAAACTCAATATTCCCGGCGAAGAGTACATTATAACAAGTGAGGAGTTAATGGAGATTGAAAAGCTTCCTGAGAAAATAATTTTCATTGGAGGCGGTTATATATCCATAGAGTTCGCTCATGTTGCGCGAAGAGCCGGGGCCGAAGTAATAATTCTGCAGAGAAGTGAAAGGGTCTTGGGAGCTTTCGATTTTGATATGGTGAACATGCTTATAAAAGCATCCGAAGCCGCAGGAATCAAAATCCTTACAAATAAACCAGTGATCTCGGTAGAAAAAGAAAACAATGGTCTCCTGGTCAGGACTGAATTTAAATCAAAATCCGAATCCGAAACTCAGAGCTTTCGTGCGGATATGGTAGTGCACGGGGCAGGCCGTGTTGCGGATATAGAGGATTTGCATCTAGAAAAAGCCGGGGTTAAAATTGAAAAGGGAGCTATTGCAGTTGATAAGCACATGAGAACCTCAAACTCCAAGATCTATGCAGGTGGGGACTGTGCGCTGGAGGGCATGCAGCTTACTCCTGTGGCAATCCTTCAGGGAGAAGTTGCCGCAGCTAACATCCTTGACGGCGATAGAGTTGAGGCGGACTATACAGGCATTCCAAGTGCAGTCTTTACCATTCCTGTCCTGGCTTCTGTAGGAATCAGTGCCGCTAAAGACAGCGATAAGTATAAGGTAATTTTCCGGGACAGAAGCAATTGGAACACAACCCGGAGAGCAGGAATAGAGTTTGCGGCTTCAAAGTTAATTATTGATGAAGCAAACGACCGTATAATGGGAGCTCATATCCTGGGTCCGCATGCTGGAGAAGCTATCAATATCTTCGCTACAGTAATGCAGCTCGGACTCAAGGCATCGGAAATAAAAAAGCTAATTTTCTCCTATCCCACTACATGTTCGGATATTCCATATATGCTGTAAGTACTCCGGCAAGAGCAAAACGCAAGCACATAACTTTCTTATGCTACCCCAGAAAATGTAAATAGGAATGCCTGCAAATTATATTCCCGGCTGAAGCCTGAAAATGAACCTAAAACCCTGGAGTTACTCATGCCTGAAAAAAAACCAAAAAAATCGGATATGCAGTATTTTCTTTACGAGTATGATATCCCTGACAACAGGCACAATTTTGACCGTATCTGGGCTCTTCTCAAAAAGGAGTATTCGGACGCAAAACCTTCTCTTAACTACAGCAATCCCCTTGAACTTCTTGTGGCAACCGTTCTTTCAGCCCAGTCAACCGATGTCCAGATAAATAGAGTGACAGAAAAACTATTCAAAAAATACAGGACTGCGGAAGACTATGCAAATGCAGACCTCCGGGAACTTGAGAATGATCTCTATTCCACAGGCTTTTACAAAACCAAAGCAAAGAATATCAAAGCTGCTGCGCAGCTGATTGTTGAGAAATACAATGGGAAAGTCCCGGACAGTATGGAAGAATTAACTGGTTTGCCAGGCGTCGGAAGAAAAACAGCCAATATAGTGCTTGCCAGGGCATTTGGGATAATAGAGGGCATCGCTGTGGACACGCATGTAAAAAGGGTTTCAAGAAGGCTGGGATTTACGAAAAACTCCGATCCTGAAAAAATTGAACAGGATCTTATCTCGCTTGCTCGAAGGGAAGACCTTGATTCGATGTCCATGACCCTGATTTATCATGGGAGGAAAGTCTGCCAGGCAAGAAAACCAAAATGTCCATCCTGCGTTGTGAACCAGCTCTGCCCTTCGAGTATAATATTTATGAATCCTTAACCTCAATTTTTCTGGGAGACGATGGAAACTTTAAAGCCCGATACTCAGGCTTTCTTTTTGAACACTTTTCCAAACCCAAAACTGATTGCCAGTACTGCAAGTGTTCCCAGCTGCTATTGCTGCTACTTCTCCGCTCTTTCCCAGGCCTTCAATTGAATAGTCAGCCATTGGAGAACTTACAACAGGTTCCATCCCTTCAATTTGGGACATCTTCGATTCTTCAACTATCCCTCCAGCAGCACTTTCAAGCCCGTCGGGGTCGGGAGATGCAAGGAAAGGAGCTAGAACCGCGAGCAAAAGTGCAATCGCAATTCCGACGTAAAAGAATTTCATGTTTGATTTTCCGCTCATGCGTGGGTCTCCTTTTTATGCTTATCTGGTCTGGCAGTGAAACTATCCTCAAGGAGGTCAGGGCGGGATTTTGCAATCGCTGTGATTACAACTGAAGTGATCAGCCCTTCGCCGATAAAACCAATTATCAGGTGATATGTGCCCATGGCAATCAGGCCGGGAACCAGGGGGAAAGTACCTGCAATCCACATCTGAACCGCACAGACTATTGCCGAGATAAAAAGCCCGAGCCAGGCGCCTCCGAAGGCTGCGATGCTTGTGCCTGTGCTCTTGCGAAGGGCAACATATGTATAATATCCGACAAACCCGGAAATGATACCCATATTCAGAATATTTGCTCCCATGGTAGTGATCCCACCGTCACCAAAGGCGAACCCCTGCACAAGTAGAACTAGAGTAAGCACAAGGACTCCAGCCCAGGGGCTTCCGAAGACGATGGCAACAAGGGTTGCTCCTACCATGTGCCCGCTTGTTCCCATCCCTATGGGAATATTCATGGCCTGGATTGCAAAGATTCCTGCTGCAAGGGCGGCAAGAACAGGTACTTTCATTTCGTCAAGTTCATTTTTTGCCCATTTCATTGACATTATTATAAATGGGAGGGCAATTACCCAATAGACGATTGCCTGGGTTAACGGTATAAAAGAATCAGGTATATGCATTTTTGTTTTCCTCTTTTTACACCTTATTTTTTATTTTTCCCGTTTTCACTGTGAACATTCCAGCCAATATGTTTTTCAGAATATTCATCATAAAGGATAAACACTGAAATGAAATCCAAATTTACGGAGTGTTTCCATGTGAATGAAAGACCGTTTATTAATCTATTATAACTGTTATCGCTATTCATTTCGGTATGAATTCTTGAAAGATTTCCAATATACACTTAGATAATTCAGTATTACATATATACATTTTGGTATTACTTTTTTCGACAATTTTTTTATTAAATCCTTCTTCAGTATCTGTATCTTTATTTTTTAGTCGAATTAAGTATCTTCAGATCTTCCACTAAGTCGAATATATATTCACATTAACTATGTTGACTGTAATCCCTTACCTATTGTGAAACTTAACGAGAAGAAGAGCTGGTGGATCATTGTTCAAAAGTAGAAAGGAAAAACCACGTCGACTGATATCTGGAGATCCAAGGGATTTCAGCCCGTCTTATTTCCCTGCGTTGTTATCTTTTCATATATCATGTAGCTTTTTAAATCCCTCCACTCACTTTCAATGTTTTGTCACTATAAAGACGGCAAATTCTCAAGACGGCAAATTCTCAAGAAAATTAATGTCCCAAATTGCGTAAGAATCTATTTACAAAAGTTAATACTATGTAATAAAAAAGGAAACAAAAGTATTAAATATCAGTTAGTAGTATAGATAAAGTGTCGATAAAGTGTCTCTGGCGAACAGACACAAAACTTAAATTACCTCCTAAATCGCCTAAAGCATCTGAACTCCTTTTTGCCCCTGCCTGTGGTAACAAAGCAGGCAGGGACTGGGTGCAAAAGATGGAGTACTGGATTAAAAATAATAGCCAACTTTTTCAGCCCGAAAATCGACAGAATGTCAAACTTTCTGCAAAGGTATTTCTTTTATTAAGTTAGTTGGGTACAAATTCAAAATCCGTAGGCTCTAATTTTTAACCATGCCCAAAAATATTACTTCAAATTTACAGCAAATTTGTAAGGCTGCCAAGAAAAGTCCAAAATTACAGGTTAAAGTCATACCTCCAGATTTTCTCTTAATTGGCTCAGTACCTGTGAGGAATGGGAAACAGTCTTAATAATGAGCTTAATGAGCTTGTTTCAAAACTACCTACAATCCCTCTGAACCAATATTTCGGAGTAGAGAACTCAAAATCAATAGAACTAAATGGAATATCTGCTTTTGGTCAAAAGCATGGATAGTTGGAATCTTGAAACTAGTTCTAATCTTAATTTTTCGGCCCTTCCTCTTAAATAAAGAATCTCCATTAATTTGAACTGAATGGCCTGATATATCTTTACTTATTTATTTTCAGCCTCTTGCAGCTGATCTTGATAGTTTTTCTACAACGCCGAAATAATTTCCATTAAATTAAGCTAATCTGGCTCAGCAATTTTTCTTATTACGTCCAGTATCTCATCAGATTCAAAAGGTTTTACTATGAAACCCATAGCTCCTATTTTCATGGATTCTGTTATCAGGGTCTGCTGTCCTAGAGAAGAGCACATTACCACTTTTGCCTCCGGATCCATAACAAGAAGTTTTTGCAATGCCTCTTTTCCATCCATATCCGGCATAATTATATCCATTAACACAAGATCCGGTTTTACTTCCAGATAAGTTTGAATTGCCTCTTCCCCATCACCGACTTCAGCGACCACTTCATGCCCGTGCATTAAAAGGATGTCCCTAATTATCATTCGCATAAATTCGGCATCGTCTACGATCATAACTCTTGCCATTCATTTTCCTCCTTTTTATTTTTATTAAGAGGATTATAATATTGAGCCTATCCTGAAACTCAAAATTAGCTTCTTCATATCTGGTATTTAGAATAATCAATAGAGTTTCTGACAATGAAAACAATCCTGAAAATTTTAATAATTAAGAGTTAAATGGCTTTTGGGATGGTCTCATTATATGAGTTTCACTCATACTTTCCCATGTTTCTTCGGTTTTAGTTTTGCCATTTTTCCAGTTTCTGATGTTCAAGCCTTTCAAGGAAATTTTTCAATTTATCTCACTCTCAGAGCCCTGGTTATTATCAATCCTGTCATACAATTCTTCCAAATCCTTATGCAACCTGTTAACTTCCTTCTCCCATGATTTTTTATTGGATTCCGGACAGGGGCCCATTTTCAAAGCTGCGATTTTCGCATAGTTCCTGGAAACTTTTCTGTTACTCCAGGAAAGGCCGAAAGCCAGATCGGTCTTTTTGATGCTGTATTTTTCGTGGATCAGGAATTCATAAAGTTCAGGAACCTGATCCAGCTTTTTTTCGGAACTTTCGGGAAAGTTTGGGGCAAGGTCAGCCAGATTCCGGAGACGGGACTGGACGCCACAACTTTCGGGGCACAGTTTCTTCGAGTTTGCAAACTTAAGCATCTCTCTGAATTCAAGGAAAATATCCGTCTGCTCAAAACCTGAGGTAGAGTTTTTCCGAAGAAGATAAGGATACGGATGCACTCGTGAAAGAGGATTTTTGCTATCAGGAACTCAATTCTATCCTGAAGGTTCCATAACCTTTCGACCAATTCCCTTTCCCATAACTCATAGGGATTTACCAGGACAAGGGACCTGTAGATTATTTTCTTGTCTTTTCTGGAAACGATCCTCTTCGGTTCGAAGGCTAGCCCCTGCATCATTCCGAAAAACTGTACACTGACCGCCAGATCCCAGCAGTGTTTCCATTCTCCAGAACGCACACATTTTACCCGATAACATTTTCCGTCAAAATGCACTCTTTTTATCAGCCGGTACAGGTCCTCACTTTGTTCTTTGATGAGTGCTTTTATCACGGATTCCCGGTAAATGTTCAGATCAAGATAGAGAAGTTCTGGAGGAAAAAACGAGCAGTCAGGAGAAGGAAGAGAAGCAGGAGAGAAAAATTGGGCAAAATGAGGAGTCGGCGAAGATATGGAAGATAACTCGTCCCACTCCTCATGTACCTGCAAACTGTTTTTTTGCTTCGGAGAACCCTTTTTTGTTCTAATTTTATGCATCAAGAACCTATCCCTCATAATTCACTTGTTTCTACCACAGTTATTGAGCTGATTAGTAACACAAATATTCAATTTAATGTTAATTTATGTCTAAAAAATGTAAATATATAAATACTTTATCACATTAAACTAAAAAATCGTATTAATATACCGAAGGATACACAGAAACTGGATTCTTTGAAAAATAGAAATGCAGGTTTTCAATACATTCTGTTTTCTTTTATCACTCAAACTGCCGTAGCTCTTTTAAAATCCTCTGAACTCGGAAAAAAGGAAAAATTAGAGTTTAATTCTCAAACTGACTTTCTGCAGGTTTCCTTGGAATATTCATATTTTACTGGAACCAGCTATTTACCTAATTTAACATCGTTAAATTCGATTTTGTTGTTATTTATATAAAAGAATTTATTAATTTTGTATCCAATTAATGACCAATAGGAAATAATTTATTCTAAGAAAACGAACATAAATATGAACCAAAAGCTAAGAAAACACTTTCTGGCAAGGAACGGAATAAAATATGCCTGAGAAAATTGCGAGAACAAAAATCATCGGATTAAAAAATACGCGCATACAAAGCTTGAAAATAAAGGGTCTGACGCCAAAACCTTTCGTCATAAAGAATCTGATCTTAAAGGATTGAATCTGATCTTAAAGGATGTTACCTTCCATAGAGTCAAATCCTAAAAATGCATGAAAATTGACTTTAAATTTACATCAAATTTGCAACACTGCCCAAAAAAGCTCTAAAACTCTAACCTTTTGAAAATGGGAGGTGTTTACCAACCCAATTGAAAAACGGATACAAAAGCGAAAGCCTTCTAAAAATAGAACTATGAAAAACTGAAAACTTATGCAAAATAAGGGTCGGTAAGGAGCTCTCTTTATATTATTTCTTGGAGGGATTTTTATAGACTGCAAGAAAGTTATTGCCAACTACTGGAATATAAGGTCTTCCACATACACAAACGGAGTAAATGGTTTTGATGAAGAAGAACGCACTGTCTGGAAACAAATCTTTGAAAATTCCCTGGCTTCCAGTGAGCGTTTGAAAGTACTGGATGTAGGGACAGGTGCTGGTTTTCTCGCCCTCCTTTTTGCTGAGATGGGTCATAAGGTAACAGGCATAGATCTTTCCGAAGGAATGCTTGAGAGAGCAAAGCATAACGCACAGAATATGGGCCTTGAGATTGATTTTTTCCATGGGGACGCGGAAAACCTGCCTTTTGAAGACAGTTCTTTCGATCTGGTCACGAACAAATTCCTGCTATGGACTCTCCAGCAGCCGGCCTGTGCTATTCGGGAATGGAAAAGGGTCCTTAAACCGGGAGGCAGGATTTTTGCCATAGATGGCGACTGGTTTGATCCCCGACCAAGCAAACGCATCAAAAGAATGGTTTCCGAGTGGACAGAAAGGTTTGTGAAAAAGAACCAGAAAACTTCGATCTTCAAGGATTATTATGGCCCAATCCGGAGTTCTCTACCTCTCTATGAGGAAATAAGTCCGGAAAAAGCCTCTTTCCTTTTCTCTGAAACTGGATTTGTAAACACTGCAGTCAATCCTCTTCTGGAGGTACAGAAATTAAAAAAAAATAGGCAATCATTCCCGCAGAGGCTTCTTGGGAATAACTCTATTTTTCTGATCTCGGGACAGAAAAAAGTTCGAATAAGTTCCTCCGTTACTCTGAATAAAGTCTTTCCCGCGGGAAGTAAAGTCTCCTACCGCCTCTACGAAAAGGGTCTTCGGAGAGTTCTGGATGGTAGTTCTCTCTTCGAACTACCTGCCGGATTTGAAGAATATCTCAGGATTCAGCCGGAACCTCCAGTTAATAATACGGTTGTATTTCTGAAAAGAAAATAAAAACCTCTGGAGATCTGCAGAAAGTGGGCTTCAAAAACTATATAACTCAGGTCTCTTTTCAGCCAACAGATCTTTCAGATATAAAGATGGATATATAATATGCAACCCGCACTCAGGAGCAGAAAAAAAACATCCTTAGTCCTGATTTTTGTCCTGTAATACGCTTTTTCATGCCCGCTTCCATAGCCTCTGCAAAGCATGCTTATATAGGTCCTTTCTCCCTGCTCGTAGGAGCGTATGAAAATTGCGCTCATACTGTTTCCTACCTGCTCGATGACCCATCTTCTTGGCACGTTTTTGTTCCATATATCAAAGAGCCTGGTCTGCTGTGCGATCCTTATCCTTTTGAGGACGGCCCAGAACAGAAAGAGATAACGTACCATCATGCTCAGAAGCAGAGTAAATTCCCTTGGGATGCCTATCCTGTCTGCGGCTGCAACCATATCCCTGAGCCTCGTGGTAGAAGATAACAGGATGACAGCTGTTATGCAGACCAGAAATTTCGCAAGCAGTGTACTTCCAAAGGCAAGTCCCTCATAAGTCATACTGAGTCCGAAAGGCAGGTCAAGAGGGTATGGAGTATAATTTTCTATAAAGGAAGGTCTGAGGAATGGCTGGATAAGGGCAATCCCGAGCCCGAAAGGTAAAATGGCAAGAATACGAAGAAAAAAGTATCTTAAGTCCAGTCCGGCAGCAAGCACAAGAAGCAGCATATAAGCTTCTACGGCAAGAAGGCGAACCATATTTTTTTCGTGAATTCTGGGCAGGCTCACAACGTAAATGATTATTGCAAGCGCAAAAAATAACTTTATTCGGGGATCAAGCCTGTGTATAGGGCTGTTTTTGTATGATTCGCGTTCAATATCCGTAAGGGTTACCATTAAAAGTTCTCCTATTAGGAAGCTTTTTGGCCTTCACTCAATCCCCGTTTTTTGCTGTCCGGAACTTATGAGCCGCAGGATTTCATCTCTGGCTGCTTCGGCTGTTATCTGTATGTTAACATCGAGTCCTTCCTGCTGGAGCATTTCGAATACTTCAGCCACTCTCGGAAGTCTAAGGTGAGCTTTCCTCAGGAGTTCGGGATCATCGAATATCTCGTCGGGGTTTCCGTCGGCTTCAAGTTTCCCATGGTGGAGTACGAAGACCCTTTCCGCAAAATAAGGGACAACATCCACATCATGAGTGGAAAGAAGCAGGGTGATCCCGAGTTCCCGATTCATTTTCATAATCAGCTCAAGGATACGGGCAGAACTCAGGGGATCGAGGCCTGCTGTAGGTTCGTCAAGCACTATGACTTCAGGGCGCATGGCAAGGATACCTGCAATTGCCACAAGTTTCTTCTGCCCTCCACTCAGATGATGCGGGGCTCTTTCTTCAAAACCTGTGAGTCCAACCATCTCCAGGGCTTCTTTAACTCTCGTCTCGACCTCGCCTCTGGATAAACCCATATTGATCGGCCCAAAAGCGATATCTTCTTCAACACTCGGAGCAAGCACCTGGTCATCGGGGTCCTGAAAGACAATCCCTACGGTTTCCCGGCAGGCCCGGATATTTTTTTTAGTAACCTTTTCTCCCTTTAGCAGGATCTCCCCTGAAAAAGGGCGCAGGATCCCGTTAAGATGCTTGAATAAAGTGGATTTTCCTGCCCCGTTAGCTCCGAGAACTGCAACTCTCTCCCCTTTGAACACTTTCAGGTTTATTTTATCCAGCGCGTTTGAACCAAGGTGAGGGTATCTATGACAGAGGTCTCTGACCTCCAGTATAGGAATGCTGCTTTTTTCAGAGGCCCTGCCTGCTTTTTCGGGGTCGTTCTCGGTTTTACCACCCCTCATGCCTGTTATTTCTTTCGGGATAGTTGTTGCTTCTTCGAAGTCATGTGGGGAATTCGATATGCTCATACTTGAAAACGTCCTGTATGAAATCGTATTTAACTGCTGAAAACTAACTTTTTTAAAAATAGTGTTACATCTAATTAAGTTATCATTTTTATGTGTTATGCTTTGTATTTCATGTTTTGCATTTTATTTTAATACTTTAGTTTTCATTTTACTTTTTGAGCTTTGATTTATCAATTTCAAGTTATGTGCCCTCACAAAAAGATATCCTGAATACATGGTGCAACAAATGAGGCGATACAACCTTCTGCCATGGTGTTTTGGTCCCTTCTCAACACCCTCTTTTTTCTTTGATTTTTAGAATTCGGTAGTAAACTCTCTGTATTCACGCAGGAAATTATTGTGAAAATGATTGTTTTAGAAAGTTGAATCGGTATAGAGTCAGTAATTAAAGGGAGTTCGAATTATTATTTTGATTTCCGCACGCACATAATGTTAAGTTTTTAAGTACTATATTATTCTCTATAATTTAGTTTATAGTAATATTTATTATGAAAAAAGTGTATATTAGTATATCCTCTAATTTTTAGTTTTTTGGAGGAGTATATATGGACTGCAAGAAAGTTATTGCCAATTATTGGACTTTTCGGTCTTCAACTTATACAAACGGGATAAACAGCTTTGATGAAGAAGCGCGCACTGTCTGGAAACAAATGCTTGAAAATTCTCTGCCTTCCCGAAAGCGTTTAAAAATACTGGACGTAGGCACAGAAGCCGGTTTTCTTGCCCTTCTCTTTGCCGAAATGGGGCATGAGGTAACAGGTATAGATTTTTCCGAAGGTATGCTTGAGAGAGCAAAGCATAATGCAGAAAGTATGGGCCTTGAGATTGATTTTTTCCATGAGGATGCGGAAAACCTTCCTTTTGAGGACAATACTTTCGACCTGGTCGTGAACAAATATATACTCTGGACCCTGCATCGACCCTCCAGTGCTATCCTGGAATGGAAGCGAGTCCTTAAACCCGGAGGCAGGATTTTTGCCATAGATGGTAATTGGTTCGATTCCAGACCGGATAGATGTATTAAACGCCTCATTTCCGGGGCAGCGAGATTTGTGAAAAGAAATCATTATTCGTAACTACTCAGGGTATAGTTAACGGCGCTCCTTTGAGCGCCGCTATAATACCCTCGATAACAGGCAAATTATTCTTTCTAATTGTGGAAATATACTCTCTAATTCTGCAGAAAGCTTCCGCTCCTCGTGTTGTTCTGAAAGTGCCTGATATTTTCTGCTGTAGTTTCATCATTCTGATGTCTCTTTCTGCCTGGTTATTCTCAAACGGAACTTTCAAATCTGTAAGGAATCTCAGGATCTTTTCTCTGTGTTCTATAAACCTATCCAGCAGATTCCTTGGTTTTGTTTTAGGATTCTTCCCACGTTTTCCTTTCTTTTCAGGATTTAGAGACTGTGGATTTTCTTCAATTCCTTTCATGACTATAGCATCAAACCTTTCTTCTAATGCTTTAATTTGCTCAAAATCCAGATCTTTGATTTGCTCTTTACACTCATCAGTATACTTTTTCATTTCAGTTAACAGCTCATTCATCTCTTTAGCCCATTTCTGTTTATAATTCTCTTCAATTCCAGTAAGTTCTCTCTGAAGATGAGCATTGCAAAGAGCGTGATCACAATCATAAACGTTGTAAGGCTTCCATCCATCATGAATTGCTGTTCCCTTAAACTCCGGAAGAATTCCCATAGCATTTATTGCTTCGGATCCTCTTTTACGATGGGCAAAATAACAGGTGTATTTGTCATTAGAAGCTACATGGAGCCAGTGTCTTTTTCCTTCAATCTTCATCCCAGTTTCATCAAAATGGATAACAGGGGAAGCTAGTAACATCTCTCTAATCACGTTTTCAAATTCCTCTAAATTACGGAAACATTCTCTTTCTGCTTTAATTATCGTAGCAGAACAGATTTTTATCCCCATAATGTCATCAAAAAACTCAGAAATCCTTTCATACGGAATAAAATGGTGGTTTTTACAGTAAACAGCTGAAGCTAAAATATTAGGACCATACTGGACTGGATATTTAACTGATTCGGGAAAATCAGCTTTATTTAATCTTCCACAGTGAGGACAGGTTTTTATGTGACTCCGATGTTCCGTAACAATAAGATTTACAGGGGGAATATCAAAGACCTGTCTTCTCTCGTAAGCTTCAATTTCTGTATGCTCAAGAGTATGTCCACATTCTTCACAGAAATTCAAAGAATGCTCTACTACCTAATCAGGATAATTAACCCTGTTGAGAGTCGATCCAGGATGACCTTCTTGACCTCCAGGGTTCTTGCCACTCTTTTTGCGGAGACTCTTGGGGTTAGGTTTGTCTTTGACAAAAAAGTCAGTAGAAGGAGGTCTACTGCTATTACTACTGTTTTGATTTAAACGAGATTCCAAAGATCGTAATCGTTCACTTTGGTCTTTTATTTGAGATTCTAGACTCTCAATGTAAGCTACAATAACTTCAGGGTTTGAAGCACAGAGTGAAAGAATCTCTTCACGTTTCATAAAGCCAAAAAGGAATCATTTGATATCCAATTTTTCCTCGGAAAGAGGAAAAATTGTGTAGACTTAAAAAGGCTATCTGAATTGTTACCATTATTCTTCAGTTTTCAAAAAGCATTACCTACCAATCAGAAATTATCTACCTCTTTACAACGAAATAAGACCGGAAAGTGTCTCTGTCCTTTTTTCTGAAAATAGATTTGTAAATACTACAGTTAAACTTCTTTTGGAAGTGCAAAAGTTTCAGAAAAAAAGGTACTCATTAGCGCAGAGGCTTCTCGACGATACACCTATTTTTCTGATCCTAGCACAGAAAATCTAAGAATAAGTCTCTCTGGTTCGGCATTCTTTTGGGAGTCCTACTGAGAAATGCCGCAACACATATCTTTTCTCGTCGTTAACAGTTAACTTTTTTCCGTCTTCATACAATACCGAAGGTTTTTGCCTAAGCCTTCATACCTTTTTTTTCTTATTTTTTATGTGCAAAATACGATACTTTTTATTATTCATACATTTTTAAAAAAAAACAAAACTATAAATATGAGCCCCCAACTAAAATTAAAACCATGTTATTATAAATATATATTTATTATAACTGTGCAGAAAGGGGGATATTATGGATGAATAATGTACAGATTGCTGAAAGCAGTAATTTTCCTTTTATATTTCAGAGATATGAACTCCAGCTATACAGCATACGATCGCGTATATTGCATTTTTACGATAATGTTAAAGATCGTGATTTAAGTACAATGTCAGAGGCAAATCTGACAGAGCTCTATGGGGTCTTTTCCGAACTTGATGAACTCGGGCATATGGATGTTGACAACGAAATGTGTGAGTTAATTCTTCGAGACCCGTTAATTCAGTCCTTACTTCCTTCAATCCATACCAGTTACAGCAATTTTTTCAGCCTGCATGAGACACAGCTTGCCCGAAATACTCTGGCCAATGAGAACCCCTGGAAAATGCTGAAATCTTTTCCCCTGTATCCGAGATATGAAAATCTGATCAATGTTCATATCCAGAACTCCCCCAAAATTAAAATACTGGCTTTTATAGGCTGTGGTCCCCTTCCTGTAACTTTATTGCTTTTCAGTAAATTATATGGCATTCGCTGCATCGGGATTGATAAGGATCCTGAAGCTGTGGCACTGGCAAAAAGCTGTGTAAAGCATTTTGGTCTTGAAAACGAGATCAGTATTATTTTGGGAGATGAAACCGTACTTTCAAAAATTGAATGGGACTCTGTACTTGTAGCAGGACTCGCTGAACCTAAAAAGCGCATCTTCCGGAACCTCCGTAACATAACAAAAAAGAAAAAACCAGAGTTGAAAAAGCAAATTACTGTATGCTATCGTAACTATACTGGTATGAGACAATTACTCTATAGTCCATTCGGGCCTGAGCATACCAGGGGTTTTAGAAAAATAAAAGAAATATATCCTTCAGGTGGGGTAAACAACACTCTCGTGTTCCTGGAGTGTGAGTAACATACTGAAAATCGAAGCTTCGTCCTTAATTGCCGAATTCAGGCAGATCCATGCTCTTGTAAAGGACATCGGAGAGATAGAAATTCAGGAAAATTCTTCTCCAGATTTGCAGGCAGCATTTAAGCGGCTGGATGAACTTGCTGCCATGGAAGTAGATGGAGAGATTACTGATTTACTCCTTAAAAGTCCGGAATTTAATTCTTTGCTGCCTTCAATTTCTCGTTTTCGGTTTTTGTACAATCTGAAACTTGAAATCGAAGAAGTAAAAAGTCTTCTTTCAAGCCGGAATCCTTGGGAAACCCTTCGAAATTTTACTTTTTATCCTAACTATCTCCAGCTTGCCAGGACCGAATATACAGGTTCCGGCCTCAAACCAAAAGACTGTGTTCTTTTTCTTGGAAGCGGCCCTCTCCCCCTGAGTCTGATAGTGCTATGTCATAAATACGATCTCTCTGGAATAGGAGTTGAACAGGAAAGAGAAAGAGCTTGCCTCTCCCGTGACGTAATTGCCCATCTCGGACTTTCCGAAAGCATCCAGATAATCGAAGGAAACCACTTCATCCTGCCACTTGAATCCAGCTGTGAGCTTTACATGGTCGCTGCCCAGGCCGAGCCCAAAAAAGAGATATTTGAACACCTCGCAAAAGTCCTTCCCATGGGAAGCAAAATTTCCTACCGTCTATACGAAAAAGGTCTTCGAAGACTGCTGGATTGCAATTCTCTCTTTGAACTACCTGCGGGATTTGAAGAATACCTCAGGGTTCAGCCAGAGCCTCCAGTTAATAATACGGTTGTATTCCTGAAAAAATTATAAAAATATAGGAGCTCCCATTTACCTTTTAGTTCGGCTGGGAACTTCCTGGAGTATTATTGGGATTGATAACCGGTTATATCCTTGGAACAACGGTTTTCGATGCATGAGTAAAACTATACCTGACAGCTGTCTCAGAACTCGATATCACTCTGCAATTGGAAATAAATATTTTATTATTGGGACTTACGCACTTGAGAGCAGAATAAAGCATAAGCAGAGCTGTGATAAATATTGAGCCTATCCCAAAACTCAAAACTGCTTCTCATAACCTGGAATTCGGAATAATTAATGAGTTTCTGATCATGAAAAATAGTTCTGAAATTCTTATCAATTTGAGGTTAAAATTGGTTTTGGGATGAGCTCATCATATTTCATTTGTCACCGGTTAACAATTTTTAAGCACAACTTCGAATTCCATTTATAGCGATTTTCCTACAGAATTCTTAGATATTGGTATAAAAAGAACACTCTTTTGGTGTTTCGTGTTTTAACCGTAGGACTTACGCGGTTGAAGCATTTTTCTGTAAGTTACATTAAAATATATTCTTCAATATAATAAGATAAATATAATCAAAAAAAAATCTCTGAGTTGAATGAAATAAATCCGCCTAAATGCACTGAACTTGACTACATCAACTTTCTTATTGCTTCTTCACGAGTATTTAGCTGTACCGAAGCTTCTAAGTGCAGTTATTTTGACTCGAATAGCCCATCTCATGATTCTTTTACTCGTCTGCTTCTAAAGCAGTCCCCTAATACTGATGTTTTATGGGAAGAGGTAAAAGATCTAGTCACTCCTGAAACTGGATTGCTTATCATCGATGATACCACTCTCGATAAACCTTATTCCAAACATATTGATCTTGTCTATAGACAATGGAGTGGTAAACACCATCAGATTGTAAATGGTATTAATCTTGAAACTGTTGTCTGGACAGATAATGAAGCTATAATACCTGTTGACTTCAGAATTTACGATATAGATACTGACGGAAAAACAAAAAATGATCACTTCCTTGACATGTTAAATAAGGCAGGAGAACGTGGTTTTAAACCCGAATTTGTTTTGTTTGATACCTGGTATTCCAGCATAAAGAATCTCAAAGCAATCAGGAAAAAAGGATGGCATTGGTTAACAAGGTTAAAGAAAAACCGATTAGTTAACCCTGATAATACTGGCAATGTATCAATTGAATTGTTAACTATTCCACCAAATGGGATGACGGTTCATCTGAAAGAATATGGCTTCATTAAGGTATTTCGGATAGTTTCCAAGGACGGAGACACGCAATACTGGGCTACAGATGTATTGGATATGCAGGAAGAAAAAAGAAAAGAGTTAGCAAAGAAAGCCTGGAAGATTGAAGAGTATCATAGAGGAATAAAACAGTTTTGTGGAGTAGAACGCTGTCAGGCAAGGAGAAATAGTGTGCAGAGAGCGCATATCATGATGTCACTAAGAGCATTTCTCAGATTTGAAATCCAAAGAATAACAACAGGAATTACATGGTTTGAAACAAAATTGAGCATTACAAGAAATGCTGTTAGTCAATTTATAAGAAATCCAATCTATGACTTAGGGTAAAAATTACGGAGATTCAAAAGTTGCCTGCAAAGCAGGCAACTGCGTAAGTCCTAAACCGAATAAAAATGGAATTCCCTCTAAACAGAAATCATCAGGTTTAATTTGAATTTAGAAACTCGACATTATAAACCCGATAAAAGTGTTTGGCATGTTCTAAATGTGAGGATTTTTACAAAGCCAATAATAGAATTAAGGGATTTGTTCTACTTTTCGGAAGAGATGCTTGAATCAACTATGTGGATAAATTAAACTGGGGAACTCAAGAGAAACTTCACCCACTGATCAAGTTTGACGTCCTTCAATGCACTGAAGGCTGATTTACATCCTTATATAAAAGAGTCACAGCTTTTCGTTTGATGCTACAGTTGTGAGTTTTGAGAATTTTACCCCTTTGGTGGCCATTATAGCTTCGGCAAGCTTTTTAATTTCTTCGCCGTCTCCATCCAGGACAATTACTTCAAAACAGTTGTCGTGATCGAGATGGATATTCAAGGAAGACTTTATCAGGTGAGAATAATGATGCTGTATATCTGCAAGGGCATTTGAAAGCCCTCTTTTCGTGTGATCGTAAATAACCGCAATAGTTCCGACACGATGGCCTTTAATGTCACCCATCCACTCGTAATAGGAAATATAACTCCTGATGGCGTCCCTTATACCTTCCGAACGGGAAGAATAACCTCTTTTTTCAATAATCTCATCAAATTTACCCAGAAGGGTATCAGGAAGGGAAACCCCTATCCTCATGAGTTCTGTTTCCATCGTATCACCAGGTAATCTAGATTTATCTATATTATAATACTTTATTATGCTGTACGTATTATTATATATGTTTTATTCACTTAACCACCATATAAAAAAGCTGTTTATAATTGAGGTATTTCTTTTCAACAATTAATATAATTTTTAAATTTAATAACATCAAGTATTATGAAATCATAGAAAAGTGTTAAATACAAGCTCGTCATACATACATATGTCTATGCGAGCAGACATAAACAAACGCCTCTTAAATCTATAAGTCGAACTTGCAATGCTGGTTTCCTCACCTGTAAATACAAGGCAGATGGGGAGCCGCAGTGCTAAAAACGAGTGATACAGGAATAAACTTAAATTCTCTCCCTGCTTTTTAATCTCAGACTGAGGAGTTTTAATTTTAATATATTGTTTGTTCTTTTCCGGTTTAAAGCTTAAGAGATAATTATACAAATCTTCCCAGCATATTTTTTCTGATGCAGCGTGTTGTTCTCCATGTGGACATGGACTATTTTTATGCAGCCATTGAAGAGCGGGAAAACCCTGAGCTTCAGGGAAAAGCCGTTGTGGTCTGTATGCTCTCAGGGCGGAGCGAGCTCAGTGGGGCTGTAAGTACCTGCAATTACGTCGCGCGGGAATCCGGGATCAGGGCAGGTATGCCATGTTCAAGGGCAAAGAAACTGAACCCTGAAGCTGTTTTTCTGCCTGTAAGGAAGGATTTCTACACTTCGGTCTCGGACAGGGCTATGAAAATTCTCAGGAGTTACGCGGATGCCAGGGAAAATGGGGTTGCCTTTGAGCAGATCAGCATAGATGAAGCATTTCTGGAAATTACCGAGAAGACAGGTGGGGACTTTAAGCTGGCATTTGAGACTGGAATCCAGATTAAGAATGAAATAAAGAACAGGGAGAAATTGACCTGTTCAGTGGGGGTAGGCCCAAATAAGCTTATTGCCAAGATGGCGTCCTCTGTAAAGAAACCCGATGGGATTACAGTTGTAAGTCCGGACAGGCTTGAGAGTTTTCTCTGGCCTCTGAAAGTGTCCAAACTCTGGGGAATCGGGGATGTAACTGCAGAAAAACTTCAGGAAATGGGTATAATTACAATAAAAGACCTTGCCGAACATGATGTTATTGACCTGGTTTCCACTTTTGGAAAAGCTCGCGGGATCTGGCTTAAACAGGCTGCGTCAGGAATCGATGATTCTCCCCTGAAAAAAAGGGACGGCTCCGAACAGATAGGGCGGATTGCAACGCTTCCCGAAGATACTCTCGATATCAAGCTGGTTTTTCCTCTTCTTGACAGGCTGGCAGGGGATGTAATTTCAAAACTTGATTCAAGGGGGCTTTCCTTCAAGGTTGTAACCGTTACGGTCATAAATTCAAATTTTAGAATGTATACAAAAAGCCGTACACTAAACCACCCTGCTTATTCAAAGAAAGTCCTTCTCGAAGTGGCTCGCGAAATCATTGATGATTTCACTTCGGAAAGCCGTGTGGAGTTCAGGCGTGTAGGAGTCAGGGTAGGGGAGCTTCAGAAAAGAATGGGGCAAAAAAGTCTTTTTGATTATTGAGTTTTGCTTCCTTTGAAGTTTTATGTTTACCTTTTTAAGGGATGCAGAAAGATTCCTGCCCCTCAAAGTAATTATATCTCTTAATCGTCTATTTATATGCCTTCGGCTTCAATTAGGGGAATCTAATATTGCATTTCTGCTTTTCTGTTAACCTCAAAGATTGCCTTTTTTCATAAAATTTATCAAACAAGAAATGTAATAATAATATGAGCTATATTTCAAAATCGCATCCATAACCTGAATTTCTATTCCCACATTTTCAACAGTGGCTATTTTTAATGTAGGTCCCGTCAGAATGTGTAAATTGGGATAGGAGAGGACGGCTGCAAATAGTAACGGTTAGGAGAGGGGCAATATGATTAAAAAACCGTTTACCATCCAGGTTTCCGGAAAATCCTGTCAGCGGGTTTAGCTGGGATATCGCAACCAGTAATGGACTGCAGATAATGAGGGACAGGTTCGTCGCTGAAGAAGAGGGAAAAACTGGCAGTGGGGGATACCGTGTATGGGATATTCGGGTAACATGCCAGGGCAGTCAAAAGATTACGGGTACATACCGGAGGGGTAATCAGATAGCAAGTTGTTTTGAAATCAATATTGATTCTGAGTAATACTCCAGGTCTAGGGGCCTAAGAGCTGGAGCGCTGTCAGGGCTGCCTCCTCCGGCAAAAGCCCAATCCGCCATGCCTTGCTAGAGGCTCATTTTGTTTTATTTTTAGATTTTTCCATTTCTTCTACTTTTTCTAGTCTCTTCTTTCTGCAAACTATTCTTGCTCTGATTCGCGGCAATCGAAAAAAATTTAAATGAATTTTACAAGCGGACAGACTTCAATACACTTTCCGCAGTGAATACAGCTATCCTTAATCCTTACCCTCTTTTCCTTCATTTCAATCGCATTGTGCTCACAGTGGCCCACGCAAACCCCACATCCCTGGCAGAGCAAAGCCCTTCTGACCGAGAATTCAACCATTCTCATGAGCTTTTTCAGCACCTTTTCGTTTTCGCTTCTCCCGTTAACATTTCCCGAAGCAAATACCTGCGCTCTGGACTCTCCGAAGGAGACCGAAGCAGCACCTTCTATAAAAGAAACATTACCGACCGGGTTAAGCATTCCGCTTTCTTCCAGGGTTTCTATATCTATTGCCTGCCCGAAACTTCCGTCCGCAGACATTCCTCCTGCCTTGCAGGGCCTGTATCCTGTTGCGACCTCGAAATGGAGTTCCGTTGGGGTTTCCTGGGATGGGAGCAGGGAAATTCCTTTTTTCTCCGCAAGTTCCTGGAGAACGCGCGGATATCGTTTGTAACGCCATAAGCCGTAATTTACCCATTCCTGAGAAAGCCCCATTTTCTCTGCATAGGCAAGGAGATGGGAATTGAGTTTTTTCGCAAGCTCAGGATGGCTTTCTTCTAGCTGGAAAAAGTCGGCAAGGGAGGAAGACGGGCAGAGCCAGCATCCCATCCGGTCATAACCTTTCTCATAAGCCGGATTGTAAGGAGCTTTTGTCCTGAAAAGGTAAAGCCAGATATGAAGAGCTGTCCATTCCTGTATAGGAGAGGCTCCGACCTGGTTCCCTACCCAGGGGTTTTTCCAGACTTTCTTGCTAATGGAACGAGCATGGGATTCGTACTGGCGCTGCCCTATGAAACTCAGGCAGCCTCCTTCATAGTTTTCATCAATTAACCGGGTAATGGGCCCGAGTTTGCAGATCTTGCAGCACCAGCGGGTATCCATGGTAGGAGGGCCAAAAACGTTTATCGAATCCCAGAACGAATTTCCTGCACTCGCAGTCCTGAGTTTTTTTCCATAGTACTCAGCAACCTTTTTGACGTTCTCAAGGGTTTCCGGGAATTCAAGCCCTGTATCTGCAAACATGATCTCGTAATCATCCAGAGTCTCATCAACTAGCTGGAGCACAGCAAGGCTATCCTTGCCCCCCGAATAGGAAACACTTACCTTCATGTTCATGCTCCCTGCTACATTTTTGATGAAAGCGCGGGAATTTACTATCATAGTGTCCAGGATTTTTTCGTTGGCTTTTACGGCATCTTCCCAGCTCTGCCCCGCAGGACTTGTTTTTTGAGGCTCTGGCTCTCCGCTCCAGCGCGGTTTTACCGCATTCCCTCGTTTTTCCTCACACATTTCCTTTCCTGTCATTCGGGCACGCCCACAGCAGATCACTTCTCCTGCAGGGTTCAGCACAACGACCTCGTCTTCTTTTCTTATTTCGGGATCTGCATCAAGAACTCCAGGCGCCAGAACACTTGCTCCCTTTTTCAGAATGAAAGGTACAATTGCCTGCTCGATAACAACCCATTTCTTCAGGTCTTTTCTGTCTCTGCCCTGGAAAAGCCTTCTTGCCCCTTCTAGCCTGGGGAGCAGGACCCATTCACAGCTCTCGATTTCAAACCTGAGAGACGCAAGGACTTCCCCATCGACTATAATCTCGTCCATGCGGTCTTCATATGGAGCTTTGTTTAACACTACAAGGTGACCATCGGGTATAAGAGGTGCATTGAACTGTTTTTCAGAAACAGAGTTTATGCGTTTTATGTCATAATCAAAAGCCGGGCGGATATCCCCTGGAGGGGTGACCTCAACTTTTTTTGTATTTTTTCCGCATCCGCACTTTTTTCCTAGCACAGGCACATTACAGGCCTCGCACCAGTGCAGAAGCATTTTGCCAAGATATGCTGGTCTGGACATGTCATGCAGATTGAGAGAGGTTCCCCTTTAAAAGGTTTTGGCTTTCATCAGGTTTCCCTGACAATCCTGATAACTTCGGTTACATATCAGAGCGTGTCTTAAAATTAAACTTGATCCTTCAACTGGGATCTTTGGCAGGAATGCCAAAGAAATTGTTTCTCAAGGATTATTACAGTTTATTTGGGTAGTTCATAGAGAAAAGCGAAGTTTTAAGGAAGGAAGAATATGAGAAATCACTAGATTTTGGCATTGTGTTGCATTTGAGGTCAAAATAAAAATATACTCGTAGCATGCAAGCTTGCATATATACCCGTAAATACTCGAAAACAGGCACTTGAGCCACCCGGTAGATAGAACTCTTTCGGTTTCAAGAGCTCAAGGGTTGTTCATTTGGCTACGGATATCATTTTTGCTAGTTAGACGCGCCCAACTAATACGGTTTTCACTAAATTGCCCAATTGTGATAATCAATAATTATAAATCAAGTTTGCCCACAACTAGTCAAGATTTTTATTCCTAGCGCCTCGGTTGCCTTCTGGTTAATGAGTTCCTTGATATCCTTGAGGAAATCAATAACAATAGACAAGAAAAACATTTACCTGATTATCGGATATCTTGGTGTGGATCAAGAATGCCGGTTTTAAAATCGATATCAAGAAACATAAGATCCATGATCCTGATTAACCCACAGAACTGATATGACTATCGTCCATCCCTCAACTGAGCCGTACCGGGCTTGCGGGGATCTCATCTTTCTCGACCACGACCGCAGTGCCATACGCGAGCAACTCGGTCATTGTCTGACCGATCTCTGAAGAATCGAACTCTACGCTTACTACCGCGTTTGCCCCGAGGATTTTTGCATGTTCCTTTAATCGGTCAAGTGCCTGCTCGCGGGACTGGTTCAGGAGTTCAGTGTACTCGTGGATCTCACCACCGACAATTGACCGGAGGCCGGCAGTTATGTTTCGCCCGAGCCCGCGGCTCCGCACGATTAGGCCCCACGTAAATCCAATGGTCTTTGTGATTTTATAACCGGGCAAGTACGGTGTACTGACAATAATAATATCATCCGTCATGGTATCCCCAATATATTGGTCAAATTCGGATTTCTACAAAGCTTAAATCTACTCTTTTTTTAATCGATATGATTGATGATATCTTGATATTTAATATGTGAGCATGTCGTGATACGAAGGACACATACTTAAAAAAGCTGTTTACCTAGAGATCCGAACTGAACACTTAATGGGTTTTGTACCCAGCTATCCGTTTTGTGATAGTCTGTTCGGAAACGCCCTCTCAGAGAATGAAACATGTCTGAGCATATTCCGAAGACTTATGGCATCGTTCGTGTTAATCTCTCGGTATGTTTCGAGAGCGATAGTGATATATATATATACACTAATACGAGAAACATAAGATACTGGGGGAATTTAATGGTAATTATAAAAGAATAGATTCTGCCGAATTCGGAAAAACTCTTTTAATCCTTCAAGGAACAATGGGTCTGGTTTTTGGATTCTTTACAACAATTGCTACTTTTATGGGATTTTCTATACCAAAAAGACTGGGGATTTTTTCCTTGATTTTTGGGAGATCGGCTGTACTAGCTTACCGCTATTTTATGGAGTATCGGGTTATCTTATAGAGCGTATCGCAGCTGGCTTATATAATAGTATAATAGGCTCGAAAAAATGGCTCAAAGTGGAGGTCTTGCGCTAAAAATCTAGCTTTTATAAAAAGAAGTTTAAAACCTGTATCTCCTTATCTCAGCAACCCACTTTTTTCTGGTTTCTCTTATTTTTTATACTGCAAATTTTTTCCCTTTTATTCTGGTTCAGAAAAATTTCGACATAAGGGAAGAATCTGAAATACAGTGTTCTGAGAAATTGCATTCTTTACAGAATTTCTCTTCCTTTCTCTCAGGCATGAATCCGGCTTTTATTTTCTCCACTTCCCTGCAGATTTTAAGAACCTCCCGCCTATCCGAGCTTCGAACAATTACTTTTCGAATAAGGCCGAAACTTATATATTCCACAAAGGCGAAGGGAACTTCTTTCCCATACTCAGCTTCAAGAAGAAGGACAAGGGTTGCGGCATGTATTCGGTCAGAAGCCCACACTCCCTGCTCAGGGCAGTTTCCTGGCTTTAAGATTGAAGGAACCTGCACGCCCTCAAAGCAGACCAGTTTGGAGGGAACACCTTTAAGGTTGAGTCTTCCTGACGAAAGAAACGGCTCTGTTTTAACAGGCGTGAGTGCCTCAAGCATCGGCTCTTTTCCGTATTCTTCAAGTGCTCCAAGAAGATTATTTGCGATTTCAGGAATTTTAGCTCTCGCCCGCGCTTCTCCTTCATCGAGAATCTCCTTTGCAACACCTGCAAGTTCTCGAGGAAACAGAAGGGGCAGATCTGCATCGGTCCTGGACAGGGAAATCTCAAGTTCTTTAGAGAGGTTATCGGCGTTTAACGAACACTCCTTCAATATTTCGGGGTAAGTAAGGGAGAGTTCTTTCAGGAGCATTCTTTCGAGCCTTAATGCGTTTATTTCCGGGAGCATTTCAAAGCCCCTACTGACAAAGTATACCTTTCTCGGGCAGCTGGTATACAGGACAATGTCCGATACATTTATTTCCGGATTTATTGACTCGACTGGCATCACATACCAATTTCTTTTACAAATATTATAAATTTTTTGCAAAAGATCGTGCTGTACGCCGATATACAAAGTTCTGCGACAATTGCCGAACTCATATTCGTTAGATATATATGGTAATGTTTCCTCTTAGAGTACGTAAGTCATGACATCCAATGAATCCTCAGAAAATCTGCGTAACCGTCTGGCGGAAAAAATGGCTGGAGATATCACCCTTTCGGAAAAACCGGGAGAGTCACTCAAAAAATGGAGATCGAACTTCGAGATATCCCAGACCGATATTGCAAATTACCTTAAGGTTTCCCCCTCTGTTATTAGCGATTATGAAAGCGGGAGACGAAAGTCTCCAGGAACTCTGATCATCAAGAAAATTGTGGAATCTCTTCTTGAGATTGATATGGATCGGGGAGGCAAGAAGATCCACGCTTACGAGTCAATACTTAACGCTGAAAATAATACCAAATCCATCTACTCAACATACGAGTATACCCTTCCGATACAGCTTGCAAAATTGGTCAACCTTATCGAAGGAGAGGTTGTTTACAAAGGGGTTGAGAGGCCTCTTTATGGTTTTTCCGTCGTTGACAGCCAGAGGGCAATCCTGGAACTTTCTTCCCACGAGTTCCAGAAGCTCTACGGCTGGAGTACAGACAGAGCTATGGTCTTTACGAAGGTCAGTACCGGGAAATCCCCAATGGTAGCTATCCGGGTTACCAACCTCAAACCCGGTGCTGTAGTACTTCACGGGCTTCGAAAAGAAGAGGTCGAACCTGTTGCAGTAAAGATGGCGGAAGTCGATCGTATCCCCCTGGTCGCGACTACAATGGACCTCGACCAGATTGTCCAGATACTGAGAAAATACAGTCAATACTATGCAAGGGAATAAACTCCCTGAATACTGATGCCCTGAAACACTCAAAAACAGGTGAAAATAATGACTACTGGAATCGTATCTTACGGCGCTTATGTTCCCAAATACCGTATAAAAATCGAGGAAATCGCCCGTTTATGGGGTGAGAACGCAGAGGCTCTTAAAAATGGCCTTATGGTGTATGAAAAATCCGTGCCCGATATCGATGAGGATACAGCAACGATAGCTGTGGAAGCGGCAAGATATGCAATGGCAAGAAGCGGCGTCGATCCAGGCAGAATCGGGGCGGTGTATACGGGTTCGGAGAGTCATCCCTATGCCGTAAAGCCGACAAGCACTATTGTTGGTCAGGCTATAGGAGCGACCCCAAACATGACTGCAGCAGACTTTGAATTCGCGTGTAAGGCAGGGACAGCCGCAGTCCAGGCTTGCATGGGATTGGTGAGCTCAGGGATGATCGACCTGGGCATGGCTATAGGAGCAGATGTTTCCCAGGGGGCCCCAGGTGATGCCCTTGAGTACACTGCAGCTGCAGGTGGAGTTGCCTGTCTCATCGGGAGAAAAGAGTCCGAGCTTGCCGCAATCATTGAGGACACTTATTCTTTTACAACTGACACCCCTGACTTCTGGAGAAGGGAAGGAATGCCCTACCCTGAGCACGGAGGCCGCTTCACAGGAGATCCAGGTTACTTCAAGCATGTAACTAACGGCGCAAAAGGCCTTCTGGAAAAACTCGGGACAAAGCCTGAAGATTACGATTATGCGGTTTTCCACCAGCCAAACGGTAAATTCCCTAGAAAAGCCGCAAAAATGCTGGGTTTCACCAGAGACCAGATTACTCCAGGGCTTGTGGTTCCAAAGATCGGGAATACCTATTCAGGTTCCTGCCTTATGGGAATTGCCGCAACTCTTGATCAGGCAAAGCCAGGGGACAGGATTTTTGCAACTGCTTTCGGGTCCGGAGCGGGGTCCGATGCTTTTAGCATAATAGTTACAGACAGGATCGAAGAAATCCGAAACAGGGCTCCGACGGTTTCCGAACTAATTAAAGATCCTATATATGTCGACTACGCAAGGTATGCCAGGCATAAAGGAAAGATCCGCCTTGCCTGAAAACGGAGTGAATAAGATGAGAGACGTAGCAATTATCGGAGTAAAGAATACCAAGTTCGGAGAACTCTGGGAACGGTCCCTGAGGGATATAGTGGTAGAAGCCGGGATAGGAGCAATCGAAGACGCAGGAGTTAGCGGAAAAGAAATCGATGCCCTCTATGTAGGAAACATGAGCGGAGGCCGGTTTATTGATCAGGAACATATAGGGGCTCTTATCGCGGATTATTCGGGGCTTTCCAAGAACCTGCATGTTCCGGCTACCAGAGTCGAAGCTGCCTGTGCATCGGGCGGGCTTGCCCTGCGCCAGGCTATCATGTCTGTAGCTTCCGGTTATAGCGATATCGTGGTTGCAGCCGGGGCAGAAAAAATGACTGATGTCGGGTCTGAAGAAGCATCTTCGGCTCTTGCAGCAGCGGCTGACCGGGAATGGGAAGGTATGGCAGGGGCGACTTTCCCCGGCCTCTATGCAATGATTGCAAGGCTGCATATGCACAGGTACGGAACCACCAGCGAACAGCTTGCCGAGGTTGCCGTAAAGAATCATAAAAATGGCTCTTTTAACCCCATTGCTCAGTATAAAAACAAAATTACTGTGGACGACGTGTTGAATTCCATTATGGTAGCCGCTCCTCTGCATATCTTTGACTGTTCTCCCATAACAGATGGAGCTTCAGCTCTTGTGCTTGCTCCTGCAGATATCGCTCACAAATACACCGACACCCCTATTTATATCAGGGCAACTGCCCAGGCAAGTGACACTATTGCGCTTCACGACAGGCGGGATATCACAACCCTGGATGCAACCGTAGTGGCTGCAGAGCGGGCATATTCTATGGCAAAACTGAGGCCTGAAGATATCGACGTTGTAGAAGTACACGACTGTTTTACTATTGCGGAGATCTGTGCTATTGAAGACCTCGGGTTTGCAGAGAAAGGTAAAGGCGGAATTGTCACTGCAAACGGAGAGACTGCAATAGGAGGCAGGATTCCTGTCAACACATCTGGCGGTCTCAAAGCTTGCGGACATCCTGTAGGAGCAACAGGAATTAAACAGGCTGTTGAAATCGCAACCCAGTTGCGCGGGGATGCAGGCAAGCGCCAGGTAGCAGGCGCAGAGTACGGAATGACCCATAATGTAGGAGGGTCAGGAGCAACAGCAGTAGTACATATTTTCTCGAGGGATAGGTGATATCCGATGTCTTCCGTTCCAAGATTCTGGAGAAATATCGGCAGCAGGTATAACCTTGAAGGAACCCGCTGCAAAGAATGTGGGGAAAATTTCTATCCCCCGCGAAACGTTTGTGTAAACTGCAGGCGTGTGGGTCAGATTGAGCCCTACAAGTTCAAAGGCACGGGCGAAATTATTACATACAGTTTAATCCATACAGCTGCGGAGGGCTTTGAAAACCAGTCTCCTTACACCCTTGCCATAATCAAGCTGGATGAAGGGCCCCAACTGACATCCCAGGTGGTCGGCGACCCCGAAAAGATTCATATCGGAATGCGGGTAAAGTCCGTTTTCCGCAAGCTAGGGGAAGACGGAGAACGCGGCATGATTTATTATGGCACCAAATTCGTTCCTGCAGATACCTGACCGAATCCGGATTTTCCGGATATCTTTTAACTAACTACTTGAACTGAAGATTTTCCCCGGTTTTAACCGGCTTTAACTGGAGATGTTTTGAAACCATGATTGAAGTGGAAGTCAAGGTCAGAGCGGATCATTCAAAGGTCCGCACCGTCCTTAAGAAAATAGGGGCAGTAAAAGTCGGGGTTGAGATTCAATCAGATACTTATTTTGCAGCCCCTTACAGGGATTTTGCAAAAACCGATGAAGCACTCAGGATCCGTTCCCTGGACGGTCAGGCTGTGCTGACCTATAAAGGTCCCAAACTCGATGGCGTCTCTAAAACCCGGGAAGAACTCGAAACCCCTGTTGAAGAGGCCACTACCACAGAAATACTCCACGCTCTCGGCTTCTCGGAAGCCGGAATAGTCTGTAAACAAAGAGAGGTTTTTAAGGCAGGGGAGATAACTGTCTGCCTTGATGCAGTCGAAGGGCTCGGAGAATTTCTTGAAGTCGAAATAGTAGCCGAAACCGAAAAAGACCTCGATATCTCAAGGGGGAAGTTATTCGAGTTGCTAAAACAGTTTGGCGCCGGAGAAAAAGACTCTATCCGGACTTCTTATCTTGAGATGGTGCTGGGGAAAAAGTGATGATTAATGCGCTCAGTTGATGCATCTACTCAATACTTCAACACTTCTCTAACTATTCTTTTATATAGAGTTTACCTGAAGTCATTTTTTTTAATCACAAAATTTTTCAGATTTTTCGTGATCAGAAACTCCATTGATTTCCCTGTACAGGTTTCTAAAAAGTAAATTTTAAGTTATAAGGGAAGCTCTTGACTTATTTTCATATCTTTCTTCTGGAATTTTTATTGTTTCCTTCTTATGTGTATGATTGCACCCAGCATTGCTGCAAGCAAACAGACAGGGCTCATAAAAGGAGTAGTGTTTGATTTCTGGGTTTGATTGGAATTTCCTTCCTTCTCGCCTGTTGTTCCTGTATTCTCTGCCGTTTTGGTACCGTTTGTGTTGTCAACGGTTTGACCTTCTTCCTGCTCATCCTTTGTTCCTGTATTCTCTACCGTTTTGGTGCCGTTTGTATTATTCACGGATTGATTTTCTTTCTGCCACTTACCCTGAGCTTTTAACTCCTCGATTACTGCATCCCTATCTGGAACAGGATATTTTAATCCCAGAGGCACCCTGAAAAGCTGTTCATCGAGATTTTCGTCCTTTAACATTAAGAGTGTGGATTCGTTATGGGCAAACTCGACTTCATCTTCCACGGCTACATTAGTCCCTATTTCACTTCTTACTTTTATGGTCTCTGCAGGAATGGGATTATAAAGCCATTCTTTAACTGTAATGGTATAAATTGTGTAGCCGTAATATGTGTCAATCCCGCTGACTGTACCAATAACTATCCGGTCAGAGTTGTTTACTTGATAAGGAATTTTGGCAGCTTCTGCATCAATCAGTGCTGCTGCGAGATTTGGAACCAGAAGAAGCAGTATAAGCGTAAAAAGTATAAAAAACAAATTTAATTGTTTCATCTAATTCTCCGGTTCTTTATTTTAATTTCGTAAAGAGTAGGTTATCGAAATTACATGGCTGGATTTTTCATGATTTATTGTAGTAAATGCTTGTTTTTCATTTATTGAGGCAGATTGGTCTAACTCCACTGAGGTTCGAAAAAACAAGGCAGAAAGAAGAGGAGATTCATTTAGACAACTTGCTTCATATTTATTATGTCTCTGTAACTCTATATAAATGTTCTTTCATATTGAAAGAATCAATTTTATTTTTATTCCGGATCATATTGTTGATGCTCAAGTAAAAAGAAATAATGGATAATCCTTAACTCTTTTTCTAACTCAGCTACCGTAATTAGTCATTTCACATCATCTTTGTCACGCTCGCATGCGAGCGGCCTTTTCCGCAAAAAATGAGAGAATTGAAAGTAAAAGCAGAACGTATAAAAAATAAAAAGTAAAAAGCAGAGTGTAAAAATAGAAAAAAGCAAAATAAATTTTACCTGCAAATTATTCTTTTCAAATTGCCTTTTCATCCTTTTTTTACTTACTTCTACTTTTCTTGGGAGGCGCCGCCAGATAAACTGGCAGAGGCATCCTATAAATGTGTAGATTCGAAAACGGTTCTGAGTCAGTAGAAGTGTTTCTCATCCAGGAGATTATTTTAGCGTATTCTTGAACCCGGCTTTATTTGTGTGTCGGGCATCAGAGCTGATACGATTTCTCCGCCGTCATCGGCTGCAAGCATCATGCCGTTTGATTCGACTCCGCAGAGTTTGGCAGGTTTCAGGTTGGCAAGTACGATTACATATTTTCCTACTAACTCTTCGGGAGTGTAGTATGAAGCCATGCCTGCAACAAGCTGTCTTGGCTTTTCTTCTCCGATATCCACTTCAACCCTGAGGAGCTTTTTGGACTTCTTTACGGGTTCGGCAAGTAAAACCTTTCCTACTCTGATGTCGAGTTTTGCAAAGTCTTCGTACTCTATCATGGGAAGAGTTTCTTTTTCCTCTTCCTCTGGTTTTACTGCGTCTCCAGCTTTTTCGGCTGGTTTTGCTTCTTCTGCAGGTCCCATCCCTTCGGATTTGGCGGGCTCTTTTCCGTTCCTTTTTGCTGCGGCTTTCTTCGCATCTGCGGCTTTTACCCTCTGGTTTGCGATCTCTTCCATCTCTCCGATCCTATCATCTTCGAGCTTTGTGAAAAGGATCTCGGGTTTTGCAAGTTTTGTGCCTGCTTTTAAAGGCACGAGAGCCTCATCATACAGGGTGGCGTGCAGGTCTCCTTCCTGCCCGAGCTCTTTCCAGGCGGTCTCCATGGTTTGCGGGAGCAAGGGCTCAAAGATAAGGCTGAGAGCTTTTGCCAGGTGGAGGCAGTTATAAAGCACATTTCCGCAGGCTTCCCGATCTTCTTTTATCAGGCGCCAGGGTTCGTGGGACTGGAAGTAAATGTTTCCGAAAGATGCAAGGGTCATTGCAGAATCAACGGCTTTTTTGAATTCATATTCTGCCATTGCTGCTTTTATGTCTTTCAGGGCCTTTTCGATCTCTTTCTTTACTTCAGGTTCGAGCTCTCCTGCAGGAACTTCCCCGTAGTTCTTGAAAGCAAAAAGCATTGTCCTGTACAGGAAATTCCCGAGTACTGCCACAAGTTCGGTATTTATTTTTTCCTGAAGCACGCGCCAGGAAAAATTCAGTTCCTTTGTGTGGGAGGTATAGCTTGCCAGATAATATCTCAGCAGATCTGGATGGAAGCCGTGGTCAAGGTAATCTTCTCCTACCCAGACAACATAACCCCTGGTCTTCGAAAACTTTTTGTCCTCAATTTTAACCATACCTGAAGCTACAACGGCAGTAGGCACTGAATACTCTGCACCTTTAAGCATTGCAGGCCAGAAAATACAGTGGTGATAGGTGATGTCTCCTCCTATGAAGTGGACAATTTCCCCGTCGTTTTTCCAGTATTTTTCCCAGGAATCCCCTGTTTTTGCAGCCCATTCCTCGGTAAAGGCGATATACCCTATGGGGGCATCTACCCAGACATAGACCACGAGGTCATCATGTCCAGGGAATTTAACTCCCCATTCCAGGTTCCGCGTGATGCACCAGTCTGTAAGCCCCTGCTTTACCCAGCCCAGTGCGTAGTTCCTGGCATTGATGGTTCCCCCAAGGTCATTTGAAAGATAGTCCATGAGGTAATCGCTGAATTCGGAAAGCTTGAAAAAAAAGTGTTCCTGCTGGCGGTACTCGGCAGGCCCTCCACATATAGTACAGACAGGGTTCTGAAGTTCTCCTGGCTCCAGGTGTTTTCCGCATCCCTGGTCACATTCGTCTCCTCTTGCTGTCTCTCCGCAGTGAGGGCAGGCTCCTTCTACGTAGCGGTCAGGGAGGAAACGGTTGCACTTCGGGCAGTAGGCAATTTCGATGGTTTTTGGGTACACATAGCCTTTTTCAATCAGCTTGTTAACGATATCCAGGGTCCTGTTGTGATTTTCAGGATCATCCGTTGTCCCAAAAGCATCAAAGTAAACTCCCAGCTGCTTGAAGGTCTCGTCAAAATGCTTGTGATATGTCTCTACAAGCTCTTTAGGAGTGATCCCGAGTTCCTCGGCGTTTACGACAATAGGGGTGCCGTGAGTGTCCGAGCCGCAGACAAAAGTAACGTCCCTCCCTTCTTTTCGCAGGGAACGGGCAAAAATATCAGCGGGCACGTAGGTCCGAAGATGCCCGATATGGGCCTTGCCGTTAGCATAAGGCAGGCCACAGGTGACAAGTACGGGTTTACTGGATGATTCTGGCATTCTTATCTCCATATATTTTTTGTGAATATATTCCTCTTCGATGAGTGCAATTCTAAAATATATTTCGCTTACACTTTTTGATCAAACTTTTTTTAAAAAAGTTTGTTGCAATTCTAAAATATATTTCGCTTACTCTGTTTTTACAAGGTAACTTATTTGAGGGATAGTTAATAATCCTATATAAAGAAGGATGAAAGTAGAGACAGATAAATAATAGCTCCGACAATTCAGGCTGTTAAGCAGATTGTATTGTCCGTGGGCTTCTGCAAGTTCTCTTTCTGCATTGCCTTCCACCGTAATATATCTGCTCTCTTAATTCAAAAATTTCAGCAGGCTCAAGCCCGCAGATAAAAGCGATAAATCCAAATTATGCAGTCCTGTCAGATATGAACAATAAAAGAATAAACCCGGAAGATACGAACTCAGAGGATCCATCTGAAGATAGTATTTTACAAGGCAGCGCTTACAATGGAAGACAAAATCCCATTTCTGATGAAGGCGCTTACTGTACCAGCGGCAGTTCTCTATACTCCGGCTCTGCCGCGAATGGTTCGGGAAAAATGGCTGATCAGGAAACTCCCACAGAAGCTCCTGAAAAAAATGAACTTGAAAGCAAGAGTTTAAGCATGAATTCAAATCCTTCTCAACAGAATAAAAAACGTAACTGGATGCCCTACCTGCTGGTAGCACTGGCTCTGTTTACTGTCATACTCGTGAGTATCGCGGCAATTTTCTTCAGTTTCGGTTTGGGAAAAAATATAGGGACTTCTGAGAAGGTAGCTGTTATTTATGTCCAGGGCACTATGCTTTCTGGAAACTTTCCTACTGGGCTTGGGTATGCAACCTCAGAAGAGATTTCTGAAAATATCCGCAAGGCTGCCGCGGATAAGGGAGTCAGGGCAATTGTGCTTCGAATTAATAGTCCGGGCGGGTCTCCTGCAGCAGCCCAGGAAATTGTAGGGGAAATTAAGAAAGCCCAGGCAAAGGGAATCCCTGTTGTCGTTTCCATGGGAGACCTTGCAGCCAGCGCCGCCTATTATATCTCCGCTCCTGCGGATTACATTATTGCAAATCCCTCTACGAATACCGGATCTATTGGAGTGATCTGGATCTTCCAGAATATGTCTGCATCCTATAAAGAGGATGGCGTGGATTATTACATTGCAAAGTCCGGAGAACTGAAAGATATGGGAGGTACCTGGAGGGGACTTACGGATGAAGAAAAAGAGTATGCTGATTCTGTGGTTATGGAAAGCTACGAAGACTTCATAACAGACGTTTCAGAAGGACGCAACATGTCCAGGAGTGACGTAAAAACCCTTGCAGACGGCCGTATTTACACCGGAGCCAGGGCAAAGGAGCTTGGGCTTGTAGATGACTTTGGAAATCTTTACGATGCAATTGACAAGGCTGCCGAACTCGGAGGAATTACAGGGGAGCCAAAGGTCGAATATATGAATAAGGCAAGTCTCTCTAAGCTGCTTCTGGGCTCGGATTCAGGAGAATCTAACGAGACCGTCGAGCAGTTTGTCAATTATTTTGAAGAAAGTCCATATGGAAAAATCCTTGCCTAAATTTCTCCAAAACAATTGCATTTGCTCATAAATGCAAATCTTATTTTCCTTTCCTTTCCTTCTCTTCTTTGATAAAATTATTAAGTACCCAATGTTTATTCATCAGAAAATTTTCAGCGCAAAATTTAGCTCACTTTAAATGTTCCACCACACCCCGCAGTATTCTGCTGAAAAACGATGGCAAGAACATTGTGATAACATGGAAATTTAGTGCGAAAAGCGGATTCCCCAATTTTTGGAGGACTTTTCATAAAAATAGCTCATTCTTTTCATCCTTCTCTTTCTATTTTTCATTCATATTTTCATGAACCTTCTTATTATACGATTATTATAACATTATACTGGTCTCAAAAGGTTATATCTAAACAATAATAAATTTGTTGTTTTCTAATATCAACTTTAGTTGTGTATATAAATAATATTTATTTAAGAATAATATCCCAACTAAAATTTATTACTTATTTATATTATAAACTAATTCGGGCGAATTTGGGTCTAAGTATTGGATATGAACCTCATATTCCGAATCAAGAGGCATTCTACAATTCACGTCCGCCAAAGTGATGTATCCACCATTGGGGAATACAACAACACAAATTAAAGTACTTTCATTAGGGGCTATTGATGTTGAAAACTCAGGAGATGACCTACTTCTTTCCTAAATATGGCGGGTTAAAGATAAAGTAACTATGCATTTTTGGGAGGATACATGGCAAGCATACTGGTAGTAGAAGATAATCCCATGAACATGGAATTGGTGGCATATATTCTGGAATCAAATGGAATAGAGGTCACACAAGCTGCAGACGGAGCAGAGGTTCTGGAAAGGATCAAGAACGATCTTTTTGACCTTATATTGCTGGATATCCAGTTGCCAGGAATGAGTGGGCTGGAAATCTTAAAACATATCAAACAACATCCAAAATCGTCGCACACACCCGTTGTTGCTTTAACTGCGCTTGCCATGCTTGGTGATGAAAAGCGTTTCATTGATGCAGGCTGCATAGGTTATATTTCCAAACCTATAGATGTGTTTCAGTTCATGGAAAAGGTGGACGCTTTTTTAGGTAATGGGAAGGTAATCCATGAAGATACGCAATAAGACACTGGCAATTCTTGGAGTAACCTTAATTTTTCTATCTGTATTCCTGGTAGTGGCTACCGAGCAGATAATGGGAAACAGCCAGTCTGCTATAACATACATACTTATTGCAATTCTAGTCATCGGACTGGTATCCGGACTTGTCCTTTCGTTTTTACTTGAAAAATCGGTGTTATCTCGCATATCCTTGCTCAGTACTAACTTAACAGCAATTACCGAAAAAGGATCACTTTCCTCCCGCGTAAACATGGAAGGTAAAGACGAACTATGCGATCTTGCAGGGAGCATAAACGGTATGCTCAAAACCCTGGAAGAAAAAGAGAACATTCTTGAAACCCTCAAAGTAATTCAATCCAGCCTTGAATCTATTAATGCAGGCATAATGATAGCTGGTATGAATACCAGGGTCATCATGAATAGTAAATTCATTGAAATGTGGGACATAAGCGCAGATTTGCTTTCACAGAACAGTGCGGCAAAAGTGATCGAGCATATAATTGCGCAGGCAGGTGATGGCAGGGGAGGCACTGCAAAGATTAAGGAATTGAAAAACGCCTCAGATAGAGATCAGGTAACATTGTACCTTAAAAATAAGGCTGTCTATGACTGGTACGCAGGTCCACTACTTCAGAATGGAACGATGATAGGCACCGTGTATTGTACCACTGATGTTACGGATAACGTGAAACTTCGAGGGCTTGAAGTGGAATACAGGCAGAGACTGGAGACCGTACTTGCAAGCACTATTTGCGGTGTTGTTCTCATAGATGCTGAAACATCCACCATAGTTGAGGCAAACCCCATGGCAGTGGAGATGATTGGCTTTCCCCAGGAGAAAATCATTGGTAATATCTGCCATCATTTCATCTGTCCTGCAGATAAAGGAAAATGCCCCTTACGTGATCTTGGATTGAAAGTTGATCGATCTGAACGTGTGTTGATCAATAGGGACGGAAACAAGGTTCCCATTCTGAAATCTGTGGTGCCTATAACAATTTCAGATAAAAAATACCTGGTAGAAAGCTTTGTGGACATGACTAAAATAAAGGAAGCAGAGGAAAGCCTGATCCAGGCAAAGATTGCAGCAGAGACTGCAAACCGTTCTAAGAGCGAATTCCTTGCAACTATGAGTCATGAACTGCGAACGCCACTGAATTCCATCATAGGTTTCTCTGACCTGATGATAGGAGGCAATGTTGGAGAGATGCCTCAGATGCAGAAGAAGTTTCTGGGCAACATATCCACGAGTGGGAAACATCTGCTTTCTCTCATAAACAACATACTTGACATGTCCAAGATCGAAGCGGGTAAGATGGAACTGAATTGTGAGACTTTTGCTGTTAAAGAAACGTTTACTGAATTAGAACAGTTGATGTCACCCCTTCTTAATAAAAAAGGACTTAATGTGAAATTCTGCATAGACGAAAAACTTGTAACGATATATGCTGATAGAATAAGGTTCAAACAGATTGTTTTTAATCTTGCAAGCAACGCCATCAAGTTCACTCCTGAGGGTGGAAAGATAACAATTTCCTCAAAGATGGACGGAGATATGGCACAGTTCACCGTAAAAGATACGGGTATAGGGATATCTGATGAAAACAAGCACAAGCTGTTCAAGCCTTTCACTCAGCTCGATTCTGCTACAAACCGGCAGTACGAAGGAACAGGGCTTGGGCTTTCCCTTGTTAAAAGTTTTATAGAGCTGCATAAGGGGAATATATGGGTTGAAAGTGAAGTTGGGAAAGGTACAGCTTTTACTTTTGAGATCCCCTTAAGAGCCGGCTTAAATAACGAGGGCACTGCAGAAGCGAAAACAAAGGATGCTGTGAATGTCCCGAAATACATTACCCGTATCCCGAGAATAATCAAGCCACCGAATAGTAACAGTGGTAAGCCACTGATACTTGTGGTGGAAGACGATGATGCTTCAAGAGAGTTGCTGGAGGTCACCCTGAAGCATGAAGGTTACCTGTGTGGCAACTGCTGTCAATGGAAAAGAAGCCCTCGAACTTGCCGATAAGATGAAACCGTTTGCAATCACTCTGGACATTATGATGCATGGCATGAGTGGCTGGGATGTTCTGAAGCATTTGAAACTGGGGGAACAAACCTGTGATATTCCAGTAATAATCACTTCCATGCTGGATGAAAGGGAAATGGGTATCATATGGGGAGCTGTGGAATACTTCGTCAAACCTATTCAAAAGGATAAATTATTTTCTACACTGGAGAAGATCAAAGAAAAGACGACAAAATCGTCTCTCAGTGTGCTGGTAGTGGATGACGATACAAATGCCGTGGAAATGATAGCTGCGATGCTAATTGGAAAAGAGTTCAATGTTTTGAAGGCTCACGGAGGACAGGATGCAATAGATATCGCATTCAAAGAAAAACCGGAAGTGATCATTCTGGACCTAATGATGCCTGATAGTAGTGGTTTTGATGTGATAAGAGCGCTTAAAAACAACCCTGACTCCATCGATATTCCCATAATCGTTTGTACTGCAAAGGATCTGGATTCGAATGACATAAAAGAATTGAATGGAAACGTGTCCAGCATCATGCACAAAGGTATGTTTACCGAGAAAGAACTGCTCACATGCATTAAGCAGATCCAGAAAGTGGAAATGAAAGAAAAGTGAGATATACCTGGGATCCGAATCGGGCAACTGTAAGGTGTAAAATGATGAACTTGTGACAGTGTTCAGATCTCATGGAACTTAACCAATATTTAAATTATGTTTGAGGGTTCTATGACAGATAACTGGTAGTAGAAGACAACTTCATGAAGCGAAACTTCTATTGTAGTGTCTACACAATTTTTCCTCTTTCCGAGGAAAAATTGGATATCAAATGATTCCTTTTTGGCTTTATGAAACGTGAAGAGATTCTTTCACTCTGTGCTTCAAACCCTGAAGTTATTGTAGCTTACATTGAGAGTCTAGAATCTCAAATAAAAGACCAAAGTGAACGATTACGATCTTTGGAATCTCGTTTAAATCAAAACAGTAGTAATAGCAGTAGACCTCCTTCTACTGACTTTTTTGTCAAAGACAAACCTAACCCCAAGAGTCTCCGCAAAAAGAGTGGCAAGAACCCTGGAGGTCAAGAAGGTCATCCTGGATCGACTCTCAACATGGTTAATTATCCTAATTAGGTTGTAGCACATTCTTTGAGTTTCTGTGAAGAATGTGGACATACTCTTGAGCATACAGAACTTGAAGCTTACGAGAGAAGACAGGTCTTTGATATTCCCCCTGTAAATCTTATTGTTACGGAACATCGGAGTCACATAAAAACCTGTCCTCACTGTGGAAGATTAAATAAAGCTGATTTTCCCGAATCAGTTAAATATCCAGTCCAGTATGGTCCTAATATTTTAGCTTCAGCTGTTTACTGTAAAAACCACCATTTTATTCCGTATGAAAGGATTTCTGAGTTTTTTGATGACATTATGGGGATAAAAATCTGTTCTGCTACGATAATTAAAGCAGAAAGAGAATGTTTCCGTAATTTAGAGGAATTTGAAAACGTGATTAGAGAGATGTTACTAGCTTCCCCTGTTATCCATTTTGATGAAACGGGGATGAAGATTGAAGGAAAAAGACACTGGCTCCATGTAGCTTCTAATGACAAATACACCTGTTATTTTGCCCATCGTAAAAGAGGATCCGATGCAATAAATGCTATGGGAATTCTTCCGGAGTTTAAGGGAACAGCAATTCATGATGGATGGAAGCCTTACAACGTTTATGATTGTGATCACGCTCTTTGCAATGCTCATCTTCAGAGAGAACTTACTGGAATTGAAGAGTATTAGAACAACTGTACTGAATGATATTAGCGGAAATCTTGCATTAATTTTAAATGCGGAGATGACAAAGGCTATCCATCAGCAGGGTAAGTCTGCCATAAACTACGTAACTCTTGTAATTCTGGTCGCAGGAATTACATATGGGGCTTTTACGACGCTCTCTCTTTTTTCTCTTCTCAGCTTTCTTCTGCATTCCCGGCTTTTCTCCGGCAGATTTTATCCAGAAGCAAAATATTATCAAGCATCAGGGACCCGCTCCATCCGAGAGGGATCGCCCAGGCAGGTTTTCCTGTAGATTTATCCACCTGTTCCGGGAGGAGTCCCGTACTGGTTGCTCCGGCAAGGGCCCACTTAAGGCATTTAATCCCTTCACTGGTCAGCATTCTCACTTCTTCGGTATATTTCTCATTTTTTTCATGGGGCATATCAAGGGCAAGGGCAAACATTGCCTGCGAGAGCCAGAGAGTGGTTACTATCCATGGGTTTCCGTCAATATAACTGTCGTTTTCATACCTTCTGATTCCGTAATTCTGATTAATAGGCACTGAGAGCTTTTTCTTGATATTTTCTATCATAAACAGGATCATATCCTTTTCGACGGGGTCTTTTGGGGATAACATTCCAAAGGGAATATAGGCTCCCAGGATACTTGCATCAACAGTTTTATCCAGTTTCTCGTTAATTATTCCTTTTGCAAAATAGCCTTCCTGAAGCCAGAAGCGGTCAATTGTGGCCTGTCTAATGAATTCCGCTCTTTTCTTCCAGCGTCTTGCCATGCCAGACTCCCCGTTTTCTTCAGCCAGGTGTGAAGCGCCCATAAGCCCTGCATAGATTGAAGCATTCGTATATGTGTAAATTCCGTAATAAGTTTCCCAGAGGTCCATACAGCTTTCATGAATTCCTGATTTGGTCCGCTTCATCAGGTATTCGGCAGCCCTGAGTATGGAAACCCAGACTTCTTCCAGAAACTCAACTTTTTTCAGGCCTTCGAGAATCCTGTAATAAACGTCCATGGCATAGAGCGTTGATCCGGTTTCATCTATCTGAGTCGAGTAATCAAAATTACCCCAGGAAGGAGCTATATCCCCATTGAGCCAGTAACGCTGGAACCAGGAACCATCAGGAAGCTGTGTCCTGATACACCACTTGAAAAATCTGTCGCAATACTCCGGATATCCCGAGTGTTTGAGTGCAAGCACAACCTCTGAGGTATCTCTATTCCAGCAAAAGCCGTATCCTCCGCATTTCTCAAAATTAGAGTCAAACTCTGGGGCAGCAACAAAGGATCCGTCTTCGCGGTCGTTCAGGAGGTAAAGCATGAGAAGAGCCCGGTTGTAAGCGCTGAACAGTTCCTGCCGCAAGTTATCGTGTCCTTCGATTCCTGGCATTTTGAGTACCTGCTTTTTAGCAAGCCACATAACCCAGTGTTCCCGCGTCTTTTCGAAGATATATTCCAGAGGCAGTTTGGAGAGCTCATGTATTCTCTTATACAGGAGATTTCTGGAAGATGCGGCGCCTATAAAGATAACAAACTCGTTTGCTCCGTCAGCTTCAAGTTCAAGGTCCCAGCCTGCAGCGTTATTAATATTTCCTATGTCTTCTTTATTCCTCTGGAGTTTTCCATCTTCCATATCATATTTGGAATTTGTCCACCATATGGTGTCCATCGCCTTTCCGATCTGCCATTCAGTAAATTCTGGCAGGGAGTAAATCCCTATATAATAGTTTTGCCAGTACTGCACGAGCAAGCGAGCCTCTGTATCACAAAAGCCGGAGTTTTTCTTAGACGTTTCCCCAACGTCGAAATTCGAATAGTAGAAAAATTTCCCTGAAATTTTTTTCTGGGACTGGACCTTAAACCTGCGGATAAGGACAGGCACATCAGGATGTACAAGGTCAAGAATCGAAATCCGGATTCCCGAATCGTGATATAGTTTTGTGGACACGATATTGGTGTCCTCTATATAATTCTGGATGCAGTGCCAATCGTTATCGTTTGTCCAGAGAAGTTTTTCCCCTGTATGGATGCAGGCAACGGATTCTTCTACGTGCTGGGCATGGTCCCTTCTTGGATAAAATAAGCCTAAGATCTCCCCTTTTCTCCCCATTGTCACAAGCAGTTCGTCATTTCCCAGAATAACATTCGGTTGTCTTATCACCGGGGCTCCCCTCTTGTCTGGTATTCCTGGCTTGCACTGGAGGGCGCCAGTGAAATTATGTGTTCGCAGACCTTCTTTCCGGTGGCTTTACAGCTGACCTCCCTCACACTTATATTCTTCCCGAAATATTCGGTCAGGTAACCTGCAAAGTAGCCGCTCATAAAGGCACAAACAGGTTGTTCCGACCCTCCGTAAACATCGGCAATAAACGAGTCTTTTACAATGATTTTTCCTTCATAAGTCTCCGGATTACAGTCGATTTCCAGTATTCCCCATCCCACAGCTCTGTAGAGTTCTGCAAGAACGTTTGCGAAATTACTGTCATTAAGATCCAGAATGCTCTTAAAATATTTTGCCGAGTGACTCCCTCCCTTAAGCCCTGAAATGGTGAGAAGTCCCTCTGCATGCGCCACATTTTCGTTGAGAGTTTTAATGATATCAACAATTGTGAGTGCCCTTGCCGCAACTCCCCTTACTCCTACGACATTGAGGGGAAAGTCCACGGAATAAATCATCCCGTATTTTGAAATCTCGTATTCTACTTCACTTACAACTTCAAGCTCCTTTATTTTTCGGGCGAGATCTTCTGGGTCAACGTCTTCTTTAAGTTCTGTAAATACTGAATATTCTCCTGTTTTTTGTGTAATGTTGTCCAGATGGCCAAACATAATGAATACATTCTCTTTTTCCAGAAAATCGGTTATTAAGGATAAAGATCCGGGTTCTTTCGAGTAAATAATCTTGAACCTGACAAGCTGCGAATTTTCATTGAAGCCTGCAAACATGAATAAGTCTCTAACCATGTGACTCAAACTCCATGAATTAGTATGTGTATATTTCATTAATCTATTGCGCTGAGTTTCCTGAACACCCGGGCTTTGAAATCCATAAGTACGGCCATGAAATTGACTGCTGCATCGAAAGGTGTGGAGTGCACGCTGAAGTAAGAATGCACGTCCCCGTCCCCGAGCCATTTGGTGCACATATAGTAATAGTGGTCCGAAGTCAGCAGGTGCTTCCATATACTCAGAATTTCAGGGTCTCCTGTTTTTTTTACAAAGGGCTCAAGCAGTTTCATCTCTTCAAAACAACGTCTTTGCATGTCGTTTCCAAGCCATGCGCTGGTATCGCGCTCCATATCGGCCCAGGAAATGGTGGAAAAATCCCCGATATCGATCTCGGCTACGGGTGAGTATTTTTCTACAAGCTCGAGAGGAGTGCTGAAATTCAGGTCAGTCTTGAGAACCTCTCCGGGCAGTTTTTGCAGAAAGGAAAAAATTCCGGTTTCTTCCCACTGATGCTCTCCAAAGGTCTCATAGTCCATAAAGATATTAACGCAATCTTCTTTAATCCCTGAGGCCCATGATGCCCATTTTTCTGCAGTCAGAGGGTACCCTTCCCACCACCTTGCCGAAAAGCGGTATCCGATATCGTCACTCAGCTTGTAGTTCCTGAAGATTATGGGGAGTCCTGAACCTTTTGCCATGTAAAGCATGTTAGGAGATCTCCCGTCAAGCATATGGTCCGCACCTTCAGTAAGGATCGCCCTGTACCCGAGATCGGAAGCAATCTTTGCTATTGTATTATTGTAAAGCAGTTCGGTATTCCGAAATACCTGAGGTTTAACCCCCAGGAGGTCAAATATAAGTTTTCTGTGTTCCTTTATCTCTTCGATAAATTCGGTTTTGTCTTCAAAAAGGCTTGAAAGGGAATGATAAAATGTCTCGTCCAGGAATTCCACGGCTCCTGTTTCAGCCATCTGTCTGAAGCCTTCAAGCACATCTTTTCCCCAGAGTTCGCATTGTTCGAGCAGGGTTCCGGTAACAGAAAGAGAAAACCTGAACTCTCCTTTATGCTCATCAAGAGAATCCAGCAGTACTCTGTTTGCAGGAATGTAGCATTTCCGGGCTACTCTTTCAAAGATTTCCCTGTTGCTTCTCTCGTCAAAATAACGGAAAAAACCTGATCTGTCATCAGGCCAGAACCTGCGCAGTCTGAACGGCTGGTGCACCTGGAAGTACATGCAAAGTGAGGTCATGCTCCCTCCTCCATGACAGCTCTCCTGAAATCGGATAGGATTGAAAAATAATTCACAGCTCTTTCATACCCTTCCCTGACGTTTCCAGCGTTCATGGAAAAGAATATTTCGCTTTGCTGTAGATAACCGAATACCTGTTTCAGTTTCCTGTAATCTTTGCTTTCCTTAAGCCCAGAAAGTTCATCTCCTACTCTTACCAGTTCCCGCAGGTAAAGTTGCTGGGCATGGTTTCCTAATGCATTATGCATTCCATAACGGATCGTCTGTTCTGTTTCCAGGGTAGGGAGCCTTAAAGGCGCAAACCTCTTTATAGCTTCAGACGGCGTGAGCATTTCAATACCCCTGGATTCGAGGGCTTCCGGAAGGTTCCGAATAAAATCGGCTATCGTACTTTTATTCATGTAATGAAAGCAGAGATTTGTATAATTTAAATAAAGGGTCAGTACGTCCCCTTCCATGCTGGCAATCCAATCCGCGAACTTTTCCGGAATAAGAGGATAACCTTGCCAGTCTTTTTCCGAAAAACGCAGCTCAAGGTCTTCGCTGAGGTTTATATGCCTTAGCAGAGTCGGAAGGCGGTGGTTTTCAAAAACGTGTACAGGCTCATATCCATTCATAAGGTTTCTGGACCCTTCGGCGATAAGACATCTGAAACCCAGATCTTCGAGTATCCTCCCGGCCCTTTCGGTGTACAGAAGTTCTGTATTTACGAAAGTTTCGGGCGTGATGCCCAGTAATTCCCGAATCATTTCCCTGTAAATGAGCACTTCCTCTTTGAACCAGGAAAGATCGGGGTACAGCGAACTCAGGGAATGATAACTGCAGCTCCCTGTAAACTCAACACTTCCGCTTTCTCCGAGTTCGCGGAAAGATTCGAGAAGTTCAGGGTCCCATCTTGATTGTTCAAGGAACGGCCCTGATAGATCAAAGGAATATTTCCCCCCTTTTTCCATGGATTCAAGAATCAGGTCATTAAGGCGTAGAAGTTGTCTGCTTGTTTTTAACAATCTTGAAAAAATACTGTTCTGGTCAAAATACCGGTCCATTTCAGGCACCCCGGAAAAACCCTCTACAGGCCAGTACCACTTGGGACTGTAAGAAAGATGCACTCCCATACAGATACATACAGCTTTCATGACAAAGTAATTTAGTGTGGAAACCTACTAATATCTATTGTTTAACTTAAAACTATTGTTTAGCTTAAAACTACTTTTTAGCTTAAAACTACTTTTTAGCTTAAAACTACTTTTTAGCTTAAAACTGTTGTTTAGCTTAGTTCAGCACTGAAACAGGGTGTTTTCCTGGAAATTCGAATTTCTTTAATCCAGGTCTTTTTTATATATAGCTCATCCCAAAACCAATTTTGTTCCCGTATTAATAAGAGTTTTCATACCTATTTTCATGATCAGAAACTCGATTGATTATTCCAAATTAGAGATTCAAAGAAGTAATTTTGAGTTTTGGGATAAGCTCATAGATTTCTCTTAAGCTAACCATCCAATTGAAAATTATTTTTGTTTTTTCCATTAATTAAGGCATCAACAGTTTCCCAAAGATAAAGTACATCCGATTCTCATCTAAATTCCAATAAAAATCACAAAAAACTGCAAATTTTGAGTTTTAGTATGAACGAGTATAAAAAAAGAATAGCAGGTTAAAAGTATGATGAGACTTCATCTCATCATAAACCTTGTAAGGCTGCCGTATGCATCGGAAATTTCCTTCAGGGAGAGGGAAGCCTCGAAATCTTTTCCTTTAACCTCAAGGGCACTGCCTTCGACCTTGCCGATAACGGTGTGAGGCACATCTTTGAGGATTTCCAGTACAGCATCCGGCTCGCCTGTAGCAAGCAGAGCTCTTGCGGGAGCTTCTGAGAATAGGAGCTCATCAGCCTTCATTTCTGCAATTTCACTCAGGTCTACCTTTGCACCGGATTTTCTGCACATTCTTGCAAGCCCTGCAGCGATCCCTCCAAGGGAAAGGTCATGTGCCGAACTGAGTTTCCCGCTTTTGGCAGCTTCGATAACTGCTTTTATAATTGCTGGGGCGTTTTTCGGGGTCTGAGGGACTTTTCCTGCATTCTGGGCACCGAAGCAGTCATAGTATTCGGAACCTCCCATGTCAGCAGTTGTTTCTCCCACCAGGATAATGCTGTCTCCGGATTTTGCAAAGAAACCTGAGGGAAGGGGAGTTTCAAGATCTACTTTCCCTATCATCCCTATTGAAGGAGTTGGGGGAATTGCAGTCTTGAATTCGTCGCTTTCGTTATACAGAGAAACATTTCCCCCTACAACTGGAATTGAAAGTTCCCTGGCTGCGTCTCCAAGA
>CAVZFI010000054.1:0-20416 GCA_963774465.1 uncultured Methanosarcinaceae archaeon | reverse complement strand
TTTTCCGTGGTCGAGGACATTTGGGTGAATTTTCCGTGCCATCGGCGTCTCTACGGCTCGAGAATTTTGAACCGATTATAATTACTTCCAGTGTGGGAAATCTGAACTAAGCAGATATCGTCGGTTTTCACTATCACGGACTACGAAAGCAAGCGTTTGGATTATAATCAATATATAGAAGCATATATTAACGCAAGTTATTCTAAACGGGCTGCCACCAGATGTAAAGCGGGAACTGCTGGAGATAGGCTTCGAGAAGAAGATCAGGTGTTCCTGAAAATGGGTTCCGAACTGATGGCTTGTGGAATACGGATAAAGCTTACTTCAGATTTCGGGCTTGTATCAGATTTTTCCGTAAAACCGCCGGTAATCTTCGATTGCCTTTTTCGCCTGGGCAGGAAATTCTTTTTTCATATATTCGATGAATTCGTCTCTTGTTTGAGTTTCCTTGAGGATTTCAAGCATGCGGGCGGTAAATTTTCTTGATTTCACATTTCCTTTCTGAAGTTCAAAAGAGAGACAGAGGGCTTCTTTAGAAAAATACTTTTTCCGGACCCAGGGAGAAACCGAGCCAAGCAGCACTCCTTCTTTCAGGATACTATATGCAGGCACCCCTATCAATTCGAGCCTGTTCTTTCCTGCGAGGTTTTCAAGATTTCCGATGGAATATGAATGAAGCTCTATGTAGATTTCAGGTTTTAGCTCTTCAATAGCCTTGAGGATCTTTTTTCCGGTTCCGGAATAGTAGCCCGGGTTCAGGGTTGAAATGTACTTTTCGCGGTCTACGAGTGGAATTACGGCCAGAGTACCGGTTTCCGGAGGTTTTATGTTCTTCAGGAGTCCAGTCGTATCTTTCCACTCATCCCCGTGGAGGCCTGCAACAAAGAGCCGGACTGGTCTTCCGCTTCCGTAAATTTTCATCCCGGGATCCAAGCACGAATCTGAACGCGTTTCTGTGTATTCATGCCTGTTGGGAAGGGAATCCTCAGAACTCTCTATTCCGTCAGTATTCATCCTTTTTGAGACCTCAGAACTCCTTTTCTCCGGGCTGATCTTCTTCGAGCGGCTCTTCTTCTTCGGGCAGGGGTTTTCTTGCGACCACATAAATTTCCTGTTTTTTGGGACTGATGACCTGCTGAACTTCAAGCCCAAGGTTCTCAATTTTACTCAGGATGGGTTTTGGGTTCTTCTTTTTTGGAATTTTGATAACCTGAAGCAGCTTTCCCCCGGCTTTAAGCAGAGGCAGCACTCTTGAAAGAGCCTTAATGGAGTCCTCAGGTTCCAGGGTCATGTCCGAAAGAATAACATCTACGGGCTCTTCTGAAAGTGAACTCAGGGGTACGGTGAAGACATCTCCGAACATTACCTCAATATTCTCCTTCTCATATGCAATTTTTCCAAGCTCGCTCCTGAAATCCCTGCTGAATTCTATGCCTTTAACATGGCCTGCAATTTCCGAGGCAAAAAGGAGAAAACCGCCTGCGCTGGATCCAAGGTCAAGCACTCTATCCCCAGGTTTAAGAATCCCGCTTTCTTCCTGAATAAGCTTTAGTTTGAAATAACCCTGAGGCTGGTCCAGACCCTCGGTAACTTCAATTACATCGTCAGTAGACACGTCCCTTGAGGCTTTTGTTACCGCCGTGCCATTGACCTTAACATTTCCGGCAACGATGGCAGTCTTGGCTCGCCCCCTCGATTTAAAATACCCCATATCTACAAGGTATGCATCCAGTCTCATGGGGCATTGTATCGGCACAGCCTGTATATATAGGTAGCAAGTCGATTGCAAGAACGGAAATGAAAGGGAAAAACGAAAACCCAGGTGCGAAAGTCATATGAGGAAGTAAAACTCCTTTTAATGCCAGTAAACAGATGTAATTTATATGTTGTGTACAATTTCCAAATTAATTACATTTTTATTATGTATCGGAAAGAAATAGATATACTTTTTAATGACAATTTCATCTATCTGTAATTAGGTCGTGCACCCAGTTCTTTATTCAGGTTCTTTAATGATATTTTGAGCCAATTTATTACTGTTTAGTCGTTACTTGATTTTGTGCAAGTTTACTTACTAATCTCCTGCTCAATGCTTCAGGCATGATGCTTCATCCTGCAAATCTGGTGAGACAGTGTATCAAGAAATACTTAAAAAGTTCACATCGCTTTTTCCACTCTGGGCAGTACTTTTGTCTGCTGTCGCATATATTTATCCTGAATACTTTGCCCCCCATCAGGGGCTTATCGTACCTTTTCTAAGCCTGATTATGCTCGGGATGGGAGTTACTCTCTCGGTAGACAGCTTCCTTGCAGTATTGAAGAGGCCTTCAGTGATTCTCCTGGGGACTTTAATGCAGTACACCATTATGCCGCTTGCAGCCTGGATAGTCTGCCTGGTTCTGAAACTTCCGGCCGACCTGGCTGCGGGCGTGATCCTGTTGGGCTGCTGTCCGGGTGGCACGGCTTCCAATGTGATCTCTTATTTAGCAAAAGCCGACGTGGCTCTTTCAATAGTCCTTACCTCAGTCTCCACCCTGCTGGCTTTTCTCGCAACGCCTTTCCTTACCTGGGTTTTTATAGGTCAGACCATCGACGTCGATATCACGGGCATGCTCGTGAGTGTTGTAAATGTGGTAATCGTGCCTGTGGCGTTCGGGCTTGCAATCAACTATTTCTTTGAAAAACGGATAAATGCGGTCCGGGAGGTCTTTCCGGCAATCTCAGCCGCAGCTATAGTAATCATTATTGCCGTGATTATAGGGACAAATAGCGCGAATCTTGAACAGAGCGGCCCGCTGGTCCTGCTTGCAGTGATCCTGCACAACGGGCTTGGCCTTGCAGGCGGCTACTGGGTTTCAAAGGCCCTGAAGCTCAGCGAAATCGAAGCGAGGACTATTGCAATCGAGGTCGGGATGCAGAACTCCGGCCTGAGTGTCGCTCTTGCGATAAAACATTTCACGGCTGTAGCAGCGCTTCCGGGTGCGATTTTCAGCATCTGGCATAACCTGTCAGGAGCTTTCCTTGCAGGGCACTGGTCAAAACGAAGTGTATCCGATCCCGATAAAAGTGAGATGCCCAAAAGAAAGGGCATCTAAAATAAGGAACTGGGGTGAAATCCGGAAGGGTTTCACAAAAGAATTAAAAAAAGAAGTAAAAAAAGAAACGAGGTTGGGAAGCAGGAAAAATCCGGGAATATAACAAAAAGTTTCCGGATTTTTCCTATATTCATCTACTTTTCTCATCATTCCCTCTTTTCATATTTTCACTGTTTTCGCCGCCAATCCTTTATATTTTTGGTTAACATACTTCCAGAGTTGATCCCAAAACTCAATATTTATTTTCCCAAGCTTCAGGATATGCGTAAAGGCTTTGAGTGTATAACGAGGCAGAATTTCTGCTGTGTATCTTGGGAAATAATTTCCATCAACTGTCAAGCTTCAGCAATATTGCTTTTCTGGAATGTTATTGATCATTTCCGAAAACGCTAGTATATCCTCCGCATTTGAGGAAAATGTAAGAGAGATTCTCATGCTTATGGTTTTCAAGAACTCATACCCATTACCCAACAATTGTTGGCACTTCTTTAAAGAACCTTTTTAATCTTGTTTGCCGCTTGTTCGACTTTCGGGACATCATCCATCCAGATGTTCGAGGTAGCCTGCAATGTCCCTTTCATTAAAGATCAAGAGGACTTCTTTGAGCCGCTTTGAAATCCCGCAGTAGTGGACGATAATCCCATAGGTTTTATTTTCTGTGCTAGGGATGGTTAACCCTCGCAACAGCCTGCATGAGGCTGTATTCTCTGAGCGGCTTTCTCGCTTGCGAGATCTTAAATATAATTTCAACCATTTTATTATTGGGGATCTCATTCTAAAACTCAACATTTGATTATTTGAATCTCGTATTTTGAATGACCAATCGAGTTTCTGATCGTGAAAGCAATCTGAAAACTTATGGTGGTTAGAATAAACTGGTTTTTAGGAGATTCTAGTATAAATAAAAGGAGATAGTTATAATGCATCATGAACAATCTTTGGAACACTCCGAAATGTGCTGTTGCTCAGAACATGGGTTCTTGGAACACCTAACCGACGACCAGAAAAAGAAAGTTATTGTAATGCATATGGACATGAAAATCCACTGGATGGAACAGAAAATAAAACAAATGGAAGGCGCAATTGAAGGGAAGAAAAAGATGATAGCCAACATGCGACAGATTCAGGAAATGATTACACAAAGTAAATAAGTTAGCTACAAGAACAATATAATCTGTCGTTATCCAAAAACATTCTTTATCTCTTTGTAAAAACGAAGTTTACTTTTTTTAATCGAGTTTGTTGAATCGTGGTTAATCGAAGTTGCGCTGGCTCACCCCGCTGCAAGCAACGGTGTATTCGACTGAAGTAAATTATTCAATGGAAAAGGGCACATTTTCAAAAATAGTAAGGTTTCCGAGAACCTCAAGTCTTTCCTGTATTCTTCGGTAAGGAAATCGGATCGGAAACAACAATTTTCATATCATCACCCGAAAATGAACTTTTAAATTTCCCAGTAAGGATGAAGTTTATACTGTTCATACACTTTAGCCAAATCGTTACGAGTTAAAGTCCACACATCGTCATCCAAGCCTTCTGCCGTTTCGAATGCTCCCTTATCAACTCTAAGAATATAATCGCCTCGACTTGCTTTAAGAGCTCCCCAAGGAACGGCAAATAATTTACAGGACATACCAAGAAAACAATCACAAGCAAGTACTACGTATGCTATTCTTCCCCGTTCAGAGTCAATCATGACTTCTTCAATCTTTCCGAGTTCTTCGTCTTTAACAGTGAGGATCTTAGATCCTTTTATTTCAGTTGCCGGCACAAAAGTCATGTTCTTCGCAACTTGCGTTTCTTCAACTATTCCCATACACCTCAACTCCTAATATATTATTCACTTATTGTCTTTTATTTATCTCTTCCAAAAGTACAGAGAAGTGTTCCATGCTCTCCGCCTGCTCTTTCTCCATTCCAGACTTAAGCATATTGTCACGATCTTTAATCGTTTGGAAAAGAGATGTAACCGTCAGCTTCTTGCCATAAACTCTTCGAAAGTTGCCGTTATAAGCAACATTCACCAAGCATACCTTCAAATTCAAATGTGTAAACAAGCCGTTCAGGTATGTTCTCAATCTCCTTTAATTCTTGATTTATGCAAAAGTATGATGCTGATAGCCTATTTTAAGAGCAACAGGTTACCTTTTGATAATCTCAAAACTAAAGACTTTTGGCTTCCTATGCTATAACCACAGTAACCACCACCGATTAACAGAAGCACGTTAAGTTCCGAAGGTGTAGGTTTCCTTTCTTGGTCACCCCATCAGCCATCCCATTATAAACCATCCCATTAATAGTAACAATTCATTAATAATATACATTCCTATGCACTTGAGGTCGTGTCCACTAGTAACTGAAAACGGCGAGCGAAAGAACGTCTATGAATTTTCCCAAAATGGGAGGTATACTGGTACTGCAATTCCAAAGTATGTTCACAAGCTTGGCTTTTGAATAAATCTATAGATCAACGAATTTCCTGCTAAAAAAGGGATTTATTTTGGGATCTATGCACTAGTGTCAAGAAAATTTAGTTATTGATCACCTAATAAGCTCTGAATCCTTGTATGCTGATGAGAAGCTACCAAAGACTATGCTCAATAATTAAATTACCATGACACTAGTTATGAATGTAAAATTAAAAAATCACTAAACTTTTAAATTGGTTGCAAACCGTTGGACGCCACTTATGGATTGATGCTATGGATTGATGCCGGAAATGTTGAATATTGAATTTGATTGAGACAGAATTCTTCTTGTAAATTCAATGTCTCAATTAAAGAACGCAAAAATCACTAGATTTTGGAACTGAGTCTATTTTTGGTATAATTAATTTAAAATAATTACGGGCATAATTATATTTTATAATGGGAGCAATAGGACTTGTGGACGTGTTGCTGTATAAAAAGCTCACAGTTAAAAATCTGATGTTATCTAAATGGGACTTACTCAGTTGAACTGGAAAAATCAATTGCATTAAAAGTTTAACTGTACAAAACGCGAATTTGATCACAGCGTCTATTGTATTTGATTTTATTCTCAAGTGAATATGTCTATTGCATTAAATTAGGGATTTCTACAGAGCCCAAAAAAGCAGCCTTTATATGCTGCAGTGTAAGAAGCTCCTTAGAATCCATAGGAGTTGGGGGCATGAAAAGGAAGGGAGTAATATATCTATTCATCTTTGGCATCGTACTGGTTAATGCTTTAACCCTTGTAGTTTTTGGTTCATCTAAAACCTCGATGGGTAACACGAGCACCTCAGAACATGAGAAGGCATTCGACCCCGGGAGCATGAACCTCTCAGTAATACCTGGAGACGACTTCTATGAGTATGCTGAGGGAAACTGGATTAAAAGCCATCCTGTGCCCGCGAACAAATCCCGATACGGAGAGTTCGCGGTAGTAGAGGACAGAACCTACGATCGCGTCAAAATAATAGTGGAGAGCGCAGCCAACAATACCTTTGCCCCTGAAAGAAGCTTCGAGCAGAAGATCGGCGAGTTCTACAGCGTGGGAATGGATACTGCCACCCTTGAAAAGCAGCGTCTGGACCCCATCAAAGACGAGCTGAAGCTGATAGACAATATCTCCAACACTTCCGACGTCCAGGCCGTATCGACGCAAATGATGGACTATGGCATGGACCCCTTCTTCTCCATGTATGCCGCACCCGACAAGAAAAACAGCAAGGTCATGATCGCTACCCTCACTCAGGGGGGCCTGGGCCTCCCAGATAGAGATTTCTATCTCAGACAGGACAACGAATCTATCAAGATCAGAGAGCAGTACCTTACTCACGTTGCCAGGATGTTCGTCCTCCTCGGCGATAGTCCAAAGGTTGCTGAGAATAATGCCAGGACCGTGATGAGGATAGAGACCAGGCTGGCTAACGAATCCTTTACCAACGTGGACGACACTGATGAGATCAAAACGTATAACAAGATGAGCCTTGAGGAGCTTCAAGCCTTTGCTCCAGGCATGAACTGGTCTCGTCTCTTCAGCGTTCTGGGTCGCCCGGATGTAGCCGAGGTCAACGTCAGAAACCCGTCCTTCTTCAATGAGTTGAGTACCGCACTTCAGGACGAGAGCGTAGCTGACTGGAAGACCTTCCTGCGCTGGAAGCTGATCTTAGCCACGTCTCCTTACCTCAGCTCCGATCTGGAAAGGGAGCACTTTGACTTCCATGAGAGAAAGCTCAATGGCCAGCGGGAGATGGAGCCTCGCTGGAAGAGGGTCATCGATGCGGAAAACGAGGCTATAGGTGAGGCCATAGGCCGTGCCTATGTGGATAGATATTTCGATCCAGGTTCCAAGGCCAAAATGCAGAAGATGGTATCCAATCTGAAGAAGGCCTACAGGGAAAGAATTCAAAACCTGACATGGATGGAGCCTGAAACCAAGAAGAGAGCCCTCATGAAGCTTGAGGCCCTGGATGTGCAGGTGGGTTACCCCGATGAATGGCTGAATTATTCAGAGCTTGAAGTGAAAAACGATTCATATGTCATGAATGTCCTTAGGGCCTCTAACTTCCAGTTCCACCACGGTCCCGACGGTCTGGACAGGATAGGCAAGCCAGTAGATCGCAAGCTCTGGGAGATGAATCCACAGGAGACTAACGCCTATGCGGACTACAATAAAATAATCATAGTCTTCCCGGCGGGCATTCTTCAGCCGCCTTTCTTCAACAAGGACGCAGATGATGCAGTCAACTACGGTGCCATAGGCGCCATTATAGGGCATGAGATGACTCACCATTTCGATAGCCAGGGCAGGAAATTCGATGCATGTGGAAATTTGACGGATTGGTGGACACAAGAGGACGCCGATAGCTTCAACAGGAGCACTGAGGTTCTGGTGGGTGAGTACAACAGGTTCGAGGTCCTGCCCGGCTTAAACGTCAACGGCAACCTGACCCTGCCGGAGAACGTAGCAGACCTAGGCGGATTGACCGTAGCCTACCACGCCTATAAGCTCTCATTGAAAGAGGAGCCGGAGATGATTGACGGATTCACTGGAGATCAGAGGTTCTTTTTAAGCTTCACCCAGGTATGGAGGGAATCGGACACGAACGAATCCCTGAGGACGCTAGCACTGACCGATACCCACTCACCCGCCAGGTTCAGGGTCAACGGCGTGGTCTTCAACGTGCCAGAGTTTTACAGGGCGTTCCCGAGCGTAAAGCCAGTAGATAAACTCTACAGGTCAGAGAGTGAGAGGCCGGTGATCTGGTAAAGTGGTCACCTGAGCCTTTTTTGCCCGTGGGCGCCAACTGCAGCACCTATGAAGAAGTTACCCACTCAAAATAGTGAAGAGCCATTTATTGAATGATTTTTTTCATCTGGGATGCTCTATGAGCCACAGTGGGTTCCCGTAGAGGTCCATGATGAGTGCCTGGATACCAAAAGGTGCCTTTCCTGGCTCCTCTGCGATTATTACGCCCTTCGATCTCAGTTCGTCGCACGTCTTTTTGCAATCATCGACTTTAAACATCAAGGCGGGGGTTTTACCTATGAGTCCGGCCTGCCGCTTTGCTTCGGCCTCGCCTTGCATTGCGGCGTTGGGCACATGGAGAATTATTTCCGTACCCTGACCTTTTGGGGCGACGGACAAAAAGCGCCATCCTGGTGCCGGGCTAGCGTCTGCGACTTTTTCAAAGCCAAGTTTATTCGTATAAAAGTCAAGCGCCTCATCATAGTCTTTGACGAATAGCACTATATGCGTCATGTCTTCGATCATATACACACCTCAATACAGATGTTTAAATTCACAATTATTTGAGTATTAGTTATTATGGCTTTTTTCGTCAAAAGCTCTGGCATATTCTTAGTTTCAGCCGAAATTATTGGAAAATTTCAATCAAATTTCTGAAAAATGCATAGATTTTAACAAAATCAACTTAAAAACGAAAGATAAAGGAAAAAGGAGAAATAGCAACATTTTATGGATGAATGTCGCTGTATCTGTATCCTTTACTCAATGAGCCAGTGAGATTTCAGAATTTAGTTTTTAGAAATTATATCGATTTACATAAAGGGTTATCAAGAAATAAAAATGGAATTGGAAGTTATGACCGTGTTAGAGAATACTTTAACGTCTTCTGCTTCGCCCAATTCGTTTGGTGGTTGTTTTCACTGTCGGTTTTGATTTGCTTCCGGTATCCTGACTTACTGAGTTCTTATTTGTTGTGTCTGTTGGGTCTTTTGCATCAACTTTTTTAGAGAGGTCGGGAGCATCCGTTTTTGTTGCAGGGTCGGGGGTAATGTACGATTTTGCAGCCTTAACATTCGGTGTTACGTGCCTGTTCCAGAGACTTGACCAGAACAACATTGACCAGAAACTATGATGCCCGCTCTGGCTGCTATTGCTGCTATTATATGAAGGCGTTGATGTATTGTTATCTTGTAAGGGTTGCTCCTGTCCGATACAACCGCTAAATCCGCTAGTAATCAGCAGCACGACTAATAAAAAACTTATTTTTTTCATTAAAAAGCCTCTGTTAAAAAGCATCTTGTATGTCAATCGGAGTGTTGAATTTCCACATAAATATACATAGGGTTAAGCCCATGTGTGTCTACCCCGAATTGGCCATGAATATCTCAAAGAGTTCTGAGGAGTTTCAGGCATTTTATTCTTTTGTATTGATTCCTTCATTTGAACCGTTTTACCCATTTTTATAAGTTGTCAGCCTGAATTTTCTTTTTGGCAGCCGTACCGAAAGTTCTGTAAAATACTACTGACTCTCCATCCTTTTCTTTCACTACAAAAATAAAATACACAATATCGGTTAAAGGAAGAACATGTTAGTATGGTGTTAACACAACATTAATGTGATATGCATGGTTCAGGCGATCATAAATATTGATGAGCATACTAACAGGATTTTAAACATCATTAAAGCCAAGTATGGTTTGAAGGATAAGAGTGCAGCTATTGAACTCATGGCTGCTCAGTACGAAGAAGAGATACTGGAACCGGAGATAAGACCTGAATTTATTGAGAAAATGCAAAATATAACGAAGGAAGAACCTATAGATGTTGGGACTGTTAAATATTTAAGAACCAGGAACGGTCACTGATCCTGAATGTATCGGATAAAAGTCTCCCCGAAGCTTGAAAAAATGATAAAAAAGCTGGATAAGAAAGATCAAAAATAGGTGGAGATAATTTTAAAGAAAGCAGGAAAATTGCAGAAAATCCACACAGATATAAGAACTTTCGAGCACCGCTTAACAATTTAAAAAGGGTGCATGTTGACAAGCATTTCGTACTACTTTTTTCTGTTGACGAGGAGTCAAAGAGTGTTACGCTTGAATATTACGACCATCATATAACATCTGCAAACACTGAAATATTAAACTTATTGACTCTGCTTTGTATTTCTGACTTCTTTTTTTACTTTTGATAGAGAACGGTAATTGGTCATATTTCATATATTCCTACATAATGTAGAGTAATTGAGGTCATTAAAAAGAAAAAAATGTTTTTTAGACTTTCTTTATGTTTTACATGATTCAGTTTATACAAAATAGGAAGTAGCGTTCCTAGAGAACTCAAATTTCACGCAGTCGGATGATGCCGTATTTGTAGTGTTAGTACAATGCCTATTGCCAGCAAAATAGCCAAAATCAAGTAAAAAAAGAAAAACTTAAATTGATAGTTATAACATAAACAAAAAATGTAGAAACACTTTTCATTAAATTAAGGATTTCTACAAATCCTAAAAAGCATAAAATTTGAACCTGGAAAATGATCTTCCAGGCCATGCCATTAACTGCTCAAAGGCACAGGACTGTGTCCTACCTTAACCGTGTATTCAATAGTTTTGTAGCTATGTCAATTTACAGGGTATGTTACTGTGCTGGTCCATTCCCTATAAACTGCCCAATGACAAGAGGGATATCTCCTACTTTCACCGAGGCTATAACAATGTTTTTTGTTGTGTCAATTACAGAGACAGTTCCGTCTGCATTCACTACATATACTTTTGTTCCATCTGGGGTGACTGCAACTCCAGAAGGATAGATTCCTACAGGCACTGTGGCTGTAACAGTGTTGTTCATTGTGTCAATTACAGAGGTAGTGTTGCTAAATAAATTCGCTACATATGCTTTTTGTCCATCCGGACTGACTGCAATTCCCCAAGGGCCGGTTCCTACAGGCACTGTGGCTATAACACTGTTGTTTGTTGTGTCAATTACAGAGGTAGTGTTGCTAAAGAGGTTCGCAACATACACTTTTGTTCCATCTGGACTGACCGCAACTCCAGCAGGACCATTTCCTACAGGTATCGTGGCTACAACAGTATTGTTTGAAGTGTCAACTACAAAGAGATTACTGTTGTAAGTCATGTTCTCAATATATGCTGAGCTTGTCACGTATACCGTTGTTCCAGTCGGGTTAACTGCAACACCAGCAGGATAGACTCCTACAGGCACTGTGGCTGTAACAGTATTATTTGAGGTGTCAATTATAGAGACATTGTTGCTACCGTAGTTCGCCACATATACCTTCGTTCCCGTAGGGTTAACTGCAACTCCAGACGGATTGAGTCCTACAAGCACCGTATCTATAACAGTGTTGTTCTTTGCGTCAATTACAGAGACATCGTTACTATTATTGTTCGCCACGTATACCTTTGTTCCATCCGGACTGATTCCTACTCCCCATGGACTGGTTCCTACAGGCACTGTGGCTGTAACAGTATTGTTTGCTATGTCAATTACAGATGTAGTGTTGCTGCCCGTGTTCGTAATATATGCGAATGGCGCCGCGCCTGTAATATTCACAAGCATTAAAAGCGTCACCACCATCATGCATAAAATTTTTAGGGCAGCATTTCCTCTGCATTTTTTGTCAAGTGTTATTTCTTTCATTTTAAGACCCCTCATATGACGTTTTGTATTATAATAACAAATATATGTAGACAAACAAATAGATAAAATATACTATTAAAAGAAAAATATGAATATAAAAAGTGGATCTTTCTAGATCTCAGTCTAATATATTATATTTTTTTTAGTTTTCAAAAAGTTCTCAAACCTTTCAAAATTTGCTGAATCCACCAAGATAAAAGCATTTTAGCTTAGAACGAGGCTATTAAAAGAAAAAGCCTTTAGTCTTACTTCAGGCGCAAGTACAAAAAAACACATTTACGGTAAAATGCAACTATCTCTATAGGAAAATCTAACTACTTAAGATCGTTTAATTCAGAATTTATTTTCAAAATTGTATTTATTTACACTCTGGACTTATCAGGCCTGCAAAAAATGACAGCTAGATTCTACGGTATAAAGTTGCTGTTCTGGACGATTTTATCAATTATAAAATGAAAAATATTTCTGAAACTCTTATGGATTTGAGAATCATAAATTCAAAATACCAATTTTAAGTTTTTGAGATCTCTCAAAGCATACCTTTTGTAAAAAATACGGGTAATACTGACATTGCGACACTTTCACACTATTTTTATATAAATCTACTAAAATATTCTAAAGTAGATAATTATTTATATAATAGGCATAATCTAGCCATCCGTTATATGATTAAAAGCTCAGACTCCGCTCTTCTTGAAGTTTACCGATGTTTTTCCTCGTTGTTTTTTGGGGATCAGCTCCTGGCTTAACAGGTTTATTAACGCTGGTTTGTAGAGAAAATGATTATTCTGGACTGAAAGTATTGAAGGCAACAGATATAAAAGTGAGAGTAAGAAAGTTGTACAATTCAATGTCGGTAAACCTAATCTACTGCATATAAATTCGAAGAACCATTTGTTTATTGCTTAATACTTTCACTCCGCTATATTACTCTATTAATAAAAAGTCTGCATTCTGCTGTATGTATTGAAAAACGGGGTAGTATGAATCATAAAATTATCATCGGTACCTATAAGTGAAATCAATCTCGTCAATTATAACTACTTATTTATAATAATACCTGGAATTATCTATCTGAACTAATGGCTTGACAAGCGAATACAAGCTTTAAGCTTTTTCAAAAAGTTTCTTAAAATTCATAAATTCATATTATTTCTGGATCTTTTAGATTTTCAATTTAGATTAGACTTTAATCTTACTTTAAAATCCAGACTTTACTCTGACTAATTCAGACTTTCTCTACTTTAAACACCCATACAATAAAATTCTCATCTAATCGATTCAACTGGACAAAAACCCGAGAGAAGGAAAATGAAAAATATTATTATTAAAGGGGCACGGGAACACAATCTGAAAAACATCACAGTGGAACTCCCGCGGGACAAATTTATTGTCATTACAGGCGTCTCAGGTTCAGGGAAATCTACCCTGGCTTTTGACACGGTTTATGCTGAAGGGCAGCGGCGCTATGTGGAGTCCCTCTCGGCTTATGCGCGGCAGTTCCTCGGGCTTATGAACAAGCCGGATGTGGACAGTATCGAAGGGTTATCTCCGGCAATTTCCATTGAGCAAAAAACAACCTCGAAGAATCCCCGGAGTACGGTCGGGACAGTTACTGAAATTTATGATTACCTGAGGTTGCTTTTTGCTAGAGTCGGAACGCCTTACTGCCCGGTTCACAATATAAAAATTGAGTCCCAGTCACCTGAAAGGATTGCGGACAGCCTCGGCAGGGAGTGCGAGGGCGTGGTTACCATTCTCGCACCTGTAGTCCGCCAGAAGAAAGGGACATACCAGCAGCTCTTCAGGGACCTGAACAGCGAAGGCTTCACAAGGGTCAGAGTAAACGGGGAAATTCACAGGACAGATGACGATATTGCCCTTGACCGTTACAAAAAACATGATATTGAAGTCGTGGTTGACAGGCTGGGCCCTGCAGAAGACCGCTCAAGGCTTGTCGAAGCCTGCGAAAACGCTCTCAAGAAGGCAGACGGGCTCTTAATTGCGGTTGATTCGGAAGGAAAAGACCACCTTTATTCCTCAAATATGGCCTGCCCGGTCTGTGGAATGGCTTTCGAAGAGCTCCAGCCCAGGATGTTTTCCTTCAACAGTCCTTTCGGAGCCTGTGAAGCCTGCAATGGGCTTGGGATTAAGATGGAGTTCGACCCAGACCTTGTTATTCCGGATAAAACGCTCTGCCTTGCAGACGGGGCAGTTGCCCTGTACAGAAATTACCTGGACAGTTACCGGAACCAGTACCTTGCAGCCGTGGCAAAACATTTCGGTTTTGACATATTTACCCCTATTGAAGCTCTCACAGATGAGCAGTATAAAGTGCTCATGTACGGCTCGGAAGAACGCATGCAGTTCAGCATGAGCATGAAAAACGGGGATGCCCACTGGTCTCACAAAGGCACCTGGGAAGGTCTGCTCCCGCAGTCCGAGAGGCTGTACAGCCAGACAAAGTCCGAGTACCGGCGAAAGGAACTTGAAAAATTCATGCAGGTCCGGCCCTGCCCGAAGTGTGAAGGCAAGCGCCTGAAGGAAAAAGTGCTTGCAGTAAAGCTCGGCGATAAGTCCATTGTGAATGCAACAGACCTCTCAATCATAGACTGCATCCGGTTTTTCGAAAACCTGAAACTCTCGGAAAAGGAAAAGGAGATCGCAAAGCAGGTCTTAAAGGAAATTCGCTCCAGGCTTGGTTTCCTTGAACATGTCGGGCTCGGCTATCTCACCCTTTCCCGGAGCGCAGGCACCCTCTCAGGCGGGGAAGCCCAGAGAATCCGGCTGGCTACGCAGATTGGCTCGAACCTCATGGGCGTGCTATATGTGCTCGACGAGCCCTCCATAGGGCTGCACCAGAGAGACAACGAGCGGCTTATCCAGACTCTCCAGACCCTGCGGGACCTGGGAAATACCCTGATCGTTGTAGAGCACGATGAGGACACTATCAGGTCTGCGGATTACGTACTCGATATTGGCCAGGGGCAGGCATACACGGCGGCTACGTGGTAGCCGAAGGTACGCCTGAAGAAATCGAAAAGAATCCCGAGTCCCTGACAGGCCAGTACCTTTCAGGAGAAAAGCGGATAAAACCGCCTGCTCTCCGCAGGCAGAGCGATGCATTCATCCGGCTTAAAGGCTGCCGCGCAAACAACCTGAAGGATGTGGATGTGAATATCCCTATAGGGCTGCTGACAGTGGTTACAGGCGTTTCGGGGTCCGGAAAATCCACGCTTATTTATGACACTCTTTACAAAGCCCTGATGAAAAAGATAAATAAATCAAGTGTAACGCCAGGGGATTATGACGAGCTGGCTTTCGATTCCGAGATCGACAAAGTAATCGTTATCGACCAGAGCCCTATCGGCAGGACTCCCTCGCTCGAACCCTGTCACCTATACCAAGGTTTTTGATGCCGTCAGCAGGTTTTTGCCGAAACCAAGGAAGCAAAAATCCGGGGCTATAAAGAGCGGGCGCTTCTCTTTCAACGTAAAGGGAGGGCGCTGTGAAGCCTGCCAGGGAGACGGGCTGATAAAAATTGAAATGAATTTCCTGCCTGATGTATACATCGAATGCGAGGAGTGCAAGGGCACACGCTACAACCGGGAAACCCTCGAAGTAAAGTACAGGGGCAAGTCCGATTGCTGAAGTCCTGGATATGACTGTAGAAGAAGCTGCAGAGCATTCGAGAATATTCCTGCAATCAAAGGCAAGCTCGATACTTTAACAAGAGTCGGGCTGGGCTATATCCAAACTTGGCCAGAGTTCAACAACGCTCTCAGGCGGGGAAGCCCAGAGGATCAAGCTGACAAGGGAACTCTCTAAAAAAGGCACCGGAAGGACAATTTATCTCCTTGACGAACCCACGACCGGGCTTCACTTCCATGACGTCAAAAAACTCATCTCAGTACTTAACGGGCTTGTAGCAAAAGGGAATACCGTAGTCGTGATAGAACACAACCTGGACGTGATTAAATCAGCAGACTATATCATCGACCTTGGTCCCGAAGGCGGGAATGCAGGTGGAGAAATTATTGCCGAAGGGACACCTGAGGAAGTGTCCACGGTTCAGGGAAGCCATACTGCGCGTTTCCTTGCTCCCAGGCTTTCAGGAGGGGTATCGTACCTGGAGGCATCGGAAGCAGAGGCTATTGAGGCAGTTTTCGAAGAAGAGGGAGCTTTTGAGGCTGATTATGAAGAGTTTGAAGACGACGAAATCAATGACGATTCCGAAGATTTTGAAGAAGATTCTGAAAAAAACTCGAAGCGTTCAACAGAAGGACAGATAAAGAACTTGAAGAGCAACTAATTTAATAAAGCATTTAAAGAGCAACTAATCTTAGTATTTCCTGTAAGAACCCCTGTAATGACTTAAAATTTGGATAACGAGGTTTAAAATTTTGAATAATGAGGTTTAAAAATGATTGACCTGGAGGCTCTCCTCACCTGCCTGGCTGCTATCTTTTCAAGAATGAAGACGGGATTGTACTGTATGTAGGCAAGGCAAAGGACCTTAAAAAGCGGGTAAGCAGCTATTTCCAGAAGCGAGACCACGACTCGAAAACCGAGAGCCTTGTGCAGGCTGCTCAGGGGTCTTGATTTCATTGTCACAAATACCGAGGTACGAAGCTCTTCTCCTCGAAAATACCCTGATCAAGAAACACTGGCCAAGGTATAATATTGCTCTCAAGGACTCAAAACGGTATGCCTGCATTCATTTAACCGAAGAAAAGTTCCCAAGGGTCAGGCTTGCCCGGAAAAAGAGTCGACAACGGGGTTTTTTGGGCCATTTCGTCTCCGGCAAAGGAAAGAGATTACATCTTTGAGGTTGTAAGAAAGACCTTCCAGACTCAGAACCTGCAAACAGATGCCGAAACGGGCCTGCCTCAGATACCATATCGCAGCATGCAGCGGGCCGTGCATAGGAGCAGTTTCCACGGAAAACATATACCGAGAAAGTAAAGAAAGCTAGCTATTGTCCTGAAGGGCAATATCAAAGAGCTCATGGAATCTCATGGAAAAAGAAATGAGGGATACTGTACATCAAAACAGAACTTGAACAGGCGATGGCTCTCAGGGATGAGATTGCAGCCCTTGAATATCTTCAGGAAAAGCAAAATATGGAGAGGCAGAAAAAGCATAACGAAGATATGACCTAACCTACACCGTCAGGGATGATACCGTCTACCTCATGCTTCAAGATCTACAAAGTACGTCTTGAGGACGAGCAGGACTAATGTTTTTCCTTCGGGGAAAATTTCCTGGAAGGTTCCTGGTACAGTATTATTCCGAAAATGAGCCGCCTGAAGAGCTGATCCTGCCCGAGCCTCTTGAAGAATCGCTTGCGATTTTCCTTCCATGTGAAGGGGATAAAAGTGAAAGTTACGGTTCCGAAGCAGAAAGAAAAACTTCTCGACCTTGCCCTGCAAATGTTGAGATCGGGTCTTCGGAGCCGGAAAAAGCTAGAAGCCCTGCAGAGTAAACTTTCCCTTCCGAAACTTCCTAACGTTATAGAATGTTTCGATACTCTCACCTCTCAGGCACGGCCACGTGTCGGCTCAATGGTACAGTTCCGGGGAGGCAGGCCCGATAAACACAATTACCGCCGCTTCAAAATAGAGAGCGTTGAAGGGATTGACGATTTCGCTTCCATTGCCGAGGTTGTGCGCAGGCGCTATTCCCGCCTGCTTGAGGACAAGCACGACATGCCTGACTTAATTATCATAGACGGAGGGAAAGGCAGCTTTCTTCAGCTTTTCAGGAACTCCGGAAGCTCAAAATCAGGATTCCTATCATTTCCATAGCCAAGCGTGAAGAAGAAATCTATGTACCAGGGATCAAGTCTCCTCTTCCCATCAAAAGAGATGAAAAAGCTTCCCTCTTTGTCCAGGAGATCCGGGACGAAGCCCACAGGTTTGCAATTGCCTACAACCGCCTGCTGAGGCAAAAATCATTGATTCCTGCAAACCATTGACTCCTGAAAATAATCTATCTCTTAAAAAATCATTGATTCCTGAAAACAATCTATCTCTTAAAAAATCTTCTCTAAAGAATATTGATCTCTTAAAAAACATTGATCTCTTAATTGTCGTTATTGTCGATTGTGTCCGCTATTTAATTTCCAACATTTTAAGGTCTTGATTCTATGAAAGCTTCAGATCAGACATCCGAAACTTTATCTCAAAAATTATCCGAAACAATACGTGATGCCAGGTATCGGGACAGCCCTCAATTTAAGCTGGTTTCCGATTTCTGAGCCAAGGGGTTCGCAGCCGAAGGCAATCGATAAACTTGTGGAGGGGCTGAATAAAGGAGAGCAGTACCCAGACCCTGCTTGGGGTAACAGGGTCCGGGAAGACGTATACTGTTGCAAATGTCATAAACCAGATCCGGAAACCGACGCTTGTTATTGCCCATAACAAGACCCTTGCAGCCCAGCTTTATAATGAGTTCAGGGAGTTCTTCCCGGAAAACAGGGTGGAGTATTTTGTTTCCTATTATGATTACTACCAGCCTGAGTCCTATCTTCCTGCCAGGGACCAGTATATTGAAAAAGATGCCCAGATTAACCCGAAGATCGAGCAGATGCGCCTTGCTGCCACAGCTTCCCTGATGTCGCGCCAGGATGTCATTGTGGTAGCATCCGTATCCTGCATCTACGGCCTTGGCAATCCTGAGAACTTTCAGAAAATGGGATTTGAATTAAAGGTCGGAGATAAGGTTCAGAGAAAAGAAATCCTGCAAAAGCTCATTGAAATCCAGTTCGAGCGCAACGACCTTGAGCTTATGCCAGGACGATTCAGAGTAAAAGGGGATACCATTGATATTATTCCCGGGTACTTTGATAATATTATCCGGATTGAACTTTTGGAGACGAGAGTTGACCGGATTTCCGAGGTGGAGAAGCAGACCGGACAGAAAACGGAAGAAATGGACTATTTCTTTGTCTATCCTGCCAGGCATTATGTAATTCCTGAAGAAGAACAGAAAAGTGCAATTCAGTCCATCCTCGAAGAGCTTGAAGATCATCTTCCTGAACTCGGGCTGCTCGAATCTCACAGGTTGAAGCAGCGTACGCTTTACGACATGGAAATGATACAGGAAACCGGCAGTTGCAAGGGTATCGAAAACTACTCGAGGCACTTTGACCACCGCGCAGCCAGGAGAGAAACCTTCTGCCTGCTTGATTATTTCCCTGATGACTTCCTGCTGGTAATTGATGAGAGCCACCAGACCATTCCGCAGCTTCACGCGATGTACAATGGGGACCGCTCAAGAAAAAGGAAGCCTTATCGATTATGGGTTCAGACTTCCCAGTGCTTACGATAACAGGCCTCTGAAGTTTGATGAATTCGAACAGTATATGAAAAACGTGATCTTTGTATCGGCAACCCCTGCAATACTACGAAAGCAGCATTCTCAGCCCGGATCGTGGAACAGATTATCCGCCCGACAGGGCTTCGTTGACCCTGATGTGGAAATTCGTCCTCTCGAGGGCAGGTCAGGGACGTTATGAGGAGATCCGAAAGATCGTGGAAACGGGGAGACCGTGCCCTTGTGACCACCTGACAAACGAGGCTGCAAACCTGACTGAGTACCTTGCCAGAAAACGAGATCTCAAAGCCCCGCTACCTGCAACTCGCATATTCAAAACGATAGAAGAGGCTGCAGATTATCCGCGAACTCCGCCTGGAGATTCGATGTCCTTGTCGGGACCCACCTGCCTCAGGGAAGGGCTCGACATTCCGGAAGTGGGCTTCATCGAAGATCCTGGCACGGCGGATAAAGAGGTTTCCTCAGAGACTAAAGAAGCCTTATCCAATATCATAGGCCGCGCAGCCCGGAAAACGCAAGCTCGAAGGTTGTACTGTATGCCGACAATGACCGTATTCCATCGAAAAAGCCGTTAACGACGACTCAAACGCCGCCGAAACATGGAGATTTGCGTACAATAGGAGAACACCAGGGGATCACCCCGACAACCATCAGGAAACCCATAAGGGAAAAGGTCGTGGATATCACCGACACCAGGCACATCCCGAATACCGATTTCCAAATATGATCATCGAAATGGAAACCCAAATGAGAGAAGCTGCTGATAGGCTCCACTTTGAACGGGAAATCCAGGTAAGGGAATTGATAAAAAGACTGCAGAAAAAGATAAAAGCAGCCTGAGCATCGGACTACTTTTTCTTATCCAATGCAATATCTAGGCTCAAAAGTCAAATAAAATCCGATGATATTTTTACATATAGCTTTATAAATATACTGTAAATGATTCTGGGAAGCTAATTTTATATTTTTCTAAAATTAACTTTGTATTTACTTATTGTTGTTTATTAAAATTATTTTTCAGAATAATACAGTCTAAAATATATTAAACTAAATAAGTTTATATGTTTATAACAATATAAGCAACAGGAAAGACTTTTATTAATATTA
>CAVZFI010000053.1:0-47418 GCA_963774465.1 uncultured Methanosarcinaceae archaeon | reverse complement strand
CGAGATATAGAGAAAGAACGCCATAAGGTTTATGTACCACAACCTCAAGAAAGAGGCAAAAAAGACAAAAGAAAGCAGTTAAAACATGGCGGTTGACTTTTGGAAAAAGAAATCTGCCATAAAGTTTATCTGTGAGTATTGTATTTAGATAAGTCGCAGTCAGTTCCAATTTGCCTCGTTGGCTCAGCCCGGTAGAGCGAGTGACTTGTAATCACTAGGTCGCGTGTTCGAATCACGCACGAGGCTTCTTGTTTTTTATGTTCAAAGCCTTCTTTTTATTGGAAAAAGCGATACAATCGAAGTGGGCATATATAATTTTAGTCTTCAGAAAAGGCTGGAATCGTTAAACGCTGCCCCCACAATTTCTGACGTAAACAAACAATTAATTTTGAATTTTGTGGATCACTGTTTTACAGAGAGGTTGAGTCAACACCGTATTTTAAAATATATCTCAGCTCTGAAAATGATTGCTCTAAAGGTTCAGCTTGATTTTGATAAAATTGAAAAAAAGTATCTATATATATTTATTTCAGAATCTTTTTTAAGCATAAGTATCTGTTTTCGTTGTAGCCGGTAGTGTAGCCTAGTCCGAAGCCTTTGCTGTAGCTTTTGTCGTTGTTGGAGGGATTAGGCATTTTCTTGAGACTATATCTTTACTGCCGTATTGATCGCAGTCCTTTTTGCCATCATTAGAGCCTTTGCTGTAGCCATCTTTGTAACCTTGTCCGTATTTATCCTCAAAAGCCGCTGCGTTTACTGAAGCAACTGTCACTGATAATACAAAACAAAGTACCAGTAAAATAGCCATTGTCTTTGTTATTCTATCAAATATTTTATTTGCCATAATATTTATACTCCTAATTTATTTAATCGAATGCAGATGACTGGTCTTATCAGTATAATTAGGAGCTGCACTTACTGCTGCAGCTGTCACTGATAGTACAAGCCTCCCTTCTAAGCTGTCTATAGATCCCGCAGTAGCACTTTTCACAAGCTTTTGTACATGTATATGAATTGTCCCGATATGCAGAACATCTTAAAGTGTATTCACACTTGATATTAAACTTGATGATACCAAACATATCCATCCCCTTTCCCTTAAAGGGACAAGATATTCCCTTTAAAAGTCAGTGTCCCCACTTCACTTCCGAGCCTATCCCAAAACTCAAAATTACTTCTCTTATGCTCAAATATTGAAAAAAGAAAAACAGCACAACTGGCTAATGTAAAACCTTAAACACCAGCCAGTTAGATCCCTAATTTGACAGAAGTATATCTTTTGTACAAATGGGTTTTATGCTTTTGTTTTAGTTATATTCAATTTTCAACTATGGTTATACGTTTTTATTTCCAGAACCAGTAGGCAGGGATCCAGTATCTGTCATTGCTATACCAAAAAGATTTGTGATATCTATCCTTGTTGTGCCTTACCTTTTTATATCCCCAGTGACCTTTCATCTGGTATTTTTTCTGACCATAATGGTTGCCATAATTTTTCTTACCTTTATTGTTATCATACTTATTCTTACCATCATTATGGTTGTTGTAAACATTTTTACCATCATGGTTGTCATATATTTTCTTATCATCATTATGATTGTTGTAACCATTCCTACCATCATTAGGAGCTGCACTTACTGCTGCAGCTGTCACTGACATTACAAAACAGAATGCCAGCAAAATTCCAAGTATTTGTTTCATTTTCAGCATTTTATTTACCCCAAGATATTTGCTGTTCGGATAGCCTTACTTTATTTTCTTAATTATCTCGCTGACTACTCGCAGCTTGACAATCCTAACATTAACCAGTTAAAATATAAATATACTTATAAATAAAAATACATAAAAGTGACATAATTATTAAAAGAACGGTTTTAAAAGGTTTAATTAAGAAAATAATAATTTGCAAGGATATAACTAAGAAAACAATGAGTAAAAATGGTCAATTATTAAAATAAAGGTTTTAAAACTTTTATTTATTTATATTATAAATAATGTATTAAGGAAAGCAATTGAAGAATTGGAGACCTTCTCCAATAATATGCAAAGGAGAAAGGCAGAAGGGGAAACTGATAAATCGGATAGGGTAGGTGGGTATCTGGTCTTTGACACACTGGAGTGAATGAAATGAGGGGAGTTGGGCCAGAAAATCCCGCCTGATAAACTATTACCCCTGTGAATACAGCTAATTCATGCGGAAAAACAGGTCAGAAACTGTTAGAGAGCAACAGGTCAGAAGCTGTCAGAGAGCAGGCCAGAGAAATGCAGTAGTTTAATGGGAAAAACACTGCATTTTTTAGCTTGATACAAGGAGAGATTGCTGCAAGAGGAGAGATTGCTGCAAGAAATTTTGCTACAAAAAAGTCCCTGAAGAAAGTCCCTGAAAAATAACGTAATACAATCAGCCATACTCTTTTCTAAAAACCCAATCAAGCGCCTTAGAACCAGCTCTTATTTTTATTTCAGGAATTTGAAAAGGTAAAAACTTACAGTTTAACTTAGTAGCTTAGAGACTTTTTATTATTTTCTGGGCTCCCGATTTTTATCTAATCATTCAAGACAATAAAATATAGTCGTCCTCTAAGTCATTTTGACTCAATGATCTATGCGGGAACTTCCAGAGCTCCGTCATCCTGTATTTTTTAAACTGACTGTCATTTCTGATACCCCTTCTCGTTTAGTAAAGTCTCTTGCCTCTGTGATCGCATCGTCAAGGTCATATCTGGCCTGCCTTACCTTGCCCTGTGTTTCTTCAAACTCCCTTATCTCGCTCAAGAGAGCCTGTTTTCGCATCATGGCCTCATTTGATTGCCAGTTCTTCTTCCTTTATTTTAACCTTGATCTTGTCCATTGCCAGGCACACAGGGAAGTTCGTTTTTGTCAATATCCGAAAGCAGAATATAGATCTAAAATTACTTATTTTTTAAATCTGCGACTTTAAAAGAGCAATATCAGAATTTAATACATTATTTATGAGTATAAATAAAATAAAAAGTTTAAAAACCGTTCTTTTATTAATTAAATACTTTAAAACTCTTATTAGAGTAATTAAATCACTTTTATATATTTTTCATTATAAGTATATTTTTTTTAAGCCCACTCATATTAAAATTGTCAAGCTGCGAATAGTCAGCAAGATAATTAAGACAACAAGGAGGTAAACATAAAATGTACGGGTTTGGTTTCGATAGATGCGGCTGTGATCGTTTTAGAGGGTTTGAATGTGGATGCGGCGGCTTTGGCGGCTGCGGCGGCGGCTGGGGCGGATTCCGCGGTCACTTCCGAGGCGGCTTCCACAAATTCCGTGGACATGGCCGCTGGTAATAACGGCTAAATCTGAAGGAATTACTGAGTATGAAAGGAAAAAGGATGATAGCCATCTTTTCAAGGCATGATGGAAAATTCCTGAAAAACCGTCTTTTCTTGAACTGATGACTATTTATCTTTATTTTTCAATCTATTTTTCGAAGATTCCCCCTAAATTTTGCCAAGCTTTATTATTTCAAGTTCCATCCTTCAAAATTTGCCTGCTTTGCAGGTAACCACGTAAATCCTAGTTTTTTCACTGTCTTTTGATATGCCGTTATTGATAAGGAAAAAACCTGCAGTAGCCATATCTTCATTTTAAACCACTACTTACAATTCCCCCTTTAAAAATATCTCAATCAATTAAGATAATAATTTGCATATATAATTATGAGAATCTGTTTCGTATGAGTTCATCCAAAACCGATTTTATCCATATATCAATAAGGGTTTCAGAGAGCCTATCCCGAAACTAATATTATGTTGAAAATTATAAATCTAAACTTATGTCCTTCCATGAAATCGATGATGTTCTATGGAAATCTATAGAACCTTATCTTCCTCCCCAGAAACCACATACGGGAAGACCTCATGTAGATTTAAGGAGGTTAATGAACGGAATCTTGTATGTAGTTACAACAGGTTGTACTTGGAAAGATGTTCCCCGCCAATATGGTTCTAAGTCAACAGTTCATAGATTCCATCTCTATCTGTGTGAACATGGAATTTATCAGGAAATATTTAATGAACTTTTAAACAAAGGTTATGATTTGAAAAAAAAGATCTTTCTCATTGTTTTACTGATACAAAGGATATCCTTGCCAAAAAAGGGGAAACATCGAGTATGATGGCTACAAAAAAGTAAAAGGAATAAAATTAAGCGTTTTAGTAGACTTACAGGGTTTGCTTCTCTCTATTATTGTTGTTCCTGCAAATAAAAATGATTCAACGCTTTATATACCTACACTTAAAAATTTCAGGATAAAGAGATCTAAAGGAAGGCCTGTAAACAGACCTTCCAAAGTGACAGCTGATGCAATGTATGATACAGCTGAGATCAGAAAATATAACCGGAGAAGAGGAATTAAGTCCAATATACCAGTAAACAAAAGAAATCAGAAGAAAAAGAAGAGAGGAAGACCAATAAAAGTAGATCAGGAAGAATACAAAAAGAAAAGTGCAATAGAAAGGTTCTTTAGCTGGATAGAGTCATGTAAGAAAGTATTTCCAAGATATGAAATCAAAGAAATATCATACCTTGGAGTTGTGATGTTAGCAGCAATAATGAGGTTAGATGAAGTTTTGGGATAGGCTCACCATTTAAGATGCTTTTAAAATGCCTCTTGTGTAATTGTCTAGCCATATCCTAAACATTTAACAGAGGGCCCGAAAATTAATCTATATTCTCTTCTGTGTTCCCCTTCTATGAGTATAGCCAGTTAAGAAGTTTTAAGACTCTAAAATCAAGAATACAGTTAAAGCCCTGCAGTTTTTAGTGACTCTATTAACCTTTTTATTATCACAGTTCGGAATCCCTTTTTATGAATTAAATCTCTCCCGTTCATGGCTCATTTTTGCATGTTCATTTCTTATTTCTGTATTCAGTCTGTCTATATTTAGTAAATCTTCTTCATTTCATTGACTCTCCAAAGAACATATGTTAAGTGAGCCCTATTTTCAGGTCTTTTTCTATGGTTTCGTAATCGGTAAAAAAGATATCAGAAGGAGCTTTTTCTGTGCCCACTGTATGCCTAGTAAAAATGTTTTTACACTTCATCGTACGGTTACAGGCCAAAAGCCCTGTATTCCTATATTCCTTGGAATGATCGAGTTCACAAAAACATCAGTGTAAAAATAGCGAATAAAATTAAACTATTGATGTCGTTTCCGGAGTTTTCCGATCTTCGATTCTGGCCTTTTATGACCATCTACATAAAAAAAGATGAGCAGATTGAAAAGCTGAATGAAAATATACTTAAGCAAACATCCACATTCAAACTTTGATCCAGGAGAATAGCAGGTTAAACATTAAGCTTCTTCCGGAGAATACGGAAAGTAGTAAGCCTTGGGGAAATTACCGATAACACTCGGGCTGGCTGCTCTGATGGTTACGGCTGATGTGCGGGCGTATAGACCAGACTTTCTCTGTGACTTCATAGGTACATAATCAGAAAACGTAGCTATGCGAACGCTTTCTGACATGAAGGAATTACATAAACTATGATTGCATATACGATGGCATTGCAGGGACGATGACATAGATTCCGTTTACATAAATAGCTTCTTTATCCCTTGTAAAACATGAAACTGGATACTTTTCTCTCATTACTTAATATACAGTTGTTTTCTTAAAATTACTTCATTATCGCTTGAATAGAGCCGTAATTGAAAAGGTCTCTCTAGCCTAACCAAAAGGCGGGATGAGAAAAGTTATATTTAATATACAGATCTTTTATAAATAATTTAGACCTAATTATGACGGGTATCTTAGATAGCAAGGAGTAATTTGATGAAAAGCGTTTTTAGTGATGCTGAGATTGCAGGTGTCAAACTCAAAAATCGAATTATTCGTTCCGCCACCCATGAAGGCATGGCTGATAAAAACGGAAGCCCGACAGAAATGTTGATGAAAAAATATGAACTCCTGGCCAGGGGTGAAGTAGGTGCAATTATTACAGGTTATGCAGGAGTTCAGCAAGACGGGAAATGCTCATTGTATAATTCGCTGATGATTGACAACGATTCATATATCAAATCCTTTCAAGAGATGACCCGTAGAGTACATGAGCATCACACAGCTATTTTTTTGCAAGTTGCTCACTGCGGCAGACAAACCCGCTCCAAAAAGACAGGCTTTCCAACGGTTGCTCCTTCACCGATAAGAGATGATATGTATAGTGAAGAGATACCGCACGCTTTATCGGAAGCTGAGATAAATGAAATCATAGAGAATTTTGTGCTTGCTATCGAAAGGGCAAAAAAAGCTGGATTTGACGGCGTACAGCTCCATGCCGCACACGGCTATTTGCTTTCGTCTTTCCTGTCTCCCCATATGAATAAGCGAAATGATAAATGGGGAGCCAATACGGAAAACAGGTTCAGGATCGTCGGTGAAATCCTACGGCAAGCCAGAGCAAGGATAGGCGAGTTTCCAATTCTTGCAAAAATCAATGCCTATGAGAAATCAAAGGACGGAATCAAGATAGACGAAGCAGTGAAAATCTCCAAGTATCTTGAGCAAGCGGGCTGTGACGGTATCGAAGTATCATGTGGCATTGCGGAAGAAGGCTTTGTAACGACCAGAGGTAGTTTCCCGTTTGAGATGATTGCGACCAATAATTTCAAAATGGAGAAAATCCCCAGGCTTCTTTATCCTCTTGTTGGACTTGTGATAAAAAGAACTATGGCAAGCCCTGAACCTCATTTCTTATATAATTTGGATCATGCAGAAGAGATAAAAAAGAACGTGAACATTCCGGTTATAGTTGTCGGCGGTATCAGAAAGCTGGAAGATATTAAAAACATCATTGAAAATGAACGTTGCGACTTTGTTTCCATGTCCAGACCATTCATTATCGAGCCGAATTTGGTAAAGAAATTTAAAGAGGGCAGACAAAGCGAGTCGAAATGCATCAACTGCAATTACTGTTCGGTTGGCTCGGAAAAGCATCCCCTCAAATGTTACTGCGGAAAAATAGCCCAAAAAGACACAAACCGTTGGCTTTGTAGAAAACCTATCCAAATCGGCTTCAAGAGGCTGAAAACAAATAAGTAAAAAGATATCAGCTATTCAGTTCAAATTAACGGAGATCTTTTATTTCAGAGGATTTCTACAGAGCCAAACCGTTAAAGGGATTACCATTAAACTTCATTAATGCTTTAACTCAGCATAAAGCACTTATGTTGCTCTATGCTGGTTAGCCTATATTTGCCTATTTTCGGTGATCTGCGTCATATTATCCGGTCATACAACTCAAAACACGACACTATTAGGGGTAGCACCAGCGTCGTTTAAACCAGATGCAAAATAATTAGCTTATTCAAGGAAAAAAATCTTGAAATCAATATCAAGAGGACTAAATAGCATCAACATTTAAAAATTATCAGCATCAATTTAATTTTAAATTTTTGAGAGAAATGCTTTTGAGAAAAAAATCAAGTTGGACGCACGCACGAGGCTTTCTTCCTATTTTTTTGTTCGGAGCCGTTTTCAGCAGATTGTTTGGATGGGAACAGGCACTTATGACAATATGAATGCTCAGAAGCACCCGGATTCATTAAAAGATGCGCCAATTTCTCACGTTGACAAGAAGTCAATTTTTGATTTTGTGGATTATTGCTTTCCTGAAGGACTGAGTAAATATCGGGTTTTAAAGTATATATTACTTTACAAATTCAGCTTCATTTTGATAAAATTGAAACAAAGACCCTACAGATTTATTTTTGACCTTGAAAGATCCAATAAAAGTGAATGGGTTAAACATGACTATGGAAACTCCTTAAGGAATTCTGCAAATGGGAGTTAAAGAAGAAAGACCTGAACTTACAAAATAGATATAAACAACCATGAAAAAAAGTAATCGGAAATTGCCGGAAGAGAGAATTACAGAGTCAGATGTTTGAATTTAATCGAGAATATCGAGAGTATACCGATTCCCAAGATGTGCCCCCTTCAGGAGAAAGCCATCGTATCTCTTACAGGACATTAGAGCTAGAACTGGTGAGACGGGCATTCCTAAACCCTTAAGCATGTCAAATTTGACGAGTATGAGGCAATTGTGAACGTCAAGGGATAGGCAGAATATAGGCAAGTGAGGGCAGTATGGAGTGAAGAATACTTGAAAGCCTGGTGGAAGTATACCCTGAAAAATGTAATGACAAAAAAGTTTATGTGTTACCCTGGATGACGAAGAAGATTCTAAAGCTTTTGAAAAAATGCTATAAAAATAATAGGATCTACGCACTTGAAATATAAAGTCAAGTACAATAACACTGTTGTTTAAACTTACATTATATACAGCTACAGGGTTAATGATATTGATTTCTCAATCAAGCGTGTAATTCCTATATATCATATGTTAAGTTATATTCTTCATCGTTTTTAATAGAAGTCTGAATGGTTGGTTTGCAGTACGAGTTTGTCAGAATTTAGCATGGTAACTTTTTTAGTACTGCTCAGACTTTTTCAGTGTTCTGGCTTACTGGTTCAGTGCCATCGCTTACCGGTTCATCAACTACTGTTTCATCAGCTACTTCTTCATCATCACTTACTTCTTCATCATCACTTACTTCTTCATCATCACTTACTTCTTCATCATCACTTACTTCTTCACCTACTTCTTCATCATCACTTACTTCTTCATCATCACTTACTTCTTCATCAGTTACTTCTTCACCTACTTCTTCATCATCACTTACTTCTTCATCATCACTTACTTCTTCATCATCACTTACTTCATCATCAGTTACTTCATCATCAGTTACTTCTTCATCTTCACTTACTTCTTCATCTTCACTTACTTCTTCATCTTCACTTACTTCTTCATCTTCACTTACTTCTTCATCTTCACTTACTTCTTCATCTTCACTTACTTCTTCATCTTCACTTACTTCTTCATCTTCACTTACTTCTTCATCTTCAGTTACTTCTTCATCTTCACTTACTTCCTCATCGTCGGTTATTTGTTCAGTGTCACTACAGACTGGTTTGGTTGGTTTACAGACTGGTTTACAGGCTGGTTTAGTTTTTTTGCAGACTGGTTTACAAACTGGTTTGGTAGGTTTACAGGCTGGTTTAATTTCTTTGCAGACTGGCTTAGTATCTTCACATACCTTTTTCACATCAGTGGGGCATGTTTCGTCAGTTACATGGGCTTTCGAGTGTGCTCCAACAGAGATATAGTCGTATCTTGTTATCGTATTATTGCCCATCTCATTCGTTACCGTCAAGGTAACATTATATTTTCCAGAGTGACAGTATGTGTGCCAGGACTTTCAACTGTTGAATTCGTTCCGTCTCCAAAATCCCAATTCCATGAAGTAGGCTCGCCCTTACTGATATCATTAAAGTCGACAGTTAGAGGCGCATATCCACATGTCACGTTTGCAGTAAAATTAGCAGTCAGATCATCGATTGTGACATTTTCCCATGTTGAATTGGTTACATTTTCCCATGTTGAATTGGTTACATTTTCCCATATCGAATCGGTCATATTTTCCCATGTCGAATTGGTCACATTTTCCCATGTCAAATTGGTTACATTTTCACCAGCAGGTACCGCTATTGCAGCAGGTAACATATATACTAAAAAAGTGATAATTAAAAATGCAGACAAAAACCTTTTTTTACTATCCATGTAGTTCCTCCTAAATATAGAGAATTTTGATAAACCTCCTAGTTTCAAGGGATTGTTTCTATCAATAAGCAACCAGATAAATGTCGGATTCTATCAAAATTTTAACATAATTGCTATTTTTACGACTCAGCGCCGTTTCTTTTAGCAGTTATACTGTTATTACTTGACGTGTATATATCTATTTGTTTAGCATTAAAACGAAAAGGTTTTATTTTCCAAATAGAGTGAAGCCTAAATTTAAAAAAAAGAAATGATATTTAGCAGCATTAGATTTTTATTAATACTAATATAAAGAAAAAAATATTCTATATTTTATCATTAGTCATTTGGTAATTTAAATAGAACTGTTATTTTTTTTATTAACGAGCCCATCCCAAAACCAACCGATTTTTAATGAGTAAGAGTTTTCAGAACAGTTTTTCATGATCAGAAACCAATTGATTATTTAGAACACAAGAGTCAGAGAAGCAATTTTGAGTTTTGGGATCAGCTCACTGATAGCCATATGAGCCAGCAGCACCCCTTTATCGGGCACGAATAATATTGAACCAGTAATATAAAAAATTTTTAATAAAAAAATATTTAAGTAATGAACGGGATTTTTTATTTTGGAAAACGTCTGAAAAAAGTTTTTAATAAAAGAATTTACGTAAAATAACAAACATAAGGAACTGCAGAAAACTCCTGAAAGTCCAGCCATAAAGTACAGTAGAATATATGTTTGAAAATAAGAGGCATAGCGGTATGAGAGGAGAGAGGGGAGCTGAAAAAATTGGCAGGGATGAAGCTAAAATATTCAGTGGCATGCTAAACCCTGTTGTATATACGGACAGGAAAGGGGTAGTTCTTGGTGTTAACAAATCTTTCGCCAGGCAAATTGCAGGCTTTTCTGAAGAAGCAGTTATCGGGCACACCCTGCCTGAGGTGGTAGACAATGCCATAGAAAAGCTTCAAGGAAAGCTTCCCGGATACGAGCAGAGTATTCTCAGGTGTTTTGAACAATGGGATAAAGCAAATCGGCAGCTTCTAAACTCCGGAGAAAACCTGACCCTTGAAATCGAGGGGATCTGTGCCGATGGAGTAAGAAGAATTTTTTTGACAAATAAATCAACCCTCAGTGGAGAAAAAGGGGAAATTCTTGGATTCGTTACGGTTATGCAGGACATCACTGAGATCAGGCAGGCTGAAAAAGCCCTGAAGGAAAATCTGGATTTTAAGGAAAAACTGCTTGATGAAATTCCAGTTCCTGTTTTTTATAAGAATACGGAAGGAAAATATACAGGCTGCAATAAGCGTTTTGCAAAAGAAATCATAGGCCTCCCTAAAGAGAAAATAACAGGTAGGGTCTATGGCGAACTTATATATCAGGCACCCCAAGAGCTGATAAAAAAATATGATGAACTGGACTTTCAGATTTACAGACAGGGAATAGAACAATGCTGCGAACTAAAAAGCAGATATCTCCCAAACTGCCTTGGGAAAGAATTCATTGTTATCAAATCCCCTTTTTCTGGCACAGAAGGTGAGATAAATGGGCTTGTGGGCGCTGTGCTTGATGTTACCGAACGCAACAAAGCGCAGAAGGAACTTCAGGAAAGTGAAGAAAAATACCGTTCGTTTATAAACAATTTTAAAGGAATCATTTTTCAGATCGACGAGAACTTCATTCCTCTGTTCCTTCACGGAAATGTCGGGGAAATTACAGGATATAGTGAAGCTGAATTCCTATCCGACCAGCCCTGGAAAAAGCTTATCCACACTGAAGACCTGCCCCTCATTTATGAAGAGATGAAAAATATTCAGACCTCTTCGTACTCCCGCTACGGGGAAATCGATTTCCGGATAAAATGCAGGAATGGCAGAGTAAAATGGGTTCATGCGACTTATCAGAAGATACATGGCAGTAGCGGGAAGCCTGGCATATACCAGGGAATAATTGACGATATAACCGAAAAGAAAGAGGCAGAAGAGACTCTTGAAAAGGCCGAGATTGCCCGTAAAAAAGAAATTCATCACAGGATTAAGAACAACCTGCAGGTGATTTCATCCTTACTTGACCTTCAGGCTGAAAGGTTCAAAAACAGGAAAACCGTTCAAACTTCAGAAGTCCTTGATTCTTTTCTGGAAAGTCAGAATCGCGTAGCATCTATGGCACTCATCCACGAAGAGTTGTATAGGGGCGGGAAAGTCGATACATTAAACTTTTCAACATACCTCCAGAAGCTTAGTGAGAACCTTTTCCAGACTAACAGGCTCGGAAATTCAGATATCAGCCTGGAAATAAGTCTGGAAGAGAGCATTTTCTTTGATATGGATACAGCAGTTCCGTTAGGGATTATCGTAAATGAACTCGTTTCAAACTCCCTAAAACATGCATTTCCAAATAGAGAAAAAGGGAATGTTCAAATAGAACTATTCAGGACAGAAGCCTGGCAACGCAAAAACGGCGAGAAAAAAAGAGAAAAAGCCGATTGCGAAAATACAGACTTTGTTCTTACAGTCAAAGATAATGGAGTGGGTATGCCTGAAAGTCTCGATATACAAAATTCCGAAACTCTCGGCCTTCAACTTATAACTACGCTTGTAGACCAGTTAGTGGGCAAACTTGAGATGAAAAAAGATAGAGGAACTGAATTCATTATAAAATTCACAACCACTGAAAAACAATATTAACCTTTTATTCCCATCCTGTCAATACATTTTTCATTTATTCCTGCCTTTTATCCTGGTTCCAGGTTTTCAGTTCCGAACAAATCTCCTGTACTTTTTTATGATTACTTAGTTTACTTATTCGGGATTCAGTCGTTCTCGTTGTTTTCCCCCATCGCCTCCAGAAGGTACAGGAAGAGGTTTACGAAATCCAGGTAGAGTATCAGGGCTCCAATAATGGGTTCTCTATGAGCTGCTGATCCTGCTGCAATAAGCTCCGGATGCCTTGGTTTTTCAGGTTTTTCCCCGGTTTTTTCTTTCCCTTCAGGTTTTGCATCGACCTGATTTTTATTCATCTCTTTATTTTTATCCTTTTTATTAGAGAACCCAAGTTCCTCAAGTACTTCAAGATCTCCCTGGCTCAACCTTTTTAGCTTCTGGGTATCATACGCTGTAAGCTCTGCAAAAACAAGAACGCCAACGACTGAGATTATAAAATCAAGTTTCGAACTTTGAAGGAATGAATTACCGAGCAGAGCTGCAATAAGGCCCACCACGAACGTCATAAGTATATTGCCAATCCCGCTCAGGTCAGCATTTGCAGTGTAACCATAAAAGCTCATGATCCCGAAGGTAAAGGCTGAGATCCCAAAGAGAGAGTAAATAGAGGTTTCTGTGTAGACAAAAAAACATCACCAAAAGGGTAAGTCCTGTGGTAAACGTATATAGTAGATACATAGCTCTTGCCTGGAGCGGCGTCAGAATATCGATGTCATTAGAGAGTTTGACCACAATGACAATTTCTGTAATCAGGAGCCCAAAAAAGATCAGGAAACTGTCCAGTATCAGCTTTGAAAGCAATGGACTTTTGTAGACCAGGTAAGCTGTGGAACCTGAAACAAGCAAACCTGCAAACATCCAGAAGTAAACGCGCTGAAGATAGCTTTTCTGGAACGATAAATCCAGCAGGTTTTCCCTAATAACCATAGAATCTGCAACGGGTGTTTCTGCCATAAATAAAGTGTCTGTAAGAGGTCCAATATAAACGTTAACGAAACCGTGCTTGAATCATAGGTTGACATTAGGATTGAAGGAGCTATCTTCCTGCAAGTGAAGAGAATGCAGGAAAAAAGTTATTTTAAAAAGGAAATATATATAGAGGAGATAGGATGTCCAATGTATACTATTTAATGTATTTTTAATTAATATTAATTTTACCTCCGGTTCTTCGTGTAACTTTTTAAAATTAAACCATTTCTTCATGTGATTTTTTTATAATTTATGTCAGTTTTGAGCCGTTCTCGCATTTCAGATTAGGTATTCGACACTGTCAAAGATATTAAAAAGTTAATAGACAGATAATTTATTAAATATAGAGTATTTTATTAAATATAGACTATTTTATTGAATTGGGGGATTTACCATGAGCGAGATTAAAATCGGAGATAAAATTCAGGATTTCAGGTTAAGAGACCATAAGGAAAAAGAGATTCATCTCTATGACTTCGCTGGCAAGAAGGTGCTCCTATCATTCCATCCGCTCGCCTGGACAAGAGTTTGTGCAGAGCAGATGAACTCACTTGAGGAAAATTATGAATCGTTCACCAAACTGAATACAGTGGCATTTGGCATAAGTGTGGACCCCATACCATCAAAAAGGGCCTGGGCCAGGGAACTGGGAATTACGCACATAAGGCTCCTTTCGGATTTCTGGCCGCATGGGGAGGTCGCCAGTGCACATGGAATATTCAGGGAAAAGGAAGGGGTATCTGAAAGGGCGAACATAATCATCGACGAGGAACAGAAAGTGATATTCTTCAAAGTATATCCAGGGCATGAACTTCCTGATATCGCGGAGATCATACATGTCCTGGAAAGATAAGGTTCAGCTCTAAACAATAAAACAATGAAAGGGAAAAATAAACAATAAAGTAACAGGAGGAAAAGTAAACAATAAAATAACAGAAGGAAAAGGCATGAATGAGTAAGAGAGACTGATTGATGGGTTGACTGAAAAATTAAGAAAACGCGTTTTAAGGAACTGAAAAATTAAGGAAAAAACAGCTAAGGAAAACCCCTGGGAAAGTCAGAAGACTATCCGGTTCAATCTTTATCCAGCTGCTTATCAATCCCGTCATAGAGTTCTCTCAGTGCTATGCTGAGCCTGCGGACCTCAACCTGCCATACCCTTTTACTGACCTGCACGCTTCCTCCGGCTTTGACGCCTGCTATCCATGCGTATTTTCTGGCTATTTTTTGGTTGTTCGAAGGAAAATGAAAAACGTTTCCTGTTTTCTGGTTACTGTATTTTTCATTAATAAGGAATTCATAGATCTCCCAGACCCTTTCGAGCAGTTTTTGTTCACTTTCGGAACCTGGCGTCCCAAACAGGACAAGATTCCAGAGGCGAAACTGCACACTGTGAATCTCAGTTGAAAGTTTCTTTGAAGTTGAGACTTCCAGCATTTTCCTGAATTCAAGAGAAATATCCGTGTTTCCGAAACCTGAAGGCAGGGTATTTCCAAGCGAAATCATAACGTGGATGCACTCGTGAAAAAGGATTCTGGCTATCAGAAATTCAATTCTCTCCTGCAAATTCCAGAATCTGCTTACAATGCCTTCATCCCAGAGCTGGTAAGGGTTAATCAGGATCAGGGACCTGTAGACGATCTTTTTTTCATTCTGTGAAACCAGCCGTTTGGGATAAAGAGTCATGCCCTGCATTTTTCCGAAAAACTGAACCCTGACAGCCAGGTCCCAGCAGTATTCCCATTCCTCGGAACTCACACACTTTATCCTGTAATAGTCTCCATCAAAGTGAACTTTCTCAAGCAGCCTGTACATGTCCTTACTGTGCATCTTTATGAGCGACTTTACCCTGGACTCTCGATAGATCCCAAGGTCAAGATAGGGAACTTTAGGGTCAGAAGCGTAAGAAAAATAAGGTGCTGATGAATTAAGATCATTAAATCCATGAGACCATAAGCCTGAGTTATTTTCCCAATCACTACTTTTTTTCTCAACTGGCCCGGCCTTCCTTTTCATCAAATCTCCCCTTGTAAATATCCTATAAGATATTATTACTGAGGATATATAAAAATTGGTCAATAGGATGGAAATTGAAACAAAGGCTTAGCCTGCCTGAAAAATGCAAAATTTTTATTTATTTTCATTTATTTTATTAAGAGATCCGCAAACCGGACAATTATTTAACTTTGAGAGTGAAATTTCACTGAAATTTCCAGAAAGTCCATTCCAGAACAGAAGACGGCCTTCCAGAAGTTTTCCTTTTCCGGTCAGGAATTTGATTGCTTCGTTTGCCTGAATAGAACCTATAACTCCCGGAGTTGCCCCTAAAACCGGAAAAACTTCTTTTTTCGAAATACGCGGAAAAATGCAGTAAAAGCAGGGGGTTTTTCCTGGAACTATTGTTGTTACCTGGCCGTCATACCCGGTAACTGCTCCATGGATTAAAGGGATTCTCCTTTTTATAGCAAGCCTGTTAAGCATGTGTCTCGTTTCGAGGTTGTCAAGTGCGTCGACTATAATGTCACATTCAGGAATTAGAGATTCGATATTTGATTCCGTAAGCATCTCTCCTATGGTTTCGACCTCAATATCCGGATTCATCGAAAGAAGCTTTTCCTTTGCGGACTCTACCTTAGCCCTTCCGATATCCTTTTCGTGATGGAGAAACTGCCTGTTTAGATTACTGTAATCCACGGAATCAAAATCTGCAAGAATTATTTTTCCTACCCCGGCTATTGCGAGATATGTAGAAACCGGACTTCCAAGGCCGCCTGCACCGGCAACCAGTACTTTTGCATTCTTCAGCTTTTCCTGCCCCTCTTCCCCAAAAAGAAGGATCTGCCGGCTATATTTTTCACGCTCAAAATCATTCATGCAAGGCCTTCCGGAATATTGATTCATTTCAGGATATTGATTCATTTCAGGATATTGATTTTTATTTTTCTTGTCGCCAGGAATAATCTTATTCCAGATAATTTAAATCATTCTCAGTAGTGATTGAGCTCTTTATGCATAACTTCTTCGGATGGCAAAAGACAAAACAGGAAGATACTTTAATCATACGTGTACTCTATGTCAGCGTACGGGGTTTGCTAAAAGATGGGAATTTTAGTACATAAAGGCAGAAAAATATATCACCAGGAAAGGACATAACCCGCAGAAATATTAGTTACCAGGAATAAGAAATTTTTTTTTGGAAAAATTAATTAAGGCAAGGCCCATAAAAATAGTGAGTTCATTTTTAATATTTTTTTAACCGCTTGTTGCGGCTCATTATTGTAAAATCCTTCCAGTAAATTAAAGGCGAGATGCTGGAAAAGAGAAATTTAAAAAGGTTTTGGGTTTATGAGAGTTCTGGATTTAAAAAGCACCATCATCAGTATCAAACAGGAATTTACAGGTTATTTTAAAGAAAGGGATGCCGAAATAAATGGATCTCTTCTTGCACTCCTTTCGGGCGAACATGTCCTCTTGCTGGGCCCGCCAGGAACTGCAAAAACCCTGCTTGCAAGCAAAATCTGCGAAACTATCGAGGGAGGAAATTTTTTCCATTATCTTCTGACCCGTTTTTCCACGCCTGAAGAGGTATTTGGACCGCTTTCCCTTAAGGCACTCGAAAGGGATGAGTTCAGCAGACGAATAGATGGCTACCTGCCGACTGCCCATATCGCCCTTCTTGACGAAATTTTCAAGGCAAACAGCTCCATCTTAAACAGCCTGCTGACTGTACTGAACGAGAGGAAATACCACAACGGCAAGGAGCTTATTGAGGTGCCTCTTTTCTCCGTTTTCGGAGCTTCCAACGAGCTGCCTGAAGAAGATGAAAGCCTCGAAGCCCTTTATGACCGCTTTCTTTTCAGGTACAGGGTGGATTATATCCAGCACGAAGAGAACCTTGAAGATCTCATCTTCAAAAATACGGAAGATTTCGTGCCCTCAACGAAACTCAATATAGAGAATATAAAGGAAATCCAGAAGAAAGCAAGAGATTTCCCGGTTGATCCAGAGGTTCGGGCGATTATAAAAGGGCTCAGAAGGGAACTTAAAAACTCCAATATTTTCGTTTCGGACAGGCGCTGGAAAAAGATTGTAAACGTGCTCAGGGTAGCTTCAGCCGTAAACGGGCATGCCAGCGTAAACAGGATGACTGCCGTTCTGCTCCAGCATATGCTCTGGGAAGTGCCGGAACAGAAAGAAGCGATAAGGAAGCTTATCCTGGACAGGGTTGTTTCAGGAGGAACAGACACCGGAAAACTGAAGCTTGATGTTTTTGACCTGAAAAACTCCATTTACAGCTGCCTGCAGCAGGAACTTCCGGATCTTGTAGCCTGCAATAAGTGCTATGAAGAAGAGAGAAAAACAACAGGCAATATGAAAAGCTCAAGGTTTTCCGGAATGAAAACCCAGAGGAACCTGACATTTGACAACGCCCTTGATCTGCTGAAGCACCATACCGAGTTCCCGACCCATACCTACAGCTTTGGGCTTGATTACAGCAATCTTAACAGTTCCCTGAGTTTCGAATCCCTGGCAGAACAATTCCGCAGGAAATACGAGTTTGAGTTCAAGATCAGCCTTGACTACGGAGATAAAAGGCTCTATGAAAAAGAGTACGAAAACCTGGAGGAGAGACTGGACTATTTCAAGAAGCAAATTCAGGAAGAAGAAAAAGCTCTTGAGAATACCCTGAGAGAAAATATCTGGGTTTCAGGGCAGGACAGTCAGGAAATCCTGATGAAATACCGTTCCAAAAACACGGATATTTACGAGATTGTAAGCAGCCTGAATGAAATAAGGCTCCTGCTGGAAAAGCCCAGGGTATTTGATGTGGCAGTTGAAAAAGCAGGAGAAGTAGCTTGAAACTGAGAATGAAGGAAATTCCTGTAAAAGGGAAATAAACCTTGAATAAAATATCTCAAAAGCTTAAAGAAACTTTGGAAAAGGAAACAAAGATATGCAGGAATTAAAAAACCTGAAGGAGAAATATGAAGATGTACCAGGATCAGGTTCATCTTTATCCTTCAACCGTGCCTTCAATCCTTCCGCAATACTGAACATCGAACTGAGGGAAGTCCTGGCGACTCCGCGAAGAGTGCCAAGACAGCTGAGGGAAGAAATTGCAGAAATTCTTATTTATGAGCTTTTTTCAGAAAAAGGGTATGAAATAAAGGATGAAAAGTTGTTTATGGGTAAATTCGGAGCTTTTTATCCGATCCTCCTGAGTATGAGGGATTTCACTGTCTGGGCCGAAATAAAAGCTCTTGCCGGAGCCAACAGCATGGCAGGAGTTTTTATCCTGAGAACCCTGCTTGAAGAACTCTTTACACTTCTGGACGACTGTGAAAAAATAGAACCTGAGTTTTCAAAGAAGTTTCCTAAAAGCCTGGAAAAAAGTCTTAAAGCCCTGAAGGATCTGATCAGTGAAACTAAAGCTGTATGGGAAAAGAACAGGTTACAGCGGACGGAGAAAAACTCCCAATGGCGGGAAACGCAGGATACGCCCCAGAAACAGGGGACTGAAAAAAATAGCCAGGAAAACTTCCAGAAAGGTTCTGAGGGCGAGGCCGGGGAAAATCCGGATCAGCAGTCTGGAACCGCGGTAGAGTCTGAAAAACTCGTCTCAATGACTCAGGCGTTTATGTCCTCAGAAAAAGCCGGAGAAATTCTTGATTCTGCGGTCGGAGAAAAAATAGCTGCAAAAATTGAAGAACTCATTCCTGTCCTTGAAGACCACCTCGAAATGCTCGAAATCCTCTCAATGCTCTTTCCAGGCAGAATGTGGGACCATTCACTGCGGGCTTTGCACAGGGAATACTTCGGAAACCTGGAAAAATATGCCGTAATGCTCAGGAAAAATTCCGACCTTCACGAAATCCTGGAACAGGTCGGAAGAATTGAACTTGAGTACGGCTCAAAAAAACTGAACCTATCGCCATACAGTAAAAGCGAGGTGCATTCGGTTACTTTTTCAGGCGATATCCAGACACTCCTTCCAGTAGAAGCCGTAAAGCTGAAAAACCCTCTTCTAAAGCGCAAATTCTATGCTGACATGCTTGAAGGAAAACTCCTGACATACCAGCTAAAAGGGGAGAACTGGAACTCGGATACGTCAGGAAAAAAGAGAAAAGGGCCTGTGATCGCCCTGGTGGATACCTCGGCGTCTATGCGGGGAAGCCCTGAGCTTATTGCAAAATCCGTGCTTCTGGCAGTCACAAGAAGGATGCTGAAAGAAGGCAGGGATGTTAAAGTAATTCTCTTCTCCTCGAAGTGGCAGACCTTTGAGATTGAACTTACGGATAAAAAGCGTATGGGCCAGGAGTTTATGGAATTCCTGAAATTTACTTTCGGCGGAGGCACGGATTTCAATACCGCACTCCGTGCAGGCCTGAAAGCTATGAAAAATGAAAAAGCCTTTGAAGGAGCAGACCTCCTTTTCCTTACAGATGGGGCCTCCGAACTTTCAGAACGACCCCTTATCAGGGAATGGAATGAGATAAAAACCGAAAGAAAAGCCCGGATTTTTTCTCTAATAATAGGAAACTATGATGCAGGCGGACTGGAACAGATTTCTGACCACACATATCTTATAAGGAACGCAGAAAACTGGGAAATCGGGGAAAGCCCTGCGAGTTTTGTGAAGGCTATAAGCAAACCATTCAGATTTTGAGTTCCCGAATGTTTTTTCAGATAGGTCGGAACTTACGATTCAACGCCTGCGCCTGAAAAGTTTCTGCAGACCTTCTGCGAAATCTTCCAGGTCTTTTCTGCCCGGCGTCTGATGCCTGGATATGCTTGACAGAATCGCAAATGTTGCTTTTTTACTCCGGCTGGCTCCCTTAAGCAGCCCGATTTCGATCATTGCAACTATCAATTCGGAAATGATTTTACGGTCTCTGGGACTCAGGTTATTCCATTTTTCATTGAGTTTTTTCGAAGAGCCCATTATTGATTCTTTTCCTTCGGATGCTATTAATGAGGCTTTAGAGGAGGCAACTCTTGAGGCACTTATTATCCGCTTCTTTCCGAAGGATGCAGTTTCCGAAAAAAGTCTAAAAGTAATCCTTGAGATATCTATTATTTTCTTCTTTTTATTAATAGGGATTTCTTCTCCAGAAGCCTTCTGGAATCTGCGTTCAGAAGCTCTGCCTTCCAGAATTTTGCGGACTTCTTCAAATATATCGGAAATTTCTTCCTGAGACCTCGTTTTCAGGTATTCTCTGAGGTTTTCCAGCAGTTCGGAATCAATTGATTCGTAATCCAGTTTATAAGATGGATCCGGGTCGCGAAAAAAGTCTTCGTCTACTTCAACAAAGTCAGCATCAACTATAGGACTGGATCCTAAAAGAGATTCACGTGATGAAGCCTTCCTGGAATCGGATTTCTTTCTGATCCTGAAACCTGCATCTGAAAGCCTGTCGAATACTCCTTTTTTAAGCAAGAAAATGCACCCCTTCTTGAAACAAATAACTCTTTATTAATAACTCCTTGAAACAAAAAACCTTTATCTGTACCTGGACAATTCACAGCCTGAGGTAACTTTCGTATAATTCACAGTCAGATATAAATTTTGACTGCTTATTAAGTTTAACCTTCTGATTTGATATCTTTTTCTGTTACCTCTTAACTATAAAATCCGAACTTTCATATCTGGCGGGCAAAAGCCTGGGTTTACAAAAGTAATTAAATCAGTTTTTTTTGCAATTAAGCTTTTAAAAAGAGAAAACGGATAAAATTAAGCTCCCATATACCTCATTTTCGGAAAATAACTGCGAATCGATTCGCAGTTTAAGGAATTATTTTATAAGTCTCATGCCTTAGTAGATAATGAGCGAGGTGAAAAGTATGCGTATACTGGATACTAAAGCATTAAAAGGAATCATATGTGGAATATTTGCCATATCAATTATCTCGATTGCCTGTGCCGGAGCAGGGAATGGAGATACGGCCGTGCCTTCAAACGAAGACGCAGTACAGGCAAAAGTCAGGGCAAGCGCTGTACCCGCATCTGCAGTTTATGCCGGGGATTACTTCCCTGAATTTGAGAAAATCAGGGTTGATCCGGCTTATAAGTACCTGCAACTGGAACCCGGAAACGGTGAAAACTTTACTGTGACCGTTGAGAACAAAGACGACAAAACAATTGAATTGAAGCCAAGACCTTTAATCACTCCCTACACGGAAAATTTCGTAGATGAAAGCTGGATCAGCATAAGTCCCTCCGAAAAGTCCCTGAAGCCCGGAGAAAAAGAGGAATTTGAGGTAAAGGTGAGCATACCTGAAGGTGCGGATCCAGGAAATTATGCCGTACTCATTGCTTTCACGGAAAAAGTGCCTGAAGGAGACGTAGCAGGTTACTATCAGAATTTCCCGGGCACAATGCAGTTGAACGTGCAGGTATGGGTCCCGCCTGCAGTCCAGATCCTTACGCCTTATGTCAATGATCTGGTGGAAGCTGGGAAGGATTATACTTATGAAATAAAGCTCAGGAATACGGGCAATAAAGATATCGCAATCTCCCCTGAGCTTACTGAGGGAGGAGGCGTCATTTACGCTGAAAGCACTTCTTCCTCTGCTGGAATGCCGCAGCAGGCGTTCGGAAACAATGCAATAAATGTAGAGGCCCCTGAAAAAATAAAAGCAGGGCAGACAGCTATCGTAAAACTGATACTTGCAGTTCCGGCTGATGCAAAAGGCAGCTACAGCGGCAGCCTTGACCTGAATATTGATGATCCGGGAATCCGCGAATACGAAGGGATTGTTCCCCTGAGCTTCCGCATTCTTCCGGTATTGAAAGAGCCTTATGAGAATACTTTTGAAGCAGGGTCAGACAACCCTATTACCATAGAGATTAAAGCCTACCAGTACGGGTATGGCCTCTACACCGCAGGAGGAAACCGGGATCTAGCTCCTTCCTTTAATGTGAGCCTGAAAGACCCTTCAGGAAATGAGGTAACGCCTGCCCTTGTAAACACAAAATACAGCGGCTCGATAAACATAATAGATGATACGTACCCGCAGCCGTATCCTGTTCCATACATATCCTCAAGAATTGCCGGAGGTGTGGAGACTTATGACCAGGGAAGATATCAGGGAGGGACCACAACCTTTGTGGAAACCTACACCGCTCCGGGAGCTGCAGGAAAATGGACGCTTTCAATCCTTCCCAAAAACACCGAGAACTTTGAGTATACCGTAACAATTGGAGCTGCTGCCGAATAAGCAGCTTCCAGCTTTTTTTCTTTTAATTTCAGGCATTCCAGACATGATAGAGTCCAGAACTGTACTATATCCCTGAAAATGCGGAAGTTTCAGACGGTTTCAGGGCTTTTAGCCGTTATGAATCCATTTTTCTCTCAATCGTTCTTTAATTACCTTTCTTATTCTCTTAATCGTTCTTTAATTACCTTTCTTATTCTCTTAATCGTTCTTTAATACCCTTCTTTTTCTTATTCACTGGCATTCCTGCTGTAACATTTGGAGAATACAGATTGAAGAGCCAGTGTATCTCAAGCCAGTGATTAAAAATCAACAATTATTATATTGGTTAATATATAATATAGTTGAGGCGTAATTTCCTGGATTCCAGGGAATAGTAAAGGAAAACCTGTTAGTATGTGTAAACTTCCTATCTTAAAAAAGGGAGATAATAAACCCGAAGGAATAAAATAGTCTAAGAACAAGATGGAGCTTTCACAGAATAGAGAGAAAGTCTATAATATCATAGTTTTATTTCATCTTTTTGCTGGAGGTAAGAAATATATGAGAGAAGGTCAGGACCCATTAGGGGTAAGAGACATTATCGAAACAGCTGCGGGAAAAGCTACGATTTACAGATTGGGCAAACTGGAAGAAAAGGGCTTTGAGGGAATTTCCCTGCTTCCCTACTCCATAAGGATCCTGCTGGAATCCCTGCTCAGGCATGCGGATACTGAAAAGCATATAATAGCTGCCGAGGATGTGGAGGCTCTTGCTCGCTGGAATCCTGAAAATGTAAGCAAGAGGGATATCCCTTTTATTCCGTCAAGGGTAATTATGCAGGACTTCACAGGCGTTCCGGCTGTAGTAGACCTGGCAGCCCTCCGCTCGGCAATGCAGCGCCTGGGAGGCGATCCCGCGAAAATCAACCCTGTTATCCCTGTAGACCTGGTCATTGACCACTCAGTTCAGGTGGATTCCTACGGAACCTCGTATTCTCTTGAGGAAAACGAGAAAAAAGAGTTTGAACGTAACAGGGAACGCTATTCCGTCCTTCGCTGGGCCCAGAAAGCCTTTGACAATTTCAGAGTCGTGCCCCCTGGAAGAGGGATAATTCATCAGGTAAACCTTGAGTACCTGACCCCGCTTGTGCATCTTAAGGAGAAAAATGGTGAGCTGTATGCATTCCCCGATACTCTTGTAGGGACTGATTCACATACCACAATGATTAACGGGATTGGGGTACTCGGCTGGGGTGTGGGAGGCATAGAAGCCGAAGCCGTGATGCTCGGGCAGCCTTACTATATGCCTGTGCCTGAAGTTGTGGGTTTCAAACTCTACGGAAAACTGAAACCTGGAGTTACTGCTACAGACCTTGTCCTGACAATTACAAAAATGCTGAGAAAGCAGGGAGTTGTCGGCAAGTTCGTAGAATTTTACGGACCAGGATTGAGCTCACTTACCCTTCCGGATAGGGCAACAATCTCAAATATGGCTCCTGAATATGGGGCAACCCTTGGAATTTTCCCACCTGATGCCGAGACCCTGAATTACCTGCGAAGAACTGGCAGGAGCGAAGAACAGGTTGACCTTGTGAAAAAGTATCTGGAAGCTCAGGACCTTCTCTATTCGACCCACAAACCCGAACCTGTGTTCAGCAATACCCTGGAACTTGATATGGGCACTGTAAAACCCTGCCTTGCAGGCCCGAAACGCCCTCAAGACCAGCTCTTTTTAAGCCAGGTGCCTGAGAACTACCGTGAAACTATGCAGCAGACCTTTATCAGGAAAAAAGAGGCTGGAACTGAGCTTTCCAGGGACCCTGCTTACCAGCGCTGGATAGGAGAAGGAGGGACACCTCTTGAAGAGACTGAATTCCCTGGTGCAGAAGAGGCAAGTGAAGCGGGGTCTCCGGAAAAGGCTTTCAGGGTCACACATGGTTCTGTAGTGATCGCAGCCATTACATCCTGTACCAATACCTCAAACCCTTCAGTGCTGATAGGAGCCGGGCTGCTCGCAAAGAAAGCTGTAGAAAAGGGCCTGCACGTTAAGCCTTTTGTAAAAACAAGCCTCTCCCCCGGTTCGAGAGTGGCTACGGAATATCTGGGAGCTGCAGGCCTTTTGCCTTATCTCGAAGCTCTGGGTTTCCACCAGGTTGGCTATGGCTGTACGACATGTATAGGGAACAGCGGGCCTCTGCCGGAAAAGGTTGCAAAGGAGATTAAAGAAAATGACCTTACAGTTGCAGCCGTGCTCAGCGGAAATCGGAACTTCGAAGGACGGATTAATCCGCTTGTCAGGGCAAACTACCTTGCCTCTCCGCCTCTTGTTGTTGCCTACGCAATCGCAGGTACTGTGAATATCAATCTCGAAGCTGATCCTCTTGCTTATGACCCAAACGGGCGCCCTGTTTATCTCAAGGACATCTGGCCTGCAGAGAAGGAAATCAGGGACGCTGAAAAGAGCAGCATCAAACCTTCAATGTTCGAAAAAGAGTATTCCGGTGCCCTCGAAGGCCCCGAACTCTGGAAGAAGCTTGAAATTCCGGCAGGTACCCTTTATGATTGGAATCCGATGTCCACCTATATTCAGCAGCCTCCCTATTTCGTGGATTTCCCGCCTGCTCCACCTTCGGCAGAGGGTATAAAGAATGCAAGAGTCCTGGCCCTTTTCGGAGACAGCATTACTACAGATCACATATCCCCTGCAGGTGATATCCCATCAGATGGTCCTGCAGGCAGGTACCTGATATCCTGGGGTGTGGACCCTGAAGATTTCAATTCCTATGGGTCCCGCAGGGGCAATCACGAGGTAATGATGCGCGGAACCTTCGGGAATATCCGGCTCAGGAACAGGCTTGTAGCCAGAGAAGGAGGCTGGACCGTGTACCATCTCAGGAAAGAGGACTTTCCAGAGGAATCCTGCGGAGGAATTCCGATTTATGATGCAGCTATGCTTTATGCGGAAAATAATATCCCGCTGATAGTTATCGCAGGAAAGGAGTACGGGACAGGCAGTTCCAGGGACTGGGCAGCTAAAGGCACATTCCTGCTCGGGGTAAAAGCGGTTATTGCCGAGTCTTTCGAGCGTATTCACAGAAGCAACCTTGTTGGCATGGGAGTTCTTCCACTGCAGTTTAAAGAAGGAGATAATGCAGATACTCTCGGCCTCTCAGGAAAGGAAAGCTACGATATTCTGGGCATTGAATACATGGAACCCCACGGAGAGCTTACAGTAAGGGCAAAGGACGAAAATGGGGAAGAAGTGCAATTTCAGGTAATATTGAGGCTGGATTCAGCTGTAGAAATCGAGTACTACATGAACGGTGGGATTTTGCATAAGTTTCTGCGGGATTCGGTAAAGAAAAAATAATAGGTTAGCAATACCAGAATTGCATGAAAATGTTTTTTGAAAAGGTTCCGCAAGCTTTACATAAATCTTCTTATTTTTGGAACCTTTCTTTTTACCCGAACCGGGAAAAGAGTTATTATAATAACTGCAGGCATTTCGAGGAAAAGTAGATTATGAAAAATATTATATTTCATATTTAATATAACCAAACGGTCTAAAGCCGCAGCATCCTTAAATTGAAAAAATAATTAGAGAGATCTTGAGATACAATTTCAACAAATTTAATATACTTATTCGACGATAATAGGAATGCATTGTCACCCTATTTTTGGGTCTCACAAGACCCTTCATATTAAATCTTCCATGATAAACAGAGGATTCCCCAAATTTCAAAGTTTTTTGAAAATCCTCTATGCATAACTGCGAGGTAGAAAATGAGTAAAAATATATGTTTCATAGACGGGTTGGAGGGCGTTCTGAAATACAGGGAAATAGACATTAACCAGCTGGTTGAGCTTCCCTATGATGCAGTATCCTATCTGCTTATCCGGGGAGAACTCCCTGGAGACCAGGAACTTGCCGAATATTCAGCCCGCCTGCATGGAGAGCGTGAAGTCAACAGGGAGGTGATGGACGTTATTCGCATGTGCAATTTCAATATTGACTCTATGGATGCACTCCGTACAATTGTTTCTTTCATATCACAGTTCGACCCGGACATTAACGACAGCTCTCCAGAAGGAAATATGAGAAAAGCCATACGGTTAATTGCCAAGATCCCAACCATAGTTGCTGCTTATTATAGAATAGCAAATGGAAAAGAACCTGTACTCCCTGACCCGTCCCTCTCCCACGGAGCTAACTTCCTGTACATGATAAGAGGAAGCAAACCAAGTCAGCTGGAAGCTGAGGTCATGGAAAAAGACTTCATCCTAAGTGCCGAACACGAGCTAAATGCTTCCACTTTCTCTTCAAGAGTTACAGCTTCCACCCTTTCAGACCTGTACTCAGCTATTGTTTCCGGGCTCTGCACCCTAAAAGGTCCCCTGCACGGAGGGGCAAGGGCAGAAGTCATAAACATGATAGAAGAAATTGCCTGCCCGGAAAATGCAGAGAAGTTTGTCCTCGAAAAGATGGCAAAGAAAGAAAAAATCATGGGCTTCGGGCACCGAGTATACAAGACCCATGACCCCAGGGGCACTATATTCAAGCAGCTCTCCAGGCAACTCGCAGAAGCAAAAGGGGATATGCACTGGTACGAAACAGCCGAAGCAATAGAAAATACCATTTTCCGTGAACTTGTGGAGAAAAAAGGAAAGCCAATATATCCGAACGTGGATTTCTACTCGGGTGTTATCTACAAGTATATGGATATTCCTCCTCAACTTGCAACCTCCATTTTTGCAATCGGAAGGGTCTCAGGCTGGATAGCCCACTGCTTTGACCAGTATGAGAAGAAAAGGATAATAAGACCCAGGGCTTTCATGCTCGATGAATGTTAAAATGACAGGGTTTGTAGGCGTAAAAGCCCTGCTTTATCCAATTTTGTATACTCACCGATAAGGTTCGTGAGTCCGGCAGTTATTTCTGTTCGGCAATCGGATAATCTTTTTATTATCTGACAGCTTTTTGGTACTCAGATACCCATGAGTTTTAGAGATTTTATCAACCAGTTAAAAGAAAATGGAAAACTGGTAGAAATTCCGCAAACTGTTTCTCCAAGGTTCGAAGCTTCAAGAATTGCAAAAACCGCAAAAGCCCCGGTTCTCTTCCATGATATTTCAGGTTCAAAAGTCATAATGAACCTGCTTGGATCAAGAGATGAACTGGCTTCCATGCTTGGAGTCCCTAAAGAAGAAATCATAAAGAGGCTTTCGGAAGTTTCTCCTGAGGGCGAAGTGCGGCTGGTGTCAGAGTCTCCAACTCTGGAGGTAGTGGAAGACCATGTTGACCTGACAAAACTCCCTATCCTTACGCATTTTGAAAAAGACGGAGCCCCCTATATAACTGCGGGGATTGTCGTTTCCGAATACGGAGGTACGATTAACGCTTCTATTCACCGCCTTATGCTTGCAGGAAAAGATCAGCTCGCAGCCCGTCTGGTTCCTCCAAGGCATACCTATATCCTGCACAAAAAAGCAGCCGAAAGAGGCGAACCTCTACCTGTCGCAATCGTGCTTGGCTGCGACCCGACAATTATCTACGCAACTTCGACAAGGGTTCCTGTGGGAAAAGAATTCGAATATGCAGCCGCCCTGCGCGGAGCCCCTGTAGAACTTTTTGAGTGCGCAAATGGAGTAAAGGTTCCTCATGCCGAGATTGTGCTTGAGGGTTATGTTGATCCTGTAGAAAAGGTTGAGGAAGGACCTTTTGTGGACATTACGGGAACCTATGATGTGGTAAGAAAAGAACCTGTGATCCATATCACCCGAATTCTCCACAGAAAAGACCCGATCTATCACGGCATTCTGCCGGCTGGCCCAGAACATCTCCTGATGATGGGTGTGCCTTACGAGCCAAGGATTTACAGGGCTGTCGGGGAAGTTACTACTGTCAAAAACGTGGTGTTGACAGAAGGAGGATGCTGTTATCTTCATGCAGTTGTTCAGATTGAGAAACAGACCGAAGGAGACGGAAAAAACGCTATTATGGCAGCCTTTGCAGCTCATACGAGCCTCAAGCATGTGGTTGTTGTGGACGATGATATAAATATTTTTGACCCGAATGATGTTGAGTTTGCAATTGCGACCAGGGTAAAAGGAGACATGGATATTCTTATTATCCCTAATGTTCGAGGCAGTTCCTTAGACCCAAGAGGAGCTCCTGACGGAACAACCACAAAAGTGGGAATTGATGCCACAAAGGTCCTTGTAGAGAAAGAAAATTTTGAAAGGGCAGTGATCCCGGAAGAATAAGTAAAAGGATAGATAAAGGTAACTTGTCGGAACTTCTTTAATAGAAGGCCTGCAGGTGCGGATACACATTTGTTTCAATCACTGGCAATTACAGAGTGAATTTGCATGTACCTCACAAAAGAAGAAGAGCAAATCCTGAATGGAGAAGCCGGGGAGACTCTAAGGCAGGCCATAGAAATCCTGGTGGCTCTTGGAGATATTTACGGCGCTGACGGGCTTATCCCCATCAAAAGTGCCCAGATAGCGGGCGTCTCTTACAAAACTATAGGCGATGCAGGTCTTGAATGGATTTCGGACCTGAAGGGCAAGGTTAAGGTTCCTGCAATTCTGAACCCTGCTGGAATGGACCTCCGAGACTGGGAAAGGCTAAGGATCTCGCCTGATTTTGCGGAAAAACAAAAATTGATTATTCAGGCATATGAAAAACTGGGAATTCGCTGTGAATGCACGTGCACACCTTATACCCTTGAGGGTTTTGATGTCATTTATGGGGACCATCTTGCATGGAGCGAATCATCAGCCGTTTCCTATGCAAATTCCGTGATCGGGGCCAGGACAAATCGGGAAGGCGGACCATCAGCCCTTTCTGCAGCACTCCTCGGGAAAACCGCAAACTACGGGTTCCATCTGGATGAAAACCGCGTGCCTGAGATCTCAATTGATGTGGAATGTTCATTGAACGGATCGGATTATGGTGCACTCGGTTATGTGGCTGGCAAACTTGCAGGGAGCAGAGTGCCTTTATTTCATCTCAGGGATATTCCAGATGCAGATGAATTAAAAGCTCTCGGAGCTGCAATGGCAGCTTCAGGAGCAGTTGCCCTTTACCATGTGGATGGTATCACGCCTGAGGCTTGCAGGCTGGATTTTGAAGAACCGGCAGAGAAAATTGTTATTGAGAGACATCAGCTTGATGAAGTATACGAGAGCCTGAGAAAAGCATGCCGAGAACCCGAATTGATAACTGTGGGGTGTCCTCACTGCTCTGCAGCCGAGCTTGAAAAGGCAGCCAAACTCCTTAAAGGAAAAACAGTTTCAAAGGAATTCTGGATTTTTACCTCAAGGGAGCTTGCAAATCGTTATCCTGAGCAAATTCGGGCTATTGAAAAAAGTGGAGCTAAGGTTATCTGTGACACCTGCATGGTGGTTTCTCCTGCAACCAACAATTACTCCTGCGTCATGGTGAATTCGGGAAAGGCTCTTGCTTACGTGCCAGGGATGTGCGGGGCTGAAGCCGTATACGGAAGTATGGAAGCATGTATCGAGGAGGCAGTAGGCAGGGTAGAAAAAAAGGCAGGTGATTTCAATTAAACTTAAAGGCAGGACAATTTCCAGAGGGTGTGCAAAAGGGGAAGTACTGCTCTCCAGAGACCCCATTTCTTTCCTTGGCAGTGTAGACCCGAAAACCGGAATTATAATTGAAGGAAACCATGTTCTTGCAGGAAAATCGATCAAAGGTAAAGTTCTTATTTTTCCCCACGGAAAAGGCTCTACAGTTGGTTCGTATGTAATGTATCAGCTGAAAAAAAACGGAGCTGCTCCTGCAGCGATCATAAACCTGGAAACCGAACCTATAGTGGCAGTTGGAGCCATTATTTCCGAAATCCCACTAGTCGATATGCTTGAAAAGAGCCCCTACGAAGTATTGAATAACGGGGATCTTGTTCTGGTTAACGGAAGCAGAGGATATATTGAACTTATCAAATCGGGGACAAGTAAAAACGAAAACGGGAACAAGTAAAAACGAAAACGGGAACAAGTAAAAACGAAAAATCATATATAAAGTTTTAAAATAGGAATGGATAAACCCGAAAATGAAACCTTAAGTTGCGGAGATTGGAACCCCAAAATGAACCGAGAAAACCATAAAAAAGACCGTGGAAAACTCAATGCCGAAGAAGCGGTTTCGCGTTTATACCCTTTCATAGCTAGGGTATTTGACGTGTATGAGATCCAGAATTCCGGGGAAGCCCTTTATTTCTATGGAACTCCGAGAACCGATGCTGAGAACGTTGTAGGAGAAATCTGGGCACCTTTACAGCAGTTTGGGTTCGGAGCTACTATAAAGTACGAGCTTGGGGAATATGTACTGCTGGTTAGTCCTGAAAAGAAGGCAAAGGAAAAGACCTGGTTAAACCTTGTCCTTTTCATAGCGACCGTTTTTACAACCATGGTTTGCGGAGCCTGGATGCTCGGAGCGGACCTTGAAAACGAACCTATCCAGCTTTTTCGGGGTTTATCTTTTACCCTTGCCATAATGGCGGTTCTCGGTTCCCATGAAATGGCTCATTATGCAATGGCCAGGTATCATGGGATGAAGGCATCTCTTCCCTATTTCATTCCGTTTCCCACTTTTATCGGCACTATGGGAGCAGTAATCCGATATAATGGACCTGTGCCCAGCCGGAAAGCGCTTTTTGATGTGGGGATTGCAGGACCACTTGTAGGACTGCTCATGTCAATCGCAGTCACTTTCATAGGACTTAACCTTGAAGTGCCATCTGTAAAACCTTTGCAAGATTCTATGATGTTTGATCTCGGCCTTCCCCCTCTTTTCGTATTTATCCAGAACCTTGCCGGTGCTACAGGGGAGAATCTGCATCCTGTAGCCTTTGCAGGCTGGGTAGGAATGTTCGTGACCCTGCTCAACCTTCTTCCTGCAGGGCAACTTGACGGGGGGCATATCCTCAGGGCGATGCTTGGAAAAAAGGCTGAAAAGGTTTCTTTCCTGATGCCGCGTATACTGTTCCTTATAGGGCTTTATGTAATTTACTGGCTTAAGGAAGATGGGGTTATATGGATTTTCTGGGCTCTTCTTCTCTGGGTTTTCGCAGCAGCCGGGCATCCTTCTCCCCTGCATGATCAGATAGAACTGGACAAAAAACGCATTTTTCTGGGAATTATTACCTTTATCCTGGGCCTTCTATGCTTTACTCTAATCCCTTTTAAGCCCATTCCCTGAAGAGAACCCTTTATTTATAAAAACGGAGGAAAAAATAGTGGACGTACACTTCCGCTACAGCAAGAAAAACTCTTACAGCTTTGCAGTCCTTTCCCCTTTACTGCCAGACGCCGGATTTGCAGACAAACCTGTAAACGGGATCATGATATATAGCTTTACAACGCGCCAGGCAGCAAAGGTATTCATGGAAGTGAAAAATGCAGGTACGGATTCGATTTTCATCGCAGGAGGTCCTCATCCATCCGGGGTTCCAGAGGAGACGCTTGAATATTTCGATTATGTCGTGATCGGGGAAGGAGAGGAAACCCTTCCGGAACTTGTAAAAGTAATCCAGGAAGGGGGAGATCCGGGAAAAGTGAGGGGCATTGCATACCGGGACTCAGGAACCGGCAAGGTTGTCACAACTTCTAAAAGGCCTTATGCAGACCTTGATGCCTACCCATGTTTTAACCCTGAAAAACTCCGTGCTCCCATTGAAATTAGCAGAGGATGCCCATGGGGCTGCAGGTACTGCCAGACTCCAAGACTTTTCGGAAGAGAAGTCAGGCACAGAAGCATAGATTCCATTGTGAAAAATGCAAGATATTATAACGACCTTCGCTTTATAGCCTCAAATGCCTTTGGCTACGGAAGTGACGGAATTCACCCCAGGTTTGATAGGGTGGAAAAATTGCTTTCTACACTTCACAAACTGCCAGGTAAAAAAATTTTTTTTGGGACTTTTCCTTCGGAAGTGCGCCCGGAATTCGTGACCGACGAGTCGGCTGAACTTGTGAGGAGATATTGTGCAAACGACAGCCTCAGCCTTGGTGCTCAGTCCGGCAGTGACCTCATTCTCAAAGAGATCAGGAGAGGGCATACTGTAGGAGACACCGTTTCAGCCGTTGAGTGCTGTCTGGAGCATGAAATTGTTCCTGCAGTTGATTTCATTTTCGGCCTTCCCACAGAAACCGAGGAAGACCAGGAAAAAAGCCTTGACCTTGTCCGCTGGATCTGCAGGAAAGGAGGCACTGTAAGGGCTCATTACCTGACTCCCCTGCCAGGAACTCCATATGCATCTGCTGTCCCGGCAGAAGTAAGTGACAAAGTAAGGAAAGAGCTCGGAAAACTTGCCCTTGACGGGAAACTCACAGGATACTGGGAAAGACACCGAAAAATATGAAAAAAAGTAAAAATTAGAGAGATTAGAGTGAAAGCCGATATTGAAATTCCATTACCGGCTTTAGAACCCAATCTTATCGTTCTGGATTCAATAAACTACCTGAGACAATTCAGCACAAGTTATTTGATCTCTAGATAATTCCGCACATTTTATTTGCTTTTGATCCTGTTATCGTCTTCTTTTATCAACTCCAGTAACCCGAATATGGGTTCAGGTCCGTATTTTCTATTTTTTTCCAGCTCATATTACATTTCTGGAATATGCTTATTTATTCTTCATTTTGACTGAACTTTTTTTAAGCTAATTTATTAATCTTGCACTTTTGTTGATCTTGTACTACCGGTTGTTCTTTTAATTAAACAATTTCAGAACCTTCTGCTACTTTTTCCAATTAAGAAGACACTCATTTTTCAGCTTAGGAGACTCTCACACTGGCATATACTTCTTTGTGGGAGGATACTTTGTTTTACTTCTTTGTGGGAGGATACTTTGTTTTTAGCCCCATAAGTAATAAAGTAATTAACGTATTTATAATTTATTGCTACTAATTTGAAATTAAAGCATACTAAACAAAATGGTTATCTTTGAAAGGAAAAGTTATATTAATGTCCAAAATAAGGAATTGCAATCAAAAATTTCAGTCAAAAAATAAGAGAAAAATCTCAAAATAAGAGAAAAAATTTCAAAAAGCCAGCACGTCCTGAACTATGCCTAACCCGAGCTGAGCCTCCCGAATTGCGACTGGCCCGAGTCCCGTCTTGAGAGCCCGCCGTCCGTTTCGCTCCCCGAATTTCATTCGGAAGCACAGGAAATAAGAGATATTCGGGGAGTTGCGATGTAATCGCAACAGTACGCGACCCATGAAAAAATGATTTTATGATCTTAAGAAGCGGTGAGTTCTGTCCACTGGATAACTGATCTTGTTTTTAGTTTTCAGAGTATTTTTTATCAGGAAACGAGTGCCTTGAGTCCGGCAACTGCATTTACCAGTATGTCTACCTCTTCTTCTGTATTATATAGTGCAAAAGAAGCTCTTACAGTACTGTCCACTTTCAGGAAGCGAGTAATCGGAATTGCACAATGATGTCCGCTCCTGACGCAGATTTTTTTGGTCTGGTCAAGGATAAGGGCAACATCATGGGCATGGAGCCCTTTAACATTAAAAGGTACTATTCCTGCCCTGTCTTCAGGCCCATAGACCTCCACATGCTCGAGTTCGGAGAGCCTTTTCGCAGTTTCTCTTGAAAGCTTTATCTCATGCGTTTCGATTTCTGAAACCCCTATATCCTCCACATATTCTACTGCTCTTCCTAACGCTATAACTCCTGGAATATTTGGTGTCCCTGCTTCAAAACAGGCAGGAGAAGGCTCCAGCACATAGGTATACCCCTCAACATCCGACACTGTACCTCCTCCTACTGAGGCGCTTTCGAGAGTTTCGGGTTCTTTAATATAAAGTACGCCAGTTCCCTGCGGTCCCAGCAAGCCTTTATGTCCGGCAGTTGCAAAAAAATCACATCCAAGGTCTTTGAGGCTGACCGGCATATGTCCTGCGGATTGGGCACCATCAATCAGGACTTCTATGCCATGTCGGTGTGCAAGTTTAGTGATACCTTTTACGTCCTGGATCGAGCCGAATACATTCGAAACCTGAGTTATGGCAACCAGTTTGGTTTTCTCAGTAAAGGCATTTTCTATCAGGGAGGGGTCGATTCTGCCCTTGCTGTCCGGGCTTACAATCGTGACGTTTACCCCTTTCTTTTGAAGGCGCAGCCAGGGCAGAAGATTCGAATGGTGTTCAAGCAAAGTTGTAACAATATGGTCTCCAGCCTCCCAGGGATAACTGTTTGCAATAAGGTTGATTCCTTCAGTGGTATTTTTCGTAAAAATGGTCTTTGAAGGTTCTGCGTTTAGAAAATGGGCAACAGTTTCCCTCGCATCCTCATAGCGGTTTGTGGTCTCCCTGGCCAGACGATGGGCTCCTCTCCCATGATTACCAGCATACCTGTAAAAATAATCGACCATAGCCTCAACTGCAGGTATGGGAGTCTGAGTAGTCGCTGTGCTGTCAAGGTACACGACTTCTTTCAAAACAGGGAAATCTTCGCGGACCGCATATACATCGTACATGCTTCTTTTTTAGGAACGAGAAATAAAAAAAGGTTGTGCAGGTTATTTACCCTGCATTCCGCCTATCATAAAGCGGTAAAGGTCTAATTCATCTGAGTCAAGGCTGTCAGTACAGCCTTTCACAACGGCATGGTAACCGTTTTCGTGGTGCTTATATCCATATTCGCTTCTTTTTCCGCATTCATGTGTTAATTCACTCATAGTTTTCCTCCTGTCTCTTCAATGCTTGCGCTTACATACGGGTCAGAATAAGTCCTTCGGGATACGAAAGTCCTGCAATCCGGGTTACAGTTCCGAGCCTTTTCAGATACGGCCATCGAATGCAGATTAGAATTCTCAATCCCTCAAGGAGTTCCTTCAATCAAAGTCAGACTCTAAATCCTTCAGGATAATTCCTGCGTTAAGGTTAGAACTTCCAATCCTTCTGGATGAAACCCTAAAAGCAGGCCAGAATTCTATGTCCTTCGGGCTAAAAACCCATAACAGCGCAACAAGCGTTGTTCTTACCCACAACAAGTATTAATTGTCATTCGTGATATATATTGATTCCGGAATATCTTTTAAATTAACTTGAAATTTTTTGAATTAACCCGAGTATTTTGAGCGAATGATTGGAAGGATTCTATATATCTGAGCTTGAAAAATTAAGTTAAAAGTTTACTTTCTAACTTCCAGATTTGCCATGAGCCCTGACAGATATGCCGGAATCGCCCCTATCGCAGTGCAGGTCTCAAGAGAAAGCCCTTTGCAGGTAATGTCAAGATGATACTTTCCTCTCTCAAAAAGCTCTTTTGGAAGCCCTTTGTGCCCGAGCCCTACAAGAAACAGAAATGAACGATTTCGAAGGGCTTCTTCGGCAATCTTTACGGGCGTAACCTGTCTTTTTGGGTCAGGTTTTGAGGTAGTAATTACGATATCCCCAAACTGGGAAGGGAACCCTTTCTTTGGAAGATTGGATACCGACAGGTGATTTTTTTCGTGAAGTACTTTGAGATAACTTCCTGATTCCCCTATTGTGGTTTTTTCCATCACATAAGCCACAAGTTCTTCTGCGGTCATTTTGAATGGAAAATCGTAAAGGGCAAGGTGGAATCCAAAAGCATGGCAGATTGGAGCAGCTCTCGCAATTGCACGATAATGCGCATCGAGAACTTTGATCTTATCGTAGGTATTTACTATCCCAAGGGTGAGCATAAGCTGTTTCATTATTTTTTCTCGTAAAATAATGTTTCGTCAACCTTTATCGAGTCTGTTCAAGCTTCTTTACAGGTCTTTTTAATATTAGATTTTTAACACAAAAATGAAAGATAAAGACTTTGAACATCTTAAATTAGCTTAAAATAAATTAAGAAATTGGATTGTGAGAGCCAGTTACTGAAAATCGTAAAAAATGTAGTTCTCAAATCTGACAAAAAGATACTTTCGACTTTTTTGGTCAGACTTGATCGAGAACCCTCACTATCCTTTCTCCCTGGCCTTTTGACTGTTTTTCAATCTAAGATTTTCATTACTTTTTGGAGACTTTAATATATTCAGACATGGTTTTAGTGTTACTTCCAGCAGCATTCTTTACTGTTAAGCTCACAGTGTATTTTCCAGCTTTACTGTACTTATGTGAAGGATTTTTGGCTGTTGAATATGTCTTGTCTCCGAAACTCCATTTCCATGAAGTCGGTGTTCCTGTACTCTTGTCAGTAAACTGCACTTTCAGTGGAGCTTTCCCAGAGGTTGGAGATGCAGAGAATGCAGCAACAGGAGAGGTTGAAAGGGTACCCATGTAGATATCAGCGTTTCCATTGCGATAATCCGTCCACACTATGTTGTCACCATAGATATCTGGATTGTACTGATCTGATTTATCGGTAGTATGACTTTCCTGGCCAGTGACGAGATCGTACACATAGATATCCCAGTTTCCATTGCGATCATCATACCACACTATCCTGTCTCCGTAGATTTGCGGAGAAGATGAAGCTGATGGATTGGTGGTTATCCTCTTTTCCTTTTTAGTGGAAAGGTCGTACATGTAGATATCGAAGTTCTCATTGCGTTAGTCCATCCATACAATTCTGTTACCGTAGATTTCAGAATAGTATTGATCTGATCCATTGGTGGTGATCTGAGTTTCCTTTTTAGTGGAAAAATCGTACATGTAAATATCGAGTTTCCATTACATCATCATTATCACACTATTTTATCACCATAGATAGCAGGGTAGCGAGCTGCTCCGCGGTAGTGATTTCAGTTTCCTTTTTGGTGGAAATGTCGTACATGTAAATATTGTAACCTTCTTCTCCTTCACTGGGATAACCTGTCCAGACAATCTTGTCACCGTAGATTGCAGGACTGATGCAACTCCACTTGTGATGATCCGAGTTTGTTTTTTAGTGGAGAGATCTTGCAGATAAATATCACTTCCTCCATTGCGATCATCTTCCCACACGACTCTATTATCGTAGATATCTGGAGAATACTGATCTGATACATTGGTAGTATGAGGCTCCTTTTTAGTGGAGAGATCATATATGTAGACATCAGCGTTTCCATTGCGATAATCTGTCCACACGATCCTGTTACCATAGATAATAGGGTCGTACTGCTCTGACGCATTGGTAGTGATACGCTTCTCAGTGATCTTTGGCGCAGCACTCACAGTAGATGCCGTTGCTGCAGCACTTTTTAAGGTAGAATTCCCATCTAATACAACCTGGTCATCTGAGAGGTCCCCTGCTCCACTGCTAATCTCCGGTATGGTGAAGTTGTGAGGCCCATTTCCAATGGGTGCCGCTGCAGCAGATGAAACAAAAATTAAAAATATAATAAATGTTGAAGCTAAAGCCATTGAATACGCTTTTTCTTTCTTTTTCATTTCTCCTTCCTCTTATCGTTATCGTTTCTTATAGTATCAATTATTCCTCAGAGTTGTCAAAATATAACATTGGTTTCGCTTACATTGGCTACCATCGCTAAACAACCGGGAAAAAATTGAAAATATCCTTCCGTTAAATTCAAACTATTTGCAATGGTTGCTAAATGAATGAAATGTCCTTGTATAAAATACTTATAGAACTTCTTTATTTTTACTAAGATTGTATAAATTTTGCATTGATTCCGCTAACAGTTAACCGAACCAAGGAGAGGATCCAAAACTCAAAATTACTTTTCGAGATCTCATTTTGTAAGTAACTGACCGAGCTTCTGGATTTTGGATTCCAATCAATTTTCTGGATTTGGAATTCCAATCGTTTATTTCATACCCGATTGAATTCCAAATAGTACAACTTTTAAATATCCATATAATCTGTATGACCAAAGTATCTAACAATTAACACTTCAATCAATTTCATAAAAAATGGTGATTGAAATTTAGCAGTATGCTAATTTTTAGTAAAGTTTTGTGCTAGGCTCAATAAAAAATTCAGAACAGGAAAAAATCTCTTATTTTCTTGATTTTTCGAACAACAGGACGCCAGATATTTGATCTGGAGATTCTGGTGTAAAGGTTAAACAATTGAGCCAGAAGTTTAGCAATTGCAAGCATACTTCATCGCATACTGCGTACACTTCTTAAAATGATCACAATTTTTGCAATCTTCCCAGAGAAACAGCTTTTCGGAACTTTCAATCTCTATAAAACCCAGTTTTTCAAAAAAACGAGGAGATGTAGTCCTAACATATAAATCGCAGGCCTGATAGCCAATCATTGTCAGGAGATACTTAATAAGCCTGGTCCCAATTCCTTTTCCCCGAAAGTTCGGATGGACTGCAATGGAATGAATTTCCAGAAAATCTTTTCCGCCGGATGCGGATTTTATAAGGGCAGCACATCCTGTGATTTTTCCATCGGTTTCTGCCAGCACGAAGTCTTCTGGCTCAAGTCCTTCCATGTCAAGAAAGTAAGTTGATAGAAGCCTCTGGATTGCCAGAAGATCCGATTTCTCGGCTTTTCGAATGAGAATTTCTGTCATGTTTTCAGTAATTAGTTTTTTCTGAGAATCTCTTCAATCTTTTCTCTTTTTCCCGGATAGAAGGTTCGTCCATGCTTCCACTCCGAAAGCCTTCAAGGTCGAGGGTCACATAGTCAAACCCCAGGCATTTCAGATGTCGCGAAATTTTCTCTCTTTTGCGTAAAGCGTCTTCTATCTCTTCTTGAATTACTTCTATCCTGGCAAGATTCTCATGCATCCTGACCCTGAACTGGGTAAAACCAAGGGAAAATAGATATTCTTCGGCTTTCTCTATTTTCTGGAGGACCTCTGCAGTTATGGGCTGCCCATAAGGAATACGTGTGGCAAGGCAGGCTGCAGACGGCCTGTTAGCTGCTGAAAGGGAGATTCCTGAAGCAATTTCCCTTATCTCCTCTTTTGTCACATTCAATTCCACGAAAGGAGAAAAAACCTTTTTTCCGGCTTCCTGTACTGCCCTGTATCCAGGACGGTTTTCTCCCTCTATTTCAGAGGAGTTTGTGCCCTCAAGTAAGACATTATATCCCATTTTCTCTGCAAAATCCAGGAGAGTTTCTAGCAGGGCTTTTTTACAGAAATAGCATCTGTTTATTGTATTTGCAGAGAAATAAGGAAGGCTCATCTGGGAAAATGGGAGGACTTTGTGCTGAATTCCGATTTCACAGGCTGTCTGAACAGCTGCTTCCAGCTGTTGCCTGGGAAAAAGCGGGGAATCTATGGTTATGGCAAGGGCTTTTTCTCCCAGTACCTCAAAGGCAAGCGCTGCAAGAGTTGCACTGTCTACTCCTCCTGAAAACGCAATGACTGCGCTACCTCTGGCTTTTATAGCCTCTTTTATCATTTCGATCTTTTCAACGGCCATTAATATCGAATTTTCCGTAATAAGATATATGTATTTGCCAGTCCTATAGTCAGATGCTTTACGGATGGAAAAGGGAGTCTATAGATGATTCCAATGGGCATTATTTCTGATTTTTAGAATGTTTCCAAATAGCAGCATTTTAAGAATCACCATAAACATTTTTAGTATGAGAGTTCTATTTGTATCAGAGCTTTGTTTACCATAATAACTCTAATTAAAGAACAAATTTGCCTGAGTGACATAATTCTCACTTAAATCATAAAGACGGAGACCTTACATGGCATTATTCGGAACGAACGGTGTACGTGGTATCGCCAATGAATACGTAAATCCAGAACTGGCAGTCAATTTAGCCAGGAGCCTTGGTACATACATGGGTTCGAAAGGCACGGTTGCAATAGGCTGTGATACCCGGATTTCGGGCCAGATGCTGAAGTCTGCCGCAATTGCCGGGGCTCTTTCAACAGGTCTGGAAGTAATTGATGTGGGAACTGTTCCTACTCCTTCTATTCAGTATTATGTGCGTGACTATGCTGATGCCGGGATTGTAATTACGGCATCCCACAACCCAAGAGAATATAATGGAATCAAATTGATTGCAGGGGACGGCACAGAATTTCCCAGGGATGGAGAAAAAGAAATAGAAAAAATTTACCTCTCAGGAAAATATTCCACTGTATCCTGGGAAAAAACCGGCAGTTTTAGAACCGATCCTGAAGTCAATGATTATTATATCAGGAACATTATTAAGTCGGTAGATGCTGAAACTATCCGCAGCCGCAGACTCAAAGTAGTTGTTGATACGGGTTGCGGAGCAGGTTCTCTCACTCTTCCCTTCCTGCTCAGGAATTTGGGCTGCAATGTTCTAACTCTTGGAGCTCAACCTGACGGGACTTTTCCCTGGCGGAATCCCGAACCCTTGCCTGAAGCCCTGACCGAACTTTCCGAACTTGTGAAGATGACCGGCGCGGATTTCGGAGCAGCTCATGATGGGGATGCAGATAGAATAGTCTTCATGGATGAGAATGGCGAATTCGTAAATGAAGAAATTCTGCTTGCCATGATGGCAAAATACATGCTTGAACGCGAAAAAGGGCCTGTAGTAACTCCTGTTAGCTCTTCGCAGCGCATGGCCGATGTGGCAAAGAATGCAGGCGTTGAACTTTACTGGACAGCTGTCGGCTCCATCAACGTCGCCCGAAAGATGATGGAAGTAAATGCAGTCTTCGGAGGCGAGGGCAATGGAGGCCTTATTTTCCCCAAACATCAGTATTGCAGGGACGGGGCAATGGCCTGTGCCAAAATCCTTGAAATTCTGGCCAGTGGAAAGAGACTTTCTGAGCTTGCTAACAGTGTGCCTGAGTATTTTAACGCAAAGACAAAAATCCCATCTGTAGATACACAGGCTACGATGGAAAGAGTGAAACTCGAAGCTTCAGGGCTTGGGCTCAAGATGGACACCATCGACGGAGTCAAAATCTGGTACGAAGACGGCTGGATTCTTATCCGCCCCTCGGGCACGGAGCCGATTTTCCGGGTCTTTGCCGAGGCAAAAAAGCAAGAAAGGGCAGAAGAACTCATGCAGGAAGGCATGGAAGTGGTCACAAGAGCAGAAAAAGCCTCAGTCCGCAAATGAATAGTTCTGCAGTTGAAGCAAACAATTTCGAACAAGACATTCACACCTAACTCGCTTATTGCCCTGAAACCATGAAAAATCCCGACGGCACGAAAAAGCTGTGTCGTCCGTCCTTTTTTCTTCCATATATCCCGTGCTGTCGGCGGTTCTAATCGACCCCATATTTTTCGACCACAGCACACGGAAAACACGAAAAAAGCGAAAAAGCATAAGTTTTTTAATTAGTCCTCTCGAGCCAGCTCAGTGTCTTTATTTATAAATTGGTCTGCTTGAACGAGCGAAAATAATTGTTACATTCATTTAGTCTGCTTGAGCGAAGCTTATTATTATCTTAATAAATCAGCCCTCTTGAGCGAAGCGAAAAGGGCCCCGTGCTGTTGCGATTATATCGCAACTCCCAGAAAATCTCCGATTTCCTGTGCTCCCGAAGCGGAACTCGGGGAGTGAAACGGACAGCACACTGCAGAGCCGCAACTCTGCCGAGACGGGACTCGGGCTGCAAAAATAAGAGCTGCCAGCCTGTAAGGAAAGATATTTTCTTTGAGCCTATCCTCAGGATCGAGATAAGACTTTATAAATTATTATTTCAGTATTTTAAAAATATTCCTGGGAAAGCCCTCGAAACAGCGCCTTATTTTGAAATTGATTATTAATTTTGCATTGAGAGTGTAACTTTTATAATTTTAACTGACGTCCAATTTACATCATTTAAATTTATTATTTCTAATAAATTTACCAGGTAGTTTTAATAAATTTATTAAGTGTATTCAAATTAAATAAAGTAATTTTTCTCTTAAAAGAGCTTATAATCCGTTAAAACCGGAAATAAAGGATGGATATTAATTATGTCCAGGAACTAAAATTTAGGATACACTGAGAAACATAGAAAGTTTTTATAAGATGTTGATCTTATATGACCTAAGGAGAAACCTGAAGGCTAAAGTATGGATGAAGTAAAAGAAATATTAGCAAAGAATAAGTTCATTTCGGGGTTATTGGGGAAAAAGGGCGATTTTAACTCCATATCAGAGATCGTAAAGAAGGCTAGGATTTACTTTGATAAGCCTTTGAGGACTCTGCCAGCTTATGATTCGGAAAAAGAGGGGCCTCTTGTAGAGTTTACAGTTCCTGGGGGGTTAAAAGAAATCGAAAGATACTGGCTTCAGGAACCTTACAATTTTGTATCGATTCTGGAGGACCGCCGAACAAGATATTATAGGCTTATCGAACCTGCGCTCACAAAGTTTGAGAAAGAGCTTCTGGAAAGGATTTATGAGGATTTTCAGGATATCCTGATTCTGGGTGCTACAACTTCCAGATTAGAAAAGGATGCATTCCTGGTGGATAAAGCTCTCTTTCTTCTAGAATGTTATAAGGCTGAAGTTTCGGCACCAGCACTTCAAAAAATTATATATTACCTTAGGCGAAACCTGCTAGGCTACGAGAAAATCAATCCCCTTCTTTATGATCCTTATATAGAAGATATTTCATGCGATGGGGCAGAAGTTCCCCTTTACATTTATCATACGAGATATCTCAATATTGAAAGTAATATTTCTTTTAAAGACGAAGAACTTGATTCCCTTGTAATTAAAATGTGCCAGTTGAATAATAAGCATGTCTCTGTAAGCCAGCCAATAGTGGATGCGAGACTCCAGGACGGATCGAGGCTTCAGGCTGTTTTAGGAAGAGAAATTACTCCAAGAGGCAGTTCTTTTACTGTCCGTAAGTTCAGGAAAGATCCCATAACTCCCATAGACCTGCTTGGCTTTAACACATGCGACCTTGATATGCTCGTATATCTCTGGTTGGTCATCGAAAATGGCCACAATATTCTTTTTGCAGGAGGGACGGCGTCGGGGAAAACGTCTATGCTCAACGCTACATCCCTATTCATGCCTTCCACAGCCAAGATCGTCTCTATCGAAGACACACGGGAACTCTTACTCTACCACAACAACTGGGTTTCCGGGATTGCAAGGCAAAGTTTTGCTGGAGACTCTACCGGAGAAGTTTCCATGTTTGACCTTTTGAAGGCTTCTCTCAGACAACGTCCGGATTTCATCATTGTGGGTGAAGTGAGAGGTAGTGAAGCCCTTACGCTTTTCCAGGCGATGTCAACAGGGCATGCAACAAGCTCAACAATGCACGCAGGAGATGTACAGACTGTTATAAACAGGCTTACACACGAGCCAATAAATGTACCCAATGTCATGTTGCAGTCTCTTGATGTACTCTGCATTCAGAAGCAGGCATACATAGAAGAGAAAAGAGTGAGAAGAACCCAAAGCCTTGTGGAAGTCCTTAACGTTGACCCTGAGACAGGGGACCTTGGCATAAATGAGCTTTTCAACTGGGACCCTTCAGAAGATTGTTTCGTCAAGGTCGGAGATTCCCACACTGCACAGGATATCATGTACTCTAGAGGATGGGACACCACTCAGTTAAGAACTGAAATGGAGAATCGGAGAAAAATCCTGACCTACATGTATGAAAAGAACATAAGGGATTACATCCAGGTGTCCATTGTAGTCCAGGCTTACCAGAGCTATCCGAAAATGGTTATGGAATATATAGAAAGCGATACCCTGGAGAGTATGATACAGGACATGGCTGCTCAAGAGGGAGGAGCATGACTTATACTGCGGTGGATGTACTGGCATACAGATATTTTGGAGACTTTTTTTATAAAAACAAAGAAAGCTTTCAGGATTTAAAGGTAAAAATACGCCACTCCCATATCTCCATGTCGGTGGACCAGTACCTGGCCTCTGCCTTCATGTATTCGATAATTGCAGGAATCATTGGAGGGATTTCCGGCTTATGGCTGGGGCTGAAAACTTTTGGGGACCCGATTTCTCGCCTTAGCCTTTTCGTGGATTCTAAAAATGCTGGTTTTGCAGGAGAACATGTTTATCTTCTTGCAATTCTAACCGCCCTTTTAGTGCTCCTTATATGTTTTTTTGCTATATTTTTCCTGGTATACATCTATCCATATTTTCAGGCAAATAACCGACGCGCCTTTATAGATAGATCCATGCTTCCGGCAATAACTTATATGTATGCTCTGACGAAAGGAGGCATGTCTGTTTATGATGTGCTGAGATCTCTGACCAGGTATACCCATATATTTGGTGCAAGTGCGGAAGAAATATCCTATATTGTGAGGGATATGGACTATCTTGGAAAAGACTTCGTAAGCGCTCTTAAATCTGCCAAAGAACGTACCCCTTCAGATGTTTTTAAGGACTTTATTGATGGATTAATCATTATTTCAAGCAGCGGAACTATAAACGAGTACATAAAAAGCAAGGCTGAGCAATATCAGAGCACGGCAGAGCTGGCGAACAAAAGTCTGTTACAGAGGCTTGATGTGCTTGCCGAAGTCTACGTGACAGCACTGGTCGCAGGCCCTCTTTTCATAATGGTAACCCTTGTTGTAATACAGTTCTTCAAGCCGGCTTCAGCTCAGGTCCTTTACATGCTTATTTATGTGATACTGCCTGTTGCAACCCTGCTCTATATGGTATTTCTCGATACCGTGGGAGAACTTACGCTTAATACTAAAAAAGAGCAATGTTCCCGGTTTTTTACTAAACCTTTCCGATATTCCGGAGATTGAGTCCGGGTTCACTGAAGAGAAGGAGAAAGAGAGAAGCAAAAAGTACAGGCTGTACAGACAGCTCTCCCATATCAAAGGTCTGCTGTTCAATCCCTACAGGACTTTACGGGATGAACCGAGATACACGTTTTTTTTCGCAGTTCCGCTTGGGTTATATTATCTCTCCAATCTCCCACAAAATATTGCATCTCGTCTCAGTTTTAGACCTCTGTTGAACTTAAATTTTGACCATGTCAGTGCCAGTGCCATCAAGTTTGCCACCTCAGTTGATGACTATGTTATTATTCTTACTGTTATTCTCCTGATCCCCTTCATCATCTTTTATGAGCTCAGAGTCCTGGAGGATACGCAAGATTGACGAGAGAATGCCTGATATGTTAAGGAACCTTTCCAGCATGAATGATTCCGGAATTTTGCTTTCAAATTCCTTAAAATTGATTGCAGAATCTAAAATGGGCGTCTTAAGTAAAGAACTTATGAAACTGAAGGAAGATATTTCCTGGGGCACTTCCACTTCAAGAGCCCTCATGAAGCTTGAGAGTAATATCAGGACAGCTTCTTCAAGCAGGATTCTTCACATTATCGTAAAAGCAAACGAATCTACAAATGATCTTAAAAGCGTGCTCTCTATTACGGCTTTACAGGCCAGGACCGAAGAAGGACTGAGACAGGAGCGCTCATCAGCAATGGTGGTCTACGTTGTTACGATCTATGTAGCCTTTTTCGTCTTCCTTTTCATAGTCTATATCCTGGCCACAGATTTCTTCCCGCAAACTGCAGCATTCACAACCTCTTCCCAGGGAGGGACCGGAGGAATCGGAAACGGATCTTTCAATATAGAGGAATACAGTATGCTCATGTTCCACTCAGCCCTGGTCCAGGCTTTTAGTTCCGGACTCATTGCCGGGAAGATGGGACAGGGTTCTGCGTATCTGGGCCTGAAGTACAGCGTAAGCATGGTAATAATAACTTACGTGGTTTTCACCATGTTTATTTGAGTCTTGTAGAGAAAATTGAGAGATTAATCCAAAGATCCTCAATTTCACCTTTTTGACTTGACTTCCTTTTTCAAAAAACGTTGTTCTGCAGCTAAACGATTGATATTATTCCCGAGAAACCTGAATAGCATATTTTAGTCGTTCTTGTCCCGCGCCTCTGCGCGGCTGGAACCGGACGGCTTTGATTAAATGAAGATGGAAACTTCAAACGCACTGGAAAACTAGAAAATCAAAATATCAATCCTCTATAATGGAGGAACTAAAAACCAAAGATCTCGACATCTATTGCCACAAAACCGCCATCATCAAGTCACAATCCTCAAAATAGTTATCTACAAACATTCATAAATCGAAACGGAAATTAATTGACCTGAAATATTAATAAAAAAATTTATTTTGAAAAAGTAAATTCTTTTTGTTTAATTTAAGATTTCTACTCGTCAATCTGAAAATTGTAGAGGAATAAATTTGAACTGTATATGGAAAAGTATAATCGTTTTAATTTGAACATTATAACCCATTTAACGAGGTTACTTTTTAGTATTATCGAGCTGGTTCCCCGTTTTATTCAACGAAGATAGTATAATTTAAGACTCGATTCTTAAAAATTGGCCTCATTAGAGCCTTCGGGGAATTGAAGTGATTCTGTAAAAGTCTGCGCCTGAATTATTTGACTCTTAAAGCACTTTCAGAATGATATAATCCAGCTAAAAATAGTAAAAACCATACGAAGAGAATCTAAAACAACAAAATCCAGATAAAAGCAAGATGAGCAAAAAGGAAGAGAAAAAAGCACCTTAAGCAAGTGCTTAAATTTCCCTTTAGAACCTTATGTCTTTGTCGCAAATGAGTTGATTGGTCTGCACATCAATAAATTTGATATTGACAGTATTACCAGAGATAACTGCTGGAAATGACTTAGTCGAGTCTGCGGCTTTTAACGTAGTTTTTTGGCATTACCGACGCCCATGGTGCCAAGACCTTCTACTATAGTAGTAGTACTCGCATCATCATCAGCATCAATCTCATAGGAGTCGCCACCATTAAGAGATGCAACAACTTTTGTTGTTGTATCTTTCTCGAAATGAATCGGATCTCCGCCAACGTGTTCGACTTTTATAGTTGCAGCATTTGCTGCACCAATATCCCCTGCTTTAATGTTGAAGTTCGCCTGCGGTGCGGGTTTTGCAGTTCCCTGTCCAAAGACGGAAGATCCGATTGCTGCGGCAAGGATGACGGTAATTGCAACCATCAGGATGACACCGATAACCGGGGAAACT
>CAVZFI010000052.1:0-21636 GCA_963774465.1 uncultured Methanosarcinaceae archaeon | reverse complement strand
GCGTGTACGATCCTGCTGGAAGAGCCAGTCAACTTAATAATCTGTTCGGCAAGCTCCAGAACGGTCACGCTTTTTCCCATAGCCACGTTAAAGACCTGCCCATCACCATGTTCAAGGGCTGCAACATTTGCCCTGACTACATCTTTGATATGTACGAAATCCCGGCTCTGAAGTCCGTCCCCGTAAATAACAAGATCCTTTTCTGAATTTGCTTTCTCCAGAAAAATAGGAATAACAGCTGCATACGGGGATTTGGGATCCTGGCGAGGGCCGTAGACATTGAAATAACGCAGGCAAGTGGTCCGAAGCCCGTGATTCTCGTAAAACATCCTTGCCAAGTACTCCCCATCGAGTTTGGAAATAGCATAAGGAGAAGCCGGTTCAGGATACATACTCTCGCGCTTTGGAAGGATAGGGTTATTTCCGTAAATAGCAGCCGAAGATGCGGTTACAAATTTACCTACCCCGGCTTTAACACAGGCCTGCAGCACATTAAGAGTCCCAAGAGTATTAACCCGGAAAGCCTCAGCAGGCTTTTCGCAGCTGAGAGGCACGGATACAAGGGCAGCTTCATGAAAGACACAATCCATGCCCGATACCGCCTTTTCGACTAAGGGAGAGTCACATATATCTCCCTGAATAAACTCGATGTTTTCGTATTGCGGGACATTCCTTAGGAAACCTGTGGCAAGATTGTCCAAGATCCTGACAGCGTGCCCTGCTTCTGCAAAATATTCAGCTATATGGGAGCCTATGAAACCTGCTCCTCCTGTAACCAGCACTTTCATGCTTGCAGAAAAGGGAAAATACAAAATAAAATTTTCTATGCATGCCCCAGAGATTTCTGGGATGGAGCTGAAATTTTTCCGGAATATGAGGAAAATGGCTCAAGCTGTAAAAAGCTTTTCAAAAGAGGGAAAAATTTTACATACAAAGGAACCTTATGAATAAAGGGGAGTCAAAAAATTGGGAAATTAAGGGTATTTCTCAGAAAAAAGGGAATCTGATAAAAGAGAGTAGATTATACTCGAAATCAAGATTTCGGAACAGAGAAAAGCACCAGGAGAGGCTGATTTAAAAACTTAAAGGTATTCTCTTCCTTATTTTCCTGCAACAGGACCACCTGAAAGTGTAAGCCTGGATTGGAAAAAATGCAAAAAAGGCAGGTTGACGTAAGGCTTACATAAGTATAAATTCAAAGAAGATAGAGTATAAAAAACTTTATTAGTGATAAAAATGGCCGGAAATAGACAACCTCCTCTGGACCTGCTGCTTGTTGCAGGTTTTGTGCTTCTTACTGACATCCTCGTGCTCGTACCTGTACTGAATGGCAGTTTCCTGCGCACAGGCCTGGGCATAACTCTAGTGCTTTTCTTGCCAGGCTACGCCCTAACTGGAGCTATCTTTCCGGCAAAAAAAGATCTTGAAGAAATCGAGAGAGTTGCGATCTCCTTCGGACTGAGTATTGCAGTCGTCCCGATCATGGGACTCGGCCTGAACTATACTATCTGGGGTATCAGGGAAATTCCTGTACTAACAGTACTTTCGGTTTTTACTCTCCTGACTTGCGCAGTTGCATACTACAGAAGAAGACTGTTGCCTGAAGCCGAAGTTTTTGAAGTTTCATTCAAAGCGATTTTCCTGAGCATGAAGGCCGAAATTCTTGAAAAACCCGAATCAAAAACCGATAAAATTTTTGCATTCCTCCTGGTCTTCTCTATCCTGGCCTCTATGGGCAGCCTTGCCTACATAATAGGAAACCCTAAAGAGGGAGAACATTTTACCGAATTTTATATTCTTGGAGCTAACGGGACAACTGACAATTATCCTACAGAATTTGTACAGGGTGAAAAAGGTACCGTTAGTGTAGGGATCGTAAACCATGAGTACAGACCAGTAGATTATACAATGGAAGTAAGGCTTGAGAACAATTCTCTGCCTCTCCCGGAGAGTCAGAGGCGGATCAGCCTTGAGCACAATATGTCCTCGGAAGAGCCGATAACTTTCACGCCGCCTTTCGAAGGAAAGAATATGAAGCTAGAGTTCCTACTCTTTAATGAAACCGAAAAAACCGTGCCTTACAGGAACCTGCATCTCTGGATTAATGTTACTGAGGAGGCCTGAAGATGGCAATTCCGGATTTTCCACCTTCAGAGCTGGAAGCAGGACAGGTCTCTTTGCCGGAGCTCGGGAAAATGTTTAAAATGCGAACCGAAGAAAAAAACGGATTCCTGAAAAAGATGCTTTATGCAGGAATCCCTGTAATTGCGATTACTTTTACCGAACTACTGATTTTCGGAGGAAGGTTAAAAGAAGCCTCAATAGCTTATACCCTGCTTCTCCTGGCCCTTTCATTTTCAATAGCAATTACTAAAGAACATGAGATAAGAAAAGTATACCAGGCCTTTCTGCTTCTGACAATTTTCCGGCTGGTGAACTTTTCAATGCCAATTTTTTATGAGAGAAACCTCTATTCGTTCATGCTCATCTATGCGCCTCTGGCAATTCCAGCAACAATTGCCACCATTCACCAGAAAATCGTATATGAGAAGAAAAGAGATACGCTCAGGAGGATATGGATCTACCTTCCTTTATCTGTCCTTGCAGGCTTTGCATTTGCAGAAGCGGAATACATATTGATAGGCGCCAAAGAACTTACCCCGGATCTCTCATCGGAAAACTTGCTGGTACTCATATTCATAATGGTGTTTATTGTGGGACTGGTAGAGGAGCTCATCTTCAGGGCAATCCTCCAGACAAGAATGGAAGAGTTCTTAGGGCCAGCTGGGGGAATCTTCCTGGCAAGCCTACTCTTCGGAGTAATGCATTCCGGTTACGGCACCCTATATGAAATGGCATATACCTTTCTTGTAGGGGGCTTTCTAGGATACTTATATTATAAAACCCGAAGCCTTCCCCTTGTGATAATGATTCACGGCTCGATAAATGTATTTTTGTTCGGAATAATCCCGCACATGGGCCCCGGGCTCGGATTAATGTAAAAATTTTAAAAAAGGTATAGATAGAAGGGTGCGTAAATTAAACAAGTAAATCCGGAGGAAAAGATAAAAGACCTGCCATTTTATCCAGAAGAACCAGAAATTATATAACAGATCTATTTTTAAAGAAGGCTATAGTTCTTTGTGAAAGGAATTTCAGGTTTTTCCGGAGAAAAATTTATGACCAGGCATGCAGACCGCTTCTGGGAAATTGATTGTCTGCGAGGATTTGCTGTCCTTTTAATGCTCCTGTACCACTTTCTTTATGATCTGGACTTTTTCGAGCTTGCGGATATTCAGCTTAGGTCCGGTCTCATTCTATATGCAGGCAGATTCTCAGCTTTCCTCTTCATCCTTATCTCCGGAACTGCCCTCTCAATAAGCCATTCAAGAGCCCTTAATAAAGAGTTCGATGGGAAAGGAGCAGAAAACTTCTCGAAATACCTTAAAAGAGGGCTCAAACTCTATTTTATGGGAATTTTGCTCACAGTTATAACCTGGGTCTTTTTACCTGAAGAGTATATTGTCTTCGGAATTCTGCATTTTTTTGGAGTATCGGCAGTGCTTGTATATCCGTTCTTGAAGTATGGGAAAAAAACCCTGTTTTTCAGCCTGTTTTTCGGCCTTTCAGGGCTTTATCTCAGGAAGATAACTTTCGGGTTTTCCAGCCTGCTCTGGCTGGGTTTCACTCCCGAAAATTTCAGGACGCTCGATTACTTTCCTGTATTTCCCTGGTTTGGGGTACTCCTCGCAGGAGTCTTTCTCGGAAATTCCTTGTACACAGGCGGAAAAAGACAATTTGGAATTCCCGGTACTGGAAAAAATCCTTTTCTCAGGTTATTTTCCAGTGTGGGGCAGAATTCCCTGGTCATATATTTTATTCATCAACCGTTCTTTCTCGGGCTCCTATTCCTGAGCGGAGTACTAGATCCGAGCCTGATATAAAAGCAATTTGAGATAAATAGGTAAATAAATAAAAGTAAATGTCTTCTCGCCGCTTTATTTCTGCGACTTTAAAAATACCGGGAAGACCAAACCTGCTGGTTTTATATATTATCTAATGTACGTAATTTTGAATATTTATCTGCTTGCACTTACATACTGATCAGTTTTTATCTGTTCCTTGCGAAATGATTGAATACAAGATAAAAGAAGATTAAATTCCTATTTTCAGTCAGATAAGAGCAGGGAGTGCGAAATCAAAAACAGAAGATGGAGAAAAGAATGTATCTGGAAATTGCGATGCTTGCCTATTTTGTAGTTCTCTTCCTGACCCTCCGGGATATCCGAATCTTTAAAAGAACAGGCTATCGTTCCTACAGGAAAGGAGCCCTTAAAGGGCTTGCGGCTTCTTCCCTGATCCTGATAGGAGCAATTACTGTTGAGGCGAAACCTGATCTTGGTCTACTTATTGTTTTAATAGGACTTTTTATTAACCGTAAAGGAATAAGAGAGCGTGTTTTCACTGATGCAGGAACTCTTGACCGTTTTCTCGGAAAAACCGATTATTTAAAGAAGAAATAAGAAAAATATACGTAAGGATACAGAATAGATTTAAATACAGAATATATTCAAATGCCATGCGATGAAATTATACCAAAATACAATTATCAATTGTGCAAAAAATAGGTATTTAAAGGAGAATTGTCAGTCACTTGTTGCACTTCACTTAAACAATTGAGAGAAAGAATGATAAGCCTCACAACTTTAGCCTGAAGTAGCTACCCCAAAACTTATAAATCTCAAGTGACCTATTAGTCGACAAAATCATTATCAATCAAATTTTTGCATCCAGTTTTCGCTAAATCCATCAATCCGGGAAAAGAAAGCAGACACTGAATCCTGTTTTTTGCCTCCGGCTTCACGTTAACCAGAATCCATAGGAAAACATGGTGAGATAAACTAGAAATAAACTTGAATAACTGGACTAAAAAACAACAAAAACATCCAAGAGGAGATACGATGGGAAATATAAGACAGACAAACATAAAAAGAATCGCATTCAGACTGATTGAAAACCACGGAGACGTCTTCACAAAGGATTTTGATACTAACAAGAGTCTTGTGACAAAGTACACAACCATTGAAAGCAAGGTCATAAGGAACAGGGTTGCAGGTTACGTCACAAGGAAAGTTGCACGCATGAAGGTATACTGAACACGGAATTACTTCCGGGAAACAGGTAGGGATATCTGATATGTTTGAAGGAGCAATGCCTGCCCTGATAACTCCTTTTACTAAGGATGACAGGATTGACAGGGAAGGTCTACAAAGGAATATTGCCTTTGTAGAAGAGGGAGGAGTTACAGGAATAGTGCCCTGTGGTACTACGGGAGAATCTGCGACCCTTTCCGCACTCGAGCACGAAGAAGTAATCGAGATTGCAGTGGAATGTTCAAAGGTTCCTGTTATTGCAGGAACAGGCTCAAATAATACAGGGGAAGCTCTCCAATTTACAAAACATGCTGCTGATGCGGGTGTTGACGGCGTACTTCTGATTTCTCCTTATTATAACAAGCCAAATCCTGCAGGCCTGCTGGCTCATTTCAAGAAAATTGCAGAGGCAGTTGATATTCCTATGATTCTCTATAATGTCCCCTCCCGTACAGCACAGGACATGCCAGTAGATGTTATCACCGAACTTGCAAAAGTGGAAAACATCGTGGGGATTAAGGAAGCCAGTGGAAACGTCGTCAAAGTTTCCGAGATCCTGGAAAATACTGCAAATGAAGATTTCGTGGTTCTTTCAGGCGATGACGGGCTGACACTTCCGATTATATCTATAGGAGGCAGGGGAGTCATTTCTGTTGCTGCAAATATAGTCCCCGACAGAATGTCCAGAATGGTAAATGCGGCTCTTGCCGGAGACTATGAAACCGCAAGGAAGATCCATTTTGAAATTGCCCCCCTGATTCGTGCCCTTTTCCTGGAAACGAACCCGATCCCGGCCAAGAAAGCTGCAGAACTTGCAGGGCTTGCAAGCGGGCACCTAAGGCTTCCACTTGCGCCCCTCAGCGGGACAAATACTGTAAAGCTTGCAGATGAACTCAGGAAATTAGGGGTTATGGAATGATCAACGCAGCAGTACTCGGGGCCTGCGGCAGGATGGGCTCTTTAATAATAGAAAATGTTACCTGCTCTACAGATATGCAGCTTGCCGCTGCTTTCGATATTAATAATTTTGGAAAAGATGCAGGGGAATTTGCCCATGTAGGGAACCTGGGAGTCGAGATCTCAGACGTGCAAGATCTCGAAGCTGTTCTAAAAAAAACCCAGGCTGATGTCCTTATTGACTTTACAATAGCTGGCGCAACCGTGGTTAACGCTCCAATAGCGGCCAGAGCCGGAGTAAATCTTATAATAGGAACTACAGGACTGACTGCGGGACAGCGAGCGGTAATTGATGACGCTATCCAGGAAAACCAGGTAAGTGCGGTGATCTCCCCAAACTATTCAGTAGGCGTTAATGTCTTTTTCAAGATAATCAGGGAAGCTGCAAAATATCTTGCAGATTACGATATCGAGATTATAGAAGCCCACCATAACCAGAAAAAAGATGCTCCAAGCGGGACCGCCCTTCGGGCAGCCGACGTTATCAGTGAGGCTCTGGGTGGAAAGGAATATGTCTACGGCAGAGAAGGCATAGCCCCGCGCGGGAAAGAAATCGGCATCCATGCAGTCCGGGCTGGAGACATTACAGGAGACCACACTGTCCTTTTTGCAGGGAACTCCGAAAGGATTGAAATCAGGCACATGGCTCACTCTCGCCAGATTTTTGCCAAAGGCGCAGTCCGTGCAGCTGAATGGGTCTGCGGGCAGAAACCAGGAATTTATTCCATGGATGATGTGCTCGGTTTATAAAGCAATAGCTTAAGTCGGCAATTTGAAACAGAGTTTTAGTATAACAGGCCTGGATCCTTATCAGGTCTGACTTCATTTTTTAGGTAGGGAACGGCTATTTCTCTTTTCCAATTTTTAGGAACTTAGCTGGAACCATACCTGTTTTGTTATAATAACAATAGTATACTGACGGCTCAGAAAGATATATATAATATTAAATAGGAAATAGGATACTGCTTGCTTACAAGTATTACGCCCTGAAATCTCAAATATCATCATCCCACAACAATAGGGATACTTGCTTGCAAGCAATATTCCAGTAAAACATTCCAGTAAAACAGTTCCCTTCCGGAAGATTACACAGGCTCATAAAAAGAAAAATCGAAACTGGAAAAATGGAAGCTTTCAGCGGATATTATATTGAAGAATAAAAGGAGCTGGCAAATATTCCAAAAAGAAAAATAATAGAAAATGAGTAAAAAGAAGGAATTTAGTGTGAGATTTTAATTCCCGAGACTGCAAATGTCCTGAGAATGTAAAAAAACTTTATTTCAGATCTTTTAAAAGTTTTTGGAAGAGCTTTTCATCTACTATCTTCTGAGTATTGAGCATCCTTTTAAGTTCATCTGCACTTCCCTCACCGCCCTTTCCCTCAAGCCTGTCCTTTAATTCCATTGCAGCCCGCAAAAGTCCAGTTGCTTCTTCATATAAAGCCTCAGCCTCGGCCTTTGTGAGTTCCTCTGTTTCCAGCAGTTCTTCATCTGCTTTTGCCCTTGCTTTGAGCTTTGGAATAAGAGCCTTTACTTCGGAAACTTCATCAGGATCGAGTGGTTCTTTTTCCCCCAGTTCCCTGACCAGATTCTTCAGTCCGTATTCCTGTCCTTCAATCTCCACGCTTTCAGGGATTTTCTTCCCTGCCCAGGAAAAATCACTCCTGAGACTCCAAAGTAGTTTATTACGCTCTTCATAACCAATATATTGCGTAGCTGCTTTTTTAGTATCTCTTTTGTCCGGCAACATGAATTTTTCCCCGATTCTAGCTTACTTGAATATTTCCCTGCCCCAATTCTTATCTTTTTCTATGTATACCTGAAGAAACTGTTTCAGCACGCATTTAAAGAGAGAAATGCGTTTCTTTAATAATAGTATAGTTAAGACTCACGAGGATTGGCAGGTCAAAACTTAGTAATAAACTTTTTGTTGAAAGGTATTAAATACATGAAAATATTAGTAATCACCGGGGAAATAATAGGCTAATTGGATTTATTGCAGATAAATATGATATTTAATAATCTAATTTTATCTAATATATTCCTAAATCTGCTTTTTTAGCCTGCAATAATATACAGAAATGGGAGTGAAAAATTTGAGGTATCTTACTAAAATATTAATGATAACTGTATGTCTGGTCGCACTCAGTGGGATTACAGCAGCATATGACCAATGTGGAGATAACGAATGTACCTCTAAGAGCCCTGGCTACTGGAAAAACCACCCGGAAGCTTGGCCTGTAGAAGAGATTACAATTGGTGGTGTCCAATACTCAAAAGATAGTGCGATAGCCGAGATGCAAAAGCCCGTAAAAGGGGACAAAACCTACACCATGTTCGATGCACTTATTGCAGCCAAACTCAATAGAATCAAAGGCTGTTGCCTATCTGGAGATATAATTAACAAAATCAATGAGGGAGACCTGTGGATGAGTGAAAATTACTACGGTCCCGTAGGAACTAATGTAAAGGCAGACAGTCCTGCCTGGCAGCAGAGGACAAAAATTAGCTCTGGCTGTGAGATTCCAAGTGGAGAAGCCATATATCTGAAACTGGACGCCTATAACAACGGATATTATTGTTAATCAAAAAGTAGAATCAACAAAATTAAGTTTAAGTCACGTCGATACTTACCCCACCGGTATTCCGGTGGGGCTTCAAGACAAAAACAAGATTCAAGATTTGGGTCGTGTACACGAGTCATTGATCAATTCAAAAAAACGAGCACTTCCGCCATGTTTGAGAAAAATATGGATAGTTTCTAGCGGTTATGGTTTTTAACAACTCACACCCACGACCGATTCAAGATTTGAACCGAAATAAAAACACCTTAACCGGATCGAAGTTTCTCCCTCCGGTTACAGCAAATTTTCGGCTATGTCTTCGGAAATTACGTGTTCGCAGTACAGGCAGTGAAGAGTTACTCCTTCTTCTCCGGACTGGAGCACGGAAAATTTGGATTTTATGGGTTCGCTGCTGTTAGAAATACAGTTTGAGTTGATACAGCACACGATGCCTTCGACATAAGAGGGAAGTACAACATTATTCTTCTGGACAACTTCAAAGTCCCTTATGATATTGATGGTAGCTTTTGGAGAGATAAGGGCAATCCTGTTGAGCTCTTCAACACTGAGTTCTTTGCCCTCGATTTTCACAACGTCTTTTTTGCCTCTGGCACCAGAAGCATTCATTACGAAACTGATAGTTGCCCGAAAATCGCTGGAAATCCCCAGTATGCGCAGAACATTTAATGCCTGCCCTGCATTTATATGGTCAATCACTGTTCCGTTTTCAATTGCCTGGATCTTCAGATCCCGTTTTTCTTTCATTCAATCACTCCCATGGCAAGAGCAAGAAGTGCCATCCTAATAGGGACACCATAGAAAGCCTGCTGGAAGTAACATGCATGCGGCGTTGAATCCACCTCAGGGGAGATTTCATTGACCCGCGGGAGAGGGTGAAGAATCTTGAGGTTAGGATCTGCAGTTCTTAGCAGGTCGCCTGTAACCCTCAACCTGTTTTTAACCTTCTCATATTCCTCAGGATCGGGGAAACGTTCCCTTTGAACCCTTGTCATATAGAGAACCTCGACATCTCCAATTATCTCCTCAAGGGAATCGGTCTCTTTCACGCCGATTTTATTCTTTTGAAGGTCCCTGACAATCTCCTGAGGCATCCTGAGTTCAGGAGGTGAAACGAAAGTCATTTCAGCTCCGTACAGAGATAGAGCATGGCAAAGGGAATGAACCGTTCTCCCGTACTTCAGGTCTCCTGCCATAGCAATCTTCAGGCCCTCAAGATGACTTTCCCTGCGGATAGTATAGAGATCAAGGAAAGTCTGGGTAGGGTGATGGACAGAGCCGTCTCCACCATTGATGATAGGGACACTTGCGAATTCAGAAGCCATCCGTGCCGATCCGTCAAGAGGATGGCGCAAAACTATAAGGTCGGCATAGTTGCTGATCACACGGATGGTATCGGCAAGATTTTCTCCTTTCATTACCGAACTTGCCTCCACTGAACCCAGATTCAGAACTTGCCCTCCGAGTCTCTGGGCAGCAACTTCAAAAGACAGCCTTGTCCTTGTGCTTGGTTCAAAAAAAAGAAGAGCTATAATCTTTCCATCCAGCAGGCGGGATCTCTCTTCACCTCTGGCTACAGGCTCAAGCTTTTCTGCAGTGTCCAGAACATAGTCGATTTCTTTCCGCGAAAAGTCTTTCATTGAGATGACGTGTCTGTTCTTAAATGACATCCTATTTTCATAAAATGGTTCCCAGAGATATAACCTTTGCTCCAGAAATTCTGAGAGTATTGAAATAATTAAATCCGATCCTTACCTAGCTTTGGCCTCACTTAGATACGTTTTTGATAAATTCGAGCCAGAGCTTTGCGTCTTTAATCCTCTGATTAACGAACTGTTCCTGAAAGCGCTTTGTATTCTCTTTAAAGGTTCCGCTCTCAATCTCCTTAAGATCAGTTATTGCACGCAATAGGCCTGCAGTCTCATGATAGAGACTCTCTGCCTCTTCCGGAGTAAGGGGTTTTTCTTCAAGTTCCTTTTCGTCTTTCTTTTCCTTTGCCGAAATAATTTCGATACATTTATCTATCCTTGACTTTTCTACCTCAGTGAGTTTGTCTTTCTGAATCAATTCCCACACATACCTGTGTAGAGGATAAGTTCCTCCCTCAAATTCCACATAATCAGGAATATGCTGACCGACCCAGAAAAGGCGAGAGTGCAGAGCGGAAAGCAATTGCCTGCGTTCTTCTTCGGTTATACGTCCTTCTGAGCTTTTTTTCTCGCTTATTTTAAGATTTCCTTCCATAGTCTTCCCCCGAATATATTGCATGCATTGTCCAAAAGTTTTGCCTGATGACAACACAATGCTCAATCTTTATCTGTAAACTTAAGATATAAAACGACAACATTAACACAAAAAACAGTTGTAAATAAAAAGAAATATAGATAATGAAAAACTCACATACAAAAAATAAGGTAATGGAAGAATTAATTAAGAGAATCAATCGATAAAAACGAGAAATTTAATAAAATAAATCCGGAGTAAAACCCAAAAATAAAAATATACAGGGCAGCTGATACAGAAATGCTTGAAAATTTCAGCTTTTTCGGTTTCCCGCTTGAGGTGATATTATCGTTCCCATAATTCAGGTTGCACTTGATCTTCTGGAATTGGATCGTTCGGTAGAGATTGCTAGAGAAGCAATAGCAGGGGGTGCGGACTGGATCGAAATAGGCACGCCCCTGATAAAAAGTGAAGGAATGAACGCAATCCGCACCATGAGAAAAGCCTTTCCTGACCGGACAATCCTGGCAGACATGAAAACCGTAGATACGGGCGCAATAGAAGTAGAGATGGCAGCAAAAGCTGGGGCAGATATTGTTATTGTGCTAGGGAGTGCGGATGATTCTACACTACTCGATGCGCTCCGTTCAGCCCACAAATATGGAGTCAGGTTGATGGCAGACCTCATCTCGGCTCCTGATCCGGTAAAAAGGGTAGTCGAACTCGAGGCTCTGGGAGTGGACTATGTGAACGTGCATATAGGCATAGACCAGCAGATGATAGGAAAAGACCCCATTTCCCTTCTTCTTGAGATCTCAGAAAGAGTCAGCGTGCAGCTTGCAGTCGCCGGTGGGCTTGATGCAGACAGTGCTGTCCAGGCGGTCAAAGCCGGAGCCAGGATTGTGATTGTCGGAGGAAACATTACCCACTCTGACAACGTAACCGAAGCCGCCAGAAAAATCCGGCAGAGTGTGGACTCTCCGGACGCTGTGAAAATCCGGAATGTCGGAACTGTGGATCAGGAAATCAGGGCAATTCTTAAAGAAGTATCCACTTCAAACATTTCGGATGCTATGCACAGGAAAGGAGCAATGAAAGGCATTCACCCTCTGGTAAGAGGAAAAGTAGTGGGAACTGCAGTTACCGTGCAGACTTTTCCCGGAGACTGGGCAAAGACTGTGGAAGCAATTGATATTGCAAAAGAAGGAGATGTAATCGTAATTTACAACGAGAGCAAAGATATTGCCTGCTGGGGAGGACTTGCAACCATGAGTTCCTTGAACAAAGGAATTGCAGGTGTGGTAATAGAGGGCGCTGTCAGGGATATTGACGAAATCGAAACCCTGGGACTTCCGATTTATACGAGCAATACAGTACCTAACGCCGGAGATCCTAAAGGTTTTGGAGAAATCAATGCTGAGATTACCTGTGGTGGCCAGACCGTGAAGCCAGGAGATTACATCGTGGGCGACGAAAGCGGTGTTGTGGTAATTCCAGCAGAGAGGGCATACGAACTGGCAAGGAGAGCAAAAGAAGTATACAAAACTGAAAAGAGGCTCTTCGACGAGATCCGGAGAGGTGGAACCCTGTCTGAGATTCTGGAACTCAAGAAATGGGAAAAACGTTGAATGGCGGTTTCTGGAAGCTCAAACTAAAAGCAGAATAAAAAGGCAAGAAAAAAGGAGAATTTGCAGGAAAGGACTTCATTCGCAGTCTTCGGACTGAGAAAAATAGATTCTGGACAGAAGGAGAGCCCTGACAAATTTCATTTCTTCCTCTTTGCAGTTCTCACCTATTCTTGTCCGGAGCAGGGAATCCAGTTCGATTTCTAATATTTCCAGTGCAGTCTTTATCTGCTGTTGTCTTTCCGGGGGAAAAAGTCCTCCAGTGTTCCTGATCTTCCCAGAAAGGGCAAGCTGTTCAAGCTGCCTGAAAATAGTTCTTGTACTCATGCCCTGGATTTCAGAAATTTCATTGATCCCAAGCCCCTGGGTAAAGAGAGAAAAAGTCCTTTGCTGAGATTCCATTTCAACAGAGCTCGATTCAGAGAAATCTGTTTTGAGCAAATCTACGCTTTCTGAGTGAGTAGAGCTTCCTATCGAATCTATTTCTTCAGAGCTGCCTTCAGAAGAATTTGTCTCCGACCAGTCCTGAATGCTCATGTCGAGATATCTTGCCCTTTTTGAAGGGAATTTGCAGACTTCGGAGCTGTTTACTTTATCAGATTCAGGAATGGACATTTTAATCCCGAACGTTTCCGTTTCAGTTTCGGGATTTTCATTCCTTTGAGCCATGCCTTTTGAAATTATCCCCTTATTTTCAACTCTTTCAAAGGCGGTTCCTGAATTTTCAGGCTTTTCGACAGACATCAAACTGTAGTCTCTGCAGTAATTTTCAATTTCTGTGAGAAAAGCGTTCCCATACTTTCTCAGTTTATGCTCACCAACTCCTGTAATCGAATGGAACTCCTCAGGGGTGTGCGGGAATTTTGTAGCCATTTCCTTAAGGGTGGTATCAGAGAAAATAATGTAAGGAGGAAGGTTTTTCTTTAACGCGATTTCCTTTCTCAGAGCTTTTAACCGCTCAAAAAGTATAGGATCAGGCTCTTTTCCGGATTTTACTGCCTTTCTGATACTCTGTGTTTTCAGGATATCGGCAGCAACTGAAAATTCTTCTGTAGATGTCTTTTCCGTAGAAAAATTCACTTCATCGGCTTCTTCAGTATTTATACCGGTAGCTGTAGATATACCGGTAGCTGTAGAAGGCATGAAACTTTCTTCAGCCTCAGGAGCAAAACCTTCAGGGCAGACAAGCTCTATTTGTTCCAGGCCTTTCAGGATTTTCCTGCTCATGGCGTTCAGTTTCAACACAGGGTACTGAGCACCGCTTACATCCAGAAGACCCGTGTTTGTGATTTCGGAAGCTAATGATTTCCATTGCTCTTTTGTAAACTCCCGGCCGCTGCCATGACTTTTCAACCTTTCGTGGTGATTTTGCCTGATTTTTTTATTTTTTGAGCCTGTGAGGACATCAATAACATAGTTAGTGCCAAAACGCTGGTTCAGTTCCTGGACACATGTTATCAGTTTCCTCGCAGTTTCAGTGCCATCGAAGGTATCTTTCGGAGTGACACAGCAGTCGCAGTTCCCGCAGTGCCCTGAGAGTTCCTCGCCAAAGTATTCCATTAATACCTGGCGCCTGCATTTATTTCCCTCACAGTAGGCTACCATCTGCCTTAACTGTACAAGAGAAATGTCTTTTTCCTTTTCATTTGTCTTTTGCGAAATAAAGTACTCGATCTTGAAACGGTCACCCCTGCTGAAAAAAAGGATGCATTCACAGGGACTGCCATCTCTTCCCCCTCTACCGGTCTCCTGGTAGTAGCTTTCAAGGTTTCTGGGAAGATCATAGTGTATAACAAAACGCACATTGGACTTATCGATCCCCATCCCGAAAGCGATTGTAGCTACTATGATGTCCACGTCGTCTTTTATGAACATTTCCTGGTTTTGGGTTCGCTCGGTATCTGAAAGACCTGCATGGTAGGGAAGAGCCTTGAAACCTGCAAGGTTCAATTTTTTTGTAAGGGTTTCGACGCTGTTTCTGCTCTGGCAGTAGATAATCCCTGCTTCACCCCTATGCCTGCGCAGGTAGTCAGTTATTTCGGAGAAAGTCTCCTTCTTTGGCCTGACTTCGTAGTAAAGGTTTTTCCGGTCAAAACTGGCAACATAAGGACCTTTTTCCGGGGATATGTCAAGGTTCAGCTGCGATACGATGTCTTTTCGAACCCTTTCTGTAGCCGTTGCCGTAAGCGCGATAATAGGTATATCAGGAAAGCCTGTTTTCGGATCTCTTAAAAGCTTCAATTTTCTGTACTCAGGACGGAAATCATGCCCCCACTCGGAAATACAATGTGCTTCGTCAATCGCAAAGAGGCTGACTTTCCCTTTCTTTAAAAAGGCAAAGGTTCCTGGCATCATGAGCCTTTCTGGCGCAACGTAAAGGACTTTCAACCTGTTTTCGAGAAAAGCCGTTTTCACATCCCGGATTTCCCTTGCACTCTGGGTGCTGTTCATGCAGGCGGCAGCAATCCCGTTTGCATCAAGCCCGTCAACCTGGTCTTTCATGAGAGAAATTAGAGGAGAAACAACAACTGTAACTCCCTCCATAAGCAGGGCAGGCAACTGGTAGCAGATTGATTTGCCTCCTCCTGTGGGCATGAGCACAAAGACGTCTTTCCTTTCCAGAACATCCCTGATAATCTCCTCCTGCAAGGGACGAAAAGAAGTATATCCGAAATACTGGTGCAGGGCTGAATACATTCTGGCAGATGGGGAAGGCTCGGGCTCAAGCTCGCGTTTACTCGCCCTCAAGAAATCAGAATCAGTGCTCATTTTCTAATCCTCCTGACCTGCAGAACCGATACCAAATTAGAAATAAACCCCTGAAGATCCAGGGAATTAACTTATGAATATGTTCTCATGCACAGCTATATCCTCAATACTTCGATGTATATGATGGACCATTCCATGCTTATGATAGATCAGACACCTGCATAAAAAGCACCTGGTCTGGAATCCTGACGCTGTGATGTTTCAAGCTTATCGTATTTAAGTTACAGGTATGCGGGGTGAAAGTATTCAGATCTAAGCTCCCGATATTTATTCGGGACACTTTACGGATAGTAGAGCCCGGAAAGAAAAATTGAAATCGCTAAATTCGGAAAGAGGCTGATAAGTAAGAATAAATAGAGAACTTTACTGATTTCTGGCGTCAACATTATTAATGTTTGATCTGAGGTAAAGATAGGAAGATAAGGAGTGCGGCTACACCCAGGCACTTCTTGTCTTCCTCTTCAGTTATAATCTTTTTCCAATCAGTTGTATTTTCCGTCCTCCGTAACCGTTTCCTTATTCCTGTTATTTTTCTTCCTCCCTGATTTTATCGAGATTTTACCTCAATATAAGCTCCCCTGAGAGTTTCGGTTGCGGCAGGAAAGAAACCTGCAAACGCTGCCAGAAAAGTTATTCATTTATATTTCAAACAGATTGCGATCTCACCTGAGCGCTTTTAACCCTGTTGAAGCGTTTTAATTCCTTTTGCGCATTATCCAGGAAGCTTTCACCAGCCTTAGTCCACAATTCCCTTTTCCTTTGCTATCCACTCCAGAGTATCGGCTATTTTTTTCTGGGATTCTGCCAGGCTCTCCAGGGACTTTGCAATACTTTCAAGCTTATCAATAATTTCATAGTCCTCATTACCCATTCCTATCACCAATTCCTCTCCGATCTTTTTAATAGCAATATTTTTGGAAAACCTTTGTATATAATTGTAATTTCTGATTTTCTGGAGAGGGTTAGAAGGTAAAAGGAGTTAGAAAAATGGTTTAGAGAAAAATTGAACTTGAAAAATCATTACCTGTAGAAAAATAATTACCTGTATTGTTTCAGAAAAGCCCTTTCAATATCATCTAAATCAAAAGTTAGAAAATCCATTTCCTCATCGTCCTCGATACTTTTCGCAACGAGACAGTAATGCCCAATCCACTTTCCTTTTACCCGGATAGTTTTTTCCCTCAGTTTTTCCACAATCCTTAATGCATCCCGGCGTGTCAGATCCTTCCATTTGACTTCGCAAAATAAAGCTTCTCTGGTTGCTTTATTGAAAGCAATAAGATCTATTTCCTCTCCTTTATCCCACCATCTGCCGATTTCCGAAAATTTGAAGGGTAACTCACCTTTTTTATTGAGACTTATCAGGAATTCTTCAGCTATAGCTTCGAATGACTTCCCGAAATAGGTATTTATATCCTTCCAGACAAGCTCCTTTCCCATTTCGGGGTCTATTTCAATAGCTCCATAGTTCCTGTATATGAAAGCAAACCAGAACCTGAAGAAATTGTCCTGTAAAAAGTATCTTCCACGTCTTTCCTTGGACTCAATTACAGGCTCTTCCCGCGTGATAATTTCATATTCATAAAAGAGTTCATGCAAATATTTGGAGACAGTGTTTGGAGCAATTCCTGTATAGGATGCAATTTCCACAGGTGTAGCCTTTCCAATAGCTATAGCCTCAAGAATGGAAAAATAAGCCTTGTGTTCGGACCCGAACTCCAGAACCAGAATATTCTTTCCCTCCTCAAGCAGCATCCCTGGCTCAAGGAAAAGCCTCTCAAAAGTCCTGAACGCATCCGCTCTCCCGAACTCTCCCGCAAGAAGCAGATACTTAGGCACGCCCCCGAGTATGAAGTAAGTCTTCATGGCTTCTTCGATACTGATATCAGAGTAAGCCCGCAAAAGCTCAAAACTGTTTTCAAATGTGAAAGGTTTTATATTAAACAGCATTGTAGCCCGCCCAAAAAGCGGTTCCCTGCTCCCTTGAAAGAGCTTTTTCATCAATCCTACGTAAGAGCCGATCACCAAAAACATGTGCTTTGAGTCCCTGTGACTCTCATCCCAGTATCGCTGGAATTTTGAAAACAGCTCAGGGTTCACTTTAGAGAAATTCTGGAACTCATCAAAAACAAATATCATCTTTTCCTGAATTTTATAGATCAGCAAAAAGAAGTCGTCCCACGAATCCAGTCTTGGCCTGATCCCAAGAATTCTCTCCATCGAATCCTCAAGATCCCGAAGCAACAGCTCTTCCGATTTCGTCTCCACAAAAAAGTAAATACTTTTCTTGTTCCTGATAAACTCCCTTGCAAGTTCTGTCTTTCCTACGCGCCGCCTTCCATACAGCACTACAAGGGAAGATGTTGGAGAGCTGTACAGATCGTTGAGGATTGAAAGCTCTCGTTCCCGATTGAAGAATCTTACCATATAGTAAGTTACTGTCTAGTAAGTATATAAGACTGAAGGAATTTATAAAATTAAGGCTTAGAAGTTGCAAACTCTCTCAATAAAGTTTCTAATTCTGAAAAAGACTTTGCTACGCGCCCCTTTAGCACTCCTACAAGTAAAGGATTGTCCATGTCGCCCATGAGCGATCTTGAATCCGATTTAAATCCTATACACTCTTTATCATAAGCATATGCGAGTCCGACTTCTACACATGCTCCTTCATCAGGAACTCTTCCATCCAATACAAATAAGACAACATCACAGTTATTAATTTCTTCAATATCCTTAGAAAATATAATGTCAATTGCTTCTTGTTTGCTAGAATATTGAGCCATGAGATCTGCCAATAAATAACCGTCTCGTTGTGGAAGAAACGTCTCGAATCCCAAGTTTCGTAAGTAAGTATCTATTTTCTCGTTAAATTCTAGCTCTGCATGTGAAAATAAAGGTCCGGCGATATACACTTTTTTAATCATTTATCCATCCCGGCACGGAGTTGTCTTTACGCACCGAAGTCATTAACCCTTTTAGGGTTAGTAATTTGTTTAAATACGTTCTCAAAATATCTATCAGTCATTCCTGCCAAAAAATCCCTTACTTTTTCGGCTGGCAATGAATTACTCAAATAATCTTTTGATACCCAATCCAAATCAATCATATGCTTATAAATCAGAGAATTCTTATTTTCAGGATTCTTATTTTTAGGATTTAAATCTGACAAAAAATGATCAAACATCAGCTCATACATACATTCAATTTTTGGACTTTCCTTAAGTAATCGAGGATCCTCATAAATATATCTATAATTATATTCTTTGAATTCTGTAACATGTGTTAGAGCCTCAGAAGAAAATGCAATTTCATCTTTACCAAAACTATTGTTTATTATATCTTTAATCAAGGTATCGATGATCAGCCAGTTAACTCCATTTCCAGGTTCTTCAGATGTTCCAGGCTTATAACCAAAAAATTCTTTACAATCCTCCGGGAAATGGGGTAACTCTTTACCAATCAGCTTCACCTCAACTGCATCCTCCAGATCTCTACCTAAATAAGCAATGAGATCAGAGACTCTAACAACACATCCTTCTAGAGTCATTGGCGTTGGATCGTCCTTGTCGCTATTTATAAGTTCGATTTTAGATTCATAGGAATCCCACTCAAGTTTTCGGTCTGGTTTTAGACCTTTCTTAAGAACCTCACCATTATGGCAAAGTATTCCATCCAATACCTGAATAGTAAGATCTTTATCTTCGATTTTATCAAGAAAATTAACGCTTTGGACGTTGTGCTTAAATGTAGGCAGTTTGTTCCTCTCGCAGATCTTGCTTAATATTTTTTCACCTTGATGCCCATAAGGAACATGGCCAATATCATGACCCAGTGCAATAGCTTCCAAGAGGTCTTCGTTTAGTCTGAGGGCTTTACCGATAGCTCTAGAAATCTTTGAAACAAGCTGAACATGTAGAACACGATGTGTAATATGGTCGTTATCCACCAAAAAGAAGACTTGAGTTTTATCTATATATCTGGCAAAAGATTTTGAGTGAAGTATTCTGTCTGCATCCCTGTAAAAAGGGGGACGAATTACAGGGTCTTCAGGTTTAGCTCCCTTTCTTCTCTTGAATTCATAGTTTTTGGTTGCATACTTGGAGAGGCACTTTTCCTTTTTCTTACTATAAGTTTCGATTTCTCTTAAAATATCAGGTTCTATTTCCATTCTTTTCCCTCGATAAAATATTCCCTCAGAAAACTCAAATATTAACCAAAATCAACATACAGCTAAGGCTTGATATTATTAAAAAAACAATCATTGTGAAAATAATGAATATTTCGAAAGAGTAGTTATCTGTATATGGTATTTTACCGGTATAAACTTTAGGAAAAAATACAATTAAATATAAATTTCTGATAAATTTCTTGATATGAAACTGTACTTGACTATACCTTTAAATATCAAAACCCCCATGCACAGACTCATATATCACAATAAAATATAATCAAATCCAGATAATTCTCATACAATTCACTGATCACGATCATTTTTTCAAAGGGATTTAATTAGTATCATTTAAGGAGCATTTCAATGGTAAAACCCGAGAAATTCATTCCAAAGGCAGTTGAGAAAATTAGCAAGGAAATAAAAGACGGGAGAGCAATTATTGCGCTTTCGGGCGGCGTGGACAGTTCTGTTTGCGCAGAGCTGGCTTACAGGGCGATTGGGGACAGGCTGCAGCCGATCTATATCGACACAGGGCTCATGAGGAAAGGAGAAACCGAGAGGATAAAACACATCTTCTCCCATATGAACCTGGATATTGTCTATGCAAAGGACAGGTTCCTTGCAGCATTGAAAGATGTCACTGACCCTGAGGACAAAAGGAAAGCTATAGGCGAGACTTTCATCCGGGTCTTTGAGGAAGAGGCAAGGAAGCTTGCAGCCGATTATCTTATCCAGGGAACGATTTACCCTGACAGAATCGAGTCCGAAGGCGGGATCAAGTCCCATCACAATGTTGGAGGGCTGCCGAGCGTAATGGATTTCAAGAAGATCGTTGAGCCTATTGAGGACCTTTATAAAGATGAAGTAAGAGAAGTTGCCTGGGCGCTTCAGTTGCCTGACGAGATTTGCGAAAGGATGCCTTTCCCTGGCCCCGGGCTGGCTGTGCGGATTCTCGGGGAAATTACAGAAGAGAAACTCGAGGTCGTTCGGGAAGCAAACTTTATAGTTGAAGAAGAGCTTCTTGAAAGGTTCTGCCCCTGGCAGACTTTTGCCGCCGTCATCGGCAAGGGCACAGGAGTAAAGGGAGACATTCGGGCTTACGGCTGGATTATAGCTGTAAGGGCTGTAGGGTCAAGAGACGGGATGACTGCAGAAGCGCTGGAGCTTCCCTGGGATGTGCTCAAAAAGCTGGAAGCAAGAATTACCTCCGAAATTCCTGAAGTGGCAAGGGTGGTTTATGATATCACGCCAAAGCCGCCTGCAACAATCGAGTTCGAATGAAATATAGCTGTTTGAGTGAAATTCGAGCTGTAGAGTATAATAAAGTAAGAGTATAGAATATAAGGAACGAATAATGAAGCTGTCTTCCAGCTTCAAAACCTGTTTTTACAAATTCTAAAGTAAGCCATAAAGCGAGTTTTTACACCAATGACCCTGAATAAAGCAGTAATGGAAATCCGACATCGGATTAGAATAAAGCCCTCTCCTACAGATGAACCTGCGGCAAGCTGGACAGGAATCGACCTTGTAAACGGGGTTCAAATAAAGACTCTCACTGTAATCTTCAAGAGCGCAGGCTGCCGCTGGGGAAAGGCTGGGGGCTGTACCATGTGCGGTTACGTCTACGACTGTGCAAGTGAGCCTCCTACCCTGGAAGATTACAAAGCCCAACTTGCAAGAGCAATGAAAAAAGCTGAGAAATTCCCTGAGTTCATGGTCAAAATCTTCACCTCAGGCAGTTTCCTTGATGAACAGGAAGTCCCTCTTGAGGCAAGAAATGTGATCCTCAAAACTCTTGCAGACGACCCCAGGGTTATCAAGGTGCTTGTGGAGACACGTCCGAACTTCGTAACCGAAGAAAATGTGCAGGACTGTACCAAAATCCTGAAAAATAAACCTTTTGAGCTGGCTTTCGGGCTGGAGACAAGCTCAGACAGGATACGCAAAGACTCTATTAACAAGGGTTTTACCTTCAGGGACTTTGTCCGTGCAGCAGAAATCTCAAGGAAAAATGGGGCAACCGTAAAAGCTTACCTGATGCTAAAGCCTCTTTTCCTTTCCGAGCGCCAGGCGCTGGAAGATATCGTCCGTTCCATAGACAATGCCGCGCCTTATGCGGACACGATCTCAATCAATCTCTGCAATGTCCAGAAAGGC
>CAVZFI010000051.1:0-16470 GCA_963774465.1 uncultured Methanosarcinaceae archaeon | reverse complement strand
ATAAGTATAAAATACATTCTCCTGTTGCTCTTTCCCTTGTTTTGAAGTTTTGTGATCTTTATACCTTTTATTTCCCCAGTATTTTTAACATGAGTTCCTCCGCAGGCTTCGATAGTTACTCCTTCTATTTCGACCATGCGGACTTCTTTAATTTCATCGGAAAAACCTTTCGCCAGCGTGGTTAACCTTGAGAGCTTTTCCTCGGCTTCCTTTTTCGGCTTACAAGGTAGAAATTAACAGGATTATTCCTGGCTATAAGGTCGTTGGCAATTTTCTCGTACTCAGCGAATTTGTCCCTATTGGGGAAGGCTTCAAGACTGAAATCCACCCTGCTCTGGTCAAGCCCGAGCTGATTTCCGGTTATCTGGGCTCCTGCCTCTTTTTCAATTACGTTTGCGATTACATGAGTTGCTGTATGCATACGCATGTGCCTGTAGCGGCGATCCCAATCTATGAATCCTTTTACTTTGTCCCCTGCTTTTAATCCTGCAGAGACATTTTCACCAGCTATCTCATGACTGATTTCTCCATTGAACTTACCCACATACAGTACCTCAAATTCAGCACCATCGGATTCGCGTACTAACTTTCCGGTATCGCCTGGTTGACCTCCGCTTTCGGGATAAAAGGCTGTACGGTCAAGAACTACAAATTTACCATCAGTTACTTTTTCGATAGTTGCTTTGAATTCTGTCATGTAACAGTCAAGGAAGTAGAGCGCTTCTGTCATTGCCAAACCTCTTTTCTTAAAATTATTTTAAGGGGAAATTAAAACTGTCAGATTAAAACTGTCAGAATACATAAACTATACAGTTGTGGGAAACTGTACCTTATCAGTTGTGGGAAACTGTACCTTATTTTTAAATTAAAAATTTAAGGCATGAAGTTTACTCTTACACTGCTGTCTATTAAATTGATGCTGGCGAGGAGTTTTTTATTCCTGTTCTCGAGTTCTTCCCTTAAAGCAGCCAGCTTCTTCTCGGAATTTTCGATATCTTCTTCAAGCAAGCGCGTCCGGTTGATAAGCTCTGCTTCTTTATGTTCAAGGCCTGCCAGTTCTCCTGTATTCGAGCCTTGGATTTCAGCTTTTTTTGCTTCAAATTCCTTCAGGACTTCAAGATACTCTTTTTTCCTCTCCGGAAAGTTTGAAGCTGCGGCTTTTACCTGCAAAAGGGCTTTTTCTTTTTTCTGCGCTTGCATATCCAGGGCATTATCCTCAAAAATCTTTTGAAGTTCAGGGAAAAAAGAAGGATCGACATATATGGGATTTTCAAGGCAAATGTCAAGCTGCTTCTTTATTTCCGGCTTTAAGGTGTACCTGCCGCTTTCGTGAAGTTTTTTAATCCTTGAGAGATGACCTGAAATCGGAAGAACAAGGGAACTCAAGCCTGCTTCGGCTTTCTTAAGCCTGTCCCCGGCATTAGCAAATTCTTTCTGAAGGTTCTGTAAGCTCTGCCAGGCATCCCCTTTTCTGAAATCTTCGAGAGCCTGGCTGACTCTGGAAGTTTCCTCTTTCAAAGTCTGGATTTTTCGGTTTCTGGATTCAAGTTCCAACTTTTCTGCTGCTATTGAAGCCGAAATCTCCTGTACTTCGTCCATGTCTGAATGAGCCGCTTCAATAGCATCCATTTCCTTTTTATTTTCCAGAATCGCTTCTCTGAGCTCCTTGAAGATATGCCCTAAACTGGCAAGGTTTTCACTAACCTCTTTTGATTCCTGAGGGAAAACACCTCTCGTATACCTGAAACTCCGGTCCATGTGCTCGAGGCACGTACTGAGATTCTGCATAGCTGCCTCATAAAACTCACTGAGACCCCTGAAGTCCGTATTTTCCTGCACCCTGATTTTATCTATTAGCGTTGTGACCTGTTTATTCACGTTTTCTCTGTTGCTTTTCGCTCGCTTTACAGCCCTGATATCAAAGTCTCCCTCTACTTTTGCTTCCGCGAGCCTGGAATTGCTTTCTTTGAGTTCCGAAAGCGAAGCCTCAAGTTCTCTCATAAGGCCGGATACGTTCTTTTCTATTTTGGAAGATAATTTTTGAAAACTGTCATCCAGCCACGCAGGCAGGTCTCCAAAATTGATCTCTTTGAAGCCAGTTTCCTCACCGAAACCTTCTTTTTTTCCGAAAAACTTTTTAATCCATTTCAACCTGGACCTTCCCTGAATTTGATGAAATTATTTGATATGTATTTCTTTAATCCCTGTATATGTTGAACCTTGTTCTATGAAATACTTGTTCTATGAAAGATTGTTCCTGTTAGGAAAACAGAATAAAAGAAAGCTGGCCTTGACCAGATACTTATAAAAGAAATTAATGCATTTTATACTGACGGCAAATCTGATTAGTAGAATTCTGCATCTTACTTTATAAATTGTACTGGAAAGAGGCATGAAATCGTTTTTGATCTTCTCCACACAAAGAGACAAAAAGTGAGGAGGGTAAAAATGAGTTACGAAATAATGGAACAGATGATTCCCTATACTGAGATAACAGTATCCAGACTGATTTTCGCAACTATAGTGCTGGTCCTGGGGTTCGTTTTATCAAAATATATAGTTCATGTTTTCAGAAGAGGGATACAGAAAACGAAGATTCCAGATCTTACCATTCAGTTTCTCGCCCATTTTCTGGGTATTTTCCTTTATGTAATTGTGATCCTGACCTTCTTGAAGAGTTTGAATTTTGATGTGGATGGTTATATAGTAGGGGTATCTGCAGCAATAGGTCTTGTACTGGGCCTCGGCATGCAGGATACCCTTACAAACCTGACTGCTGGGATATGTATTGCGGCAATAAGACCTATCGATATGGGAGAGAGTGTAACCATAAACGAACAGACAGGAAAAGTAAGAACCGTAGGAATCATGTCAACTGAACTCCTGACTATTGACAACCAGCTTATAACAATTCCGAATAAGCTTGTCTGGGGAAATTCTATTGTTAATATTACACGTATGCCCACCAGGAGAATTTCTGTGGATGTAGGAATAAGTTATTCTTCAGACCTTGAAAAAGCCATAGGAATATCACTTGACCTCATGAAAGGGCACCCTCTTATCCTCCACGAACCTGAGCCTTCAGTAGTCACTACCGAACTTGCAAATTCATCTATAAATTTGCAGCTCAGGGCATGGGCAAAAACAGGGGACATGGGAACTGTAAAGAGTAATCTGATAGCAGGCGTATTTGAGGCTTACACGAGAGAAGGAATTGAAATTCCGTTCCCACAGATGGATATAAATATAAAAGAAATTAAACCAAAAGAAAGTGGAAAACGCGCAATAGAACAAAATATAACAGCACTGGAAGAAGGGCGCGATGCGGAAGGGCTATATTAGCAGAGCCAATTATCTTTTGAATAACATGCCTTTACCTGCCTGACCACCTTATCTCCATTTTATTAACATGTTACATGGAACATTGCAGTGATCCTGCCTTCAAGTCCGTTCCAGCGTTCAATTGCCCACGGCGTCGGAAACAGTTCAATTCCACACTTTTTTCCCGTGAAAAAATCTTCAGCTTCCTCAGACAGTTTCACAAAACCTGTCTGCCCGGTTCCTATAATGATTTTTTCTGTTCCTTCCTCATAAATGTGCTTTGCTTCCTCAAGAGAGATTTTATGGGAAGTTCCATATAGTTCCTTTGACAGTCCTTTCTCCCTTTTTTCAACCTTCCCACTGAGGCGGATAAGTATGTCATATTTAAAGGTCTCTCCATTTACAGTAATCGAACCAAAACTAGTAGAATTAATCTCTGGCTTCATGGTTTACCTCTAAAATCAAAATTGAAGACGATATTGCAATATACGATATCGCTTATTTTACAATTGTGACACATACTTCATATACACGCATGTTGTGCAAAAACTTCTCCCGGTATTACATGTACCCAACTGCAGATAATTACCATAAACAATAAAAGACGCTGTCCGAAGAGTCCAGAAATTTTCAAGATTTCAGAAGCAAAAACTATCTTCTTTGCCCATTTTTTCTTCCATGGTCCGTACCCCGACTTATCGGCAAGTGATATATCAGTAAATAATGTATCGGTAGATGATATAGTATTAATCTCTTGCTGTTCAATTGTATATCGGCGAGACTCGGCGAGACATTGAAGCTTGCAGAATATGAAAACCAGCGGGAACAAATTCGTATTTCCGGTCCGGGGTTTAGCGTATCTTACTTTCGAATTCAGAAAGATAAAAACCAATTTTAAGCAGGAAAAAAGTCTTAAGCAGCAGGCTGTTTCAAAACGAGCTTGAGTCCTGCAATTGCTTAATGGGCAATATTGGCTTTAATAAGGGCTACGTTTGAATCCGTAAATATTATTTCAACACTTTCCTCAAAGACATTCCACTAGATGTGAACTGCAGCTGAGCTAGGCGAACTCGAATTTATTATGGTGAGCAGTCATCTGATTAAGATCTGGCAAAAGCCTTCCTGAGATTATAATTCGCCAGGTCGATTGCGCTGCGAGTTGCAGGTGTTTCCGCAAGTGCGTTTAGCATCACGAAATCATGTATGGTTCCCATGTATCGAACGGCTGTAACAGTGACACCTGCCCGGATCAGCTTATGGGCATACGCCTCACCCTCGTCGCGGAGCACGTCATTTTCATCGGTGATGACAAGAGCCGGAGGCTGCCCCTTGAGCTGGTCAATCGATGCCTGCAATGGGGATGCTGTCGGCTGCCTGCGCGTTTCTTCATCTGGCAAATAGTTATTCCAGAACCACTTCATAGCTTCACGGGTGAGCCAGATACCGGTTGCATACCGCTGATAAGATTGGGTATCGAAATTAGCATCAGTAACAGGGTAAAAGAGCACCTGATAGCCGATTTTCGGGCCACCACGTTCCTTTGCCAGCAACGTGACGGCTGCAGCCATGTTTCCGCCTACACTGTCGCCAGCTACCGCGAACCTTGAAGTATCCAGGCTATAATTTTTTCCGTTCTCTGCAATATATTTTGTCGCAGCGTATGCCTCTTCGATAGGTGTCGGATATTTCGCCTCTGGAGATGGCGTAAAATTGACAAATACAACCGCGGCACTGGCCCCATTGGCGATTTCACGAACCAGCCGATCATGCGTATCTTTGCCGCCCAGTACCCAGCCTCCTCCGTGAAAGTACATCACTACTGGCAGGGTCTCACTGTTTCCTTTTGGCCTGATTATCCTAATTGAAACCCGTCCCTGAGGGCCGACTGGAATCTCAAGATCCTCAATGTCTGCAGGTAGTTTTGCTACTTCTGCAGCCTGTAGACCGGAAAGAACGTTACGGGCGTCTTTCGGGGAGAGTTCGTAAATTGGCGTTCCATCCTGCTTGTTTATTTTTTCCAGAAATGCTCTGGTCGATGGTTCGAGTAAATTAATGGTTTGATTGGCTTGATCCATGATAAGTCCCTCTAGCTTGCTTTAACCTGCACTTTATTTACGCTAACAGACAACGTAGAAATAATAACACAAGCGATTAATTAACATATAGCCGATATTATATATTCGAGTCAATAGTTATGAATCTAATGGAAAAATAAGAACGATAACAAGAGTTTACTGATGTTGCCTATCTTACTTTCACTATTTGGAGCTCGCCTGGTTGTTTAAAAGGTGGGATTCAAAAAGCGAGCTTTAAGTTATGTGATGAGTTTCATAAATCTGAGTTAACCATTTTCCAAAAATTAACATTTTTCCAAAAATTAGCATTTTTCCAAAAATTAGCATTTTTCCAAAAATTAGCATTTTTCCAAAAATTAGCATTTTTGAAACATGCCTGCGAGCGTCAGCCAGTAATTAAAACTGTTTATGAAAATAAGCTCTGTTAAGGCACTTGCTTACCTCATGTAAGATGCAGGTGTGCCATGGAAACCTCTGTTCTCACATCAAGAACATAGTCAAAAATATGAGAGTACTTATTAAAAATATGACAGTACTTATATTTCAGTATAAACAATTAAACTTTTAAACAGTAATAACAAATGAGAATAAAAAAAGAGAGAAAACGGGACGCTATTCGATAGAAGATTTCATTCAAAGCACAGGAGAAAGGGATATAAATCAGGGAGTTTTTGAACTGGGACGCGAACGCTTGCTTGAGGTAAACCTTGAAGTATGGTCTGGACAAAAAGAGGCTCAATGGTTACGTACACAGGGGACATAATGTTTACGCGAGAAGGAGTTTTTGAACATGGGATTGGCAACCTCATGAAAAAATCCTTTACAGGAGAAGGAGTCAGCCTGACAAAAGCCGAAGGTAAAGGAAAACTCTACCTTGCAGATGAAGGAAAGAAGGTTTCGGTCCTGAAACTTGAAAACGACTCCATATTTATAAACGGCAACGACCTCCTCGCCTTTGAGAATTCTATAAACTGGGATATAAGGATGGTTAAAAAAGTTGCAGGTATGATGGCAGGAGGACTTTTCAAGGTGAAACTTGAAGGGACAGGCCTGGTTGCCATCACTACTCACTATGACCCCCTAACTCTCCAGGCAAGCGCAGGACATCCTGTCTTTCACCGACCCAAATGCCACAGTCGCCAGGTCAGGGAATCTGGAGCCTGAAATAAAAACTGGTATTTCCCTGAAAACCCTGGTTGGAAGAGACAGTGGGGAGTTCCTCCAGATGGCTTTCAAAGGAGAAGGATTTATGGTGGTCCAGCCATATGAAGAAGTTTATTTCCAGGCCCCTACCGTGTTTTTGTGGTTTCAGTGGTCTAACCCACCTTGCGTTTCATAACTTTGAAAAAAAAGTAGATAGGAAGACTGTAACTTTGGAAGATTAGCCTTCTTGAGCAGAAGCGAAAAAGTCGGTATACTCCCTGGGCGCAATTCTGGACAGTCTAGACTTTTCCTTTTCTGCAGACTCCATTCCATTTTCGACAGCTTCCCTGATAATATACCCGGCCTTGTGCAGGATAGTATCCCCGAGCTGGGGGTCTTTGTCCATGCTTGCTGTGCAGGGATAAGAGTGATGGGCTCCTGAAACGGTTTCCTTATATTCCGGAACATCAGTCCAGCCAAGCTTTTTTGCTACAAACCAGGTAGAACCGCAAGGTGCATCCCTGATTACGCCTGCCCCGATAAACATCTTCCCGTCAGGGCTCATTTCGATCCTGAGCACAGGCCTTCCGAAACCAAGGTCAACGAACGAATCTATAACGGGCTTTCCGGTCTTTTCAAGGGCACAGAAAGGCTTTGGCGCCTCAAACTCAACTCCAACGGCCTCGAGTTCTCTCCTAAGCTGCTCAAGGACGCCTGCAGGGGTTTTCTTTGAGTCTTCAGCGGGTGCAATTACGGCTTTTGCCTTCGTATTCTGCGCGACATCCGGAATGGCAGCAAGGAGGTCGGGATGGATGCCGATAGCAAGTATCAGGTCACATTCCGGAAGCTTTGGAGGCATGTACTGCCCGGGCTCTTCTATAAATGTGGGCAGATCTTCGGGAAATTCATGAATTCCCACAATCATGTTTGCGTATGACTTTCTAGCCTGCCTGCAGTGATTGCAGAGCTCTCCGCAGGACACGCAGAAATTTCCCGGGTTAATCAGGTTCTGGATGACTTTTTTCCCAAGTTCGCCTGAATAGAGTACAAGAATCTTCATAACTTACTCCCTTTTTAACGATTTTAAAGATTATTTTGCAATTTCCTCTTTCTCTGTAGAGATAATTCCGGGTTGTTTTGCCCCTTAAAATGGAAAAAAGAACCGGAAGCAGAGACCAACGCGGAAATATTTGAGAAGTTTCTCGAGAACCTGCTGGTTTTCAGTTCTGACAGCACCATTCCTTTAATGCTGATTCTCTTGTTATACTTTATAATTATTTGTCTCAATGTATAAATAATGAGAGTTTCGAAATAGAAATTAGTATCCATAACTAAACCTCGATCCATACATTAAAAGAAAAAAAGTGTTGAGCGGAGATCGAAAAAGAGAAAACAACAGTGAGAAAAAGGAGGAAGGAAAAAAGGAAGGAAAAATGTAAAGGAAAAAAGGGAAAGAATAAGAAAATAGAAAGAAAAAGAGAAAGGATAAGAAAATAGAAAGAAAAAGAGAAAGAATAAGGAAATAAAAAGAATAAGGAAATAAAAAGAATAAGGAAATAAAAAGAATAAGGAAATAAAAAGAAAAAAGGGAAAAAATAAGGAAATAAAAAGAAAAAACCTGAAGAAGGCAGGAAAAAATTGTCAAGGAAAGATTTTGTATTTCAATCTTCCTTTTTTATTCTCATTCTCCCAGCTTCAAGGCACCATGCGGGCACATCTTGATGCACATGCCACACTGAATGCACTTTTTTACATCCACATTAACATTCCAGGTCCCGTCAAAAGAATAAACATTCATGGGGCAGACCGAGATACATGCCCCGCAATCTATACATTCTTCCTCATCCCTGTGAATTGGCCGATCCAGAATGGAAACTATTGCTCCCCTGGATTCAAGGGCATTTTTGATCTTATCGAACCTGAAATCGCTTACGTCCGCAATCAATTCACCGTAAGTTGAGTCGATATTAGCAACCATTATATTAATCAGGATTCCGGTTTCGACTATGGACTCGGAAATAATCGGGTTGTGGATTCTCTCAGTAGGAATGCTGATCTTGATTTTCATGTTCAGTACCTCCTTGCAAAGAGCTTGCTTATATTGTCACTTGTTATTATTCCGAGAACCCGCTTCTGACCATCGATCACCGGCATGGCAGACACGCCGTAGCGGTCCAGCCGTCTGGCTGCAAGATCCACAGGCTCATTCGGAGCACAGGTCAGCACCTTTTTCGTCATAACGCTTTCCACGGAATCAAAACAATTCTCTGCAACAGCTTTGGAGATATCCCAGGCAGTAAGGATTCCAACAAGTTCACCAGCATCAGAAATTACGGCCAGGTGGTTAAAAGAATTCTCCCAGATCTTCTTTGCAGCGTCCTGAACGGTCTGATCTTTTTTAATGGTTACAAGAAAGTCGGACATTACATCTTTTACGAGAGGTACGGCCTGAGTCTCTTTCATCGGTTTGGCGATGCCGTCTGCAGACAGTTTTTCCACTGGCATGCTGACAAAGAATTTCCCGTGATTAACCCACTCCTTTAGCTCATTAGCGATTTTTCTTGCATTCTTGAAACTGGAAAGGGAGGAGGTGGGCACGTCTTTTCCTTCAATTTGCACAGAGCCTGACCTGAGTTCAGCATAGTTTACCTGCCTGATAACCGGCTTGTCCCTGCTGCCCACAGCGTAATCCTGGATGCTGGTTGTGATATCCTCATCACGGACTGCAGTTGCAGCAGCAAGTTTTTCATTGAGAATAGGGATGGGAATTCCGACTCCCAGGTAAAAGAGTACTCCCGTACCCTGTAAAGGAAGCAGCCCTTAAATAATCGGGATTCATCTCCTTCAGGTTACCTTTGAGCATCAGGGTCCCAAAACCGGAAGAGGGAGAATGCTGGGTTCCGTTCCCAGGATAACATAGCCCTGGGTTCTCCTATGAAAATTCTTGTTCCCATACCGATAGTTTCATAGTTTGGGTCATTTGAGAGGGGAGAGAGCACGCCTGCTCCGGAATAGGTTACATTTCCGAAATTGGGGAGGCTTACCCACAGAAGTATTTAAAATTCTTTTGGAACTATTGGTTGCAGCTGCGTATTTCTGGTATGCATTCCTGGGATTCAGAAGGACTGCTTCATTAAGGTCTTCAGGCTAATGACTGTATCAAGCACTTTCCTTGGATAACAGTCCGTCCTATATGAAGTTGCATGGAATGTTCTATCCTTTTCCGCCAGGAGATCTTCAATAACATGAGCCCCACCATCCTTATCTCCCGCGCAATCCCGGAACACTGGGCAGCCCGAGAAGCGTCCACGGCTGCAACTCCGCTGCAGACGCTTCTACATTGTTGAACCAGACCTTCTGGATTTAATAGGGGGCTCGGAATGACCAAGATTAAGCATTAAACCGGATGAACACATAGCTCCGAATGTGCCTGTAGTAACCACATCCACTTCTTTTGCAGCGCCTTCCACGCCAAGGTCTCCAACAATTTCAACCATTTCCTCGGCTGTGACTACATTGACGCTTCCATCTTCAATTTTTCTATTGATCTCATGAATAGATTTTTTAATCATTGGGGTTTCCTCTTCTTACAAATTTATCTAAATGATAATATTAATTAGAATTATATATTACTTGTGATAATGTCAAAGGTAACAGCCCTGCCAGAAGAAACAAAAAGCTGTGTCCGTGTTTGATTTATTTTCAGACTTCCAGGTTTGCATCCCGAATTCAATGAATATTAATCATATTTACGTGCCGTATATATTACTTGTGATAATTGGAATTCCGCCATTACAATTACAATATCTAGCTATAAATCATAAAAACCATACATTATACAGTTTGAATAACACAGAGTTCTTATGAAGCAGGATACAGGGTTATTTTCAGTAAGTTTCTTATGCTTGCAGGATATTACCCGAGACCAGGTGATCTGTTGACACGTGTACTTGCTACCGGGACTTTTGACATTCTCCACCCCGGACATGTTTATTTCCTGACTCAGGCACGGGCTCTAGGAGACGAACTTTTCGTCATTATTGCCAGGGATTCAAACGTAACTCACAAGCCAAAGCCCATTTTGCCCGAAGAGCAGCGGCTGGAAATGGTAAATGCACTCGGCATGGTAGATAAAGCGTTTCTTGGCAGCGAAAAAGATATGTTTGAACCCTTGAGGCAAATCAGGCCGGATATTATTACTCTGGGTTATGACCAGCGCTTTGACATCGATCTTCTGGAAAAAGAACTTGCTAAAAGAGGACTTCCCGCAAACGTGGTAAGGATTCCGCTTTCAAAGGAATGCCCCTTCTGCAGTACAGGTGCAATCATAAAAGAGGTTCTTAAACGGTATGGATAAATATACCCCCTACCGTTTCTGTATTCAATTAATACCTGTTATTCTTACCTCTTTTTAGAAAGGTTACTTGCTGCATTTAATTTATGCAAATATTATTTCAAGTCTTTCAAGGGCTTCCCTGATCCTGTCAATTGACGTTGCATACGAAACTCGGATAAAGTCCTCGCCAGACGCGCCAAAAGCGATTCCAGGCGTAACTGCTACCTGAGCTTCTTTCAGAAGCCTTTCTGCAACCTGAGTGCCATTTCCATACTCGCTGACATTAGCAAAGGCATAAAAAGCTCCATCTGGTTTTTTGCATTCAAGGCCCAATTTGTTAAAGCCATCGATAAGGACATCGCGCCGTACCTTGAAACGATCCACCATTGCTTTAACGCCATCCTGAGGGCCCTGAAGGGCTTCAAGCCCGCCGTACTGAACAAATGTAGTCGCACTGCTTACTGAATGCGACTGGATCTTAAGTAGAAGCTTAAAGATTTCAGGAGGAGCAGTCAGGTAGCCGAGTCTCCAGCCTGTCATGGCGTATGCCTTGGAAAAGCCGTTTACCGTAATTGTTCTTTCCTGCATCCCGTCAAAGCTGCCAATGCTGATATGCTCCCTGTCATAGATAATTTTCTCATAGATTTCATCTGAGACGACTGTAAGGTCGTGGTCGATTGCAAGATCGGCAATACATTTCAAAGTCTTTTTTCCGAATACCCCACCTGTAGGATTTCCCGGACTATTTACAACAATGAGTTTGGTTTTATCATTTATGTACTCTGCAAAATTATCAGGCAGGAAGCCTTTTTCAGGCACTGTCGGAACCCAGACAGTGTTTGCTCCTGCAAAGCGGATGCATGCGTCATAAGTTACCCATGCAGGGTCAAACAGAAGAGCCTCGTCCCCATCATCGAGGACGCACATCATTGTCTCAAAAATTCCCTGCTTTGCCCCCGGAGTTACCAGCACGCCTGAATCGGTCACATCGAGATTGTTTTCAGTCCTTAGTTTTTCGGCAATGGCTGCCCTTAGTTCCGGAATGCCCCCAGATGGGGCATAGTGGGTTTTTCCCTCATACATGGCCTTTGCCGCAGCATCACATATGTTTTTCGGGGTATTGAAATCAGGTTCACCAAGGCTGAAATTGATAACGTCTGTACCCTCTTTAATCATTCTGGTTGCAATGTTGGAGATCCTGATCGTTGCAGATTCTTCTACACGCTTGAGCCTTGTGGATGTCATATGAGTAGTCCTAGTTTGTTACATTTTGGTAGCTTATATAAGAGATTACAGGAATTCACAGCCGCCGCACCAGCTTTACTGCAGCTTCAACTGCCCGTTTTGCATAGTCCACACGCTCATGAGCCGCCATTCGGGTCATGCCTGGACCTGGGATCCCTAGGGTTACAGGCTTATTGAACTCGAGGGAAAGATCCATGATTTTCCTTGCAGCATGCTGCATAACCACCTGGTCATGATCAGTCTCACCTTCGATTACCGACCCGATAGTAACCACGGCATCGATGTCATCCTTCTGGCAAAGCTTCTTGATTGCAAGGGGCATGTCAAAGACCCCTGGTACGAGAATGGTCTCTTTAACTGTTGCCCCCAGGAACTCTGCGTGTTCTCTTCCAAGCAGTTCCATCTGATAAGTCAGATCCCTGTTAAATTCAGCTACAACAAATCCTAGGCTGATAGTCATCTAATAAGGTCTCCAGTCTTTGTTTTTACTTAAATTGCTTCACATTCTCAATGAGCCTGCATCTTCAAAACCCTGCCGCTGGCCGGTACCGGCTTCCCGGATTAAATTTTCAGGCTTGAAGAGCAGCTTTATCACGTTTAAAGCGTGTTCCCTGGTCCGTCTGTCCATAAGGAAGGCAAGTTCTTTCTCATCCTTTCCCTCATTTTCATGGACAAAGACCTCAATAATATGAGTATTGGTCATGAGCTGGGCCATGATAAGGCCCTGAGAAGCTTCATGAGCACATATCTTGTCCTGTTCCTTAGCACCGGGCATGCCAAGGGCCATAACGATATCGCAGCCTTCTTCTTCGATAAGTTTTTTGGCTGCGACCGGAAGGTCCTTTATCCCGGGTACGGTAACTCTCTTAATTTTTACGGATACGTTTTTCTGTATCTCGTCAATTGCCGCACGCCCCATATTACAGCGTGCGAATGTAGTATCTGCAATTCCTATTATGGGCATGTGAATCCGATCGGAATTTCAAGATTAAAATCTTTGTTGGGTTTTCCTGAAAGGGTTTGATGATAGATCTATAGTTTATTCCATTCAGGCCCTGTCAATAATCCTGGTCGCAGCTTCTGTGCCTGCCCCCAGGCTGTCAATGCAACCACGTTTATTCAGTATGATTTCCAGCTGCTGGATAGTTGAGAGCACATCCCTTACGGTGATATTTCCCATGCATCCGATTCTGAAAATTTTGCTTTTCAGGCGTTCCTGCCCGCCTGCGATAATTATGCCTCGCTTCTTCATATCGTTCTTTATATCCTCTCCATCAATGCCTTCAGGAGCTTTCATGGCAGAGACCGTATTAGAGTAACGGCTATACTCGTTAAGCTGCGGGAACATCTCGATGTTCATCGCGGCAACTGCCGCTCTTACGGCTTCCGAAAGAACGCTGTGCCTTTTAATTCTTGCCTCCATTCCTTCCTCTTTTACGATGTGCAGGGCTTCCTGAAGTGCGTAGAAAAGAGGAATTGCAGGAGTGTAAGGTGTTTCCGGCCTGGGCTTGTCCCCGCTCTTTTTGTATGCCGTAAGGTCGTTGTAATAGGGCTTTTTTGCTACTCCCTTCATAGCCTCAAAAGCTTTTTCACTTACTGAAACGACTGCAAGCCCTGGAGGGGCTGCAAGGCACTTCTGCGAACCTACAATTGCAATGTCAACTCCCCATTCATCGACTTTGACGTCATCTCCTCCAAGGGAGGTCACGCCGTCCATAATGAAGAGAGCGTCGTGCTTTTTGGCAAGTTTGCCAATTTCTGCGGCCGGGTTAAGAATGCCTGCTGAAGTCTCGTTGTGAACAAGAGTTATGGCTTTTGCTCCTTCCTCAAGCTTTTCCTTGACAATTTCAAGGTCAATAGGAAGACCCCATTCGAATACAACGGGAACAACTTCCGCATAGAGAGCTGCAATATCTTTAAAGCGCTCTCCAAACTTTCCGTTTTCTATGGCAATGACTTTGTCCCCGCTTCCAGCCACTGACCCGACAGCAGCTTCCATTCCCGCCGTTCCCGAACCGCTGAGCAAAAGAATATCATTCTTTGTCTGGAAAACGCTGGAAAGGATTTCCCTGCAATCGGTATAAATTCCGGCAAATTCCGCACTCCGGTGGTTGATCATCGGTTTTGACATGGCTCTAAGGACTCTGGGTGCAACAGGTACGGGACCAGGCATCATGAGAAGGGTATCTTCCAGATCCATATTTATTATGCTCCACATTTTCAAAGATTTAATCGATTTTTGTTTTTTATCGGTTTAAGGAAATTTATTTAATTTGAAGTTTTAAATCTTGCAGTTCTTAAATAATTCAGAGTTATATCGGTGTGGATACGACGTGCCCTAAAGGCTCTACAGTATCTCTTAGTCCTGGTACTTATTTTCGACAGGATTTATTAAATTCAGTTACTTCAGACAAATCAAGCATTAAATTAAATTTAGAGTTCAGGTTTAATTGAATCCTAGTATATAATTGATGTGCTTTCCATGTTCGGTCTAAGATGCCGCCTATAAGGAAAGAAGAGATTCCGGTTAATGGTTCTGAAGAAGTTTCATTACATCATGTTTAGTTACGACGCCAATTACGGTCCCTTTTTCTACTACAAGCACGGCAGCATTTCCTTCCAGCATATGCGAAACTACTGAGATCGAAATGCCGGGAGATACTGTTGGGAAAGACTCTCCCATTATCCCGGAAACTTTCAACTGGGAAATTGATTTTTTCTTACTTTCTCCCATTAATTTAACTATCATGTCTTCCGAAACACTTCCAACCGGAATGCCCCCATCGAGCACAGGAATTTGTGAAAAACCATGAACGTGCATCAGGTTTACTACCTCTTCTACGGAGTCATCCGGAGAAACGTGAAGTAACGGGGGAATGCATCAGATCCTTTATCATAATCTGCTGTTCCTTTTCAGCTTCCTCAAAAGCATCAAGGATTTTCCTGACAGTCGACAGTCTCGGTGGCGACATCTCCCGATTCTATACGAGCTATAAGGGGCTGGCTTACTCCTGCCCTTTTAGCCAGGTCGCTCTGCGTAAGCCCGAGTTCATTCCTTCTTTTTTTAAGACCTTCGGGTGTTGGAAGCTGCATATGTATTACCGATAGTAATTATGATATTTAACATCATTGGTTAACATTATTTAAACAGTTTATATATAAAAGAATCTCGAAGCTAAATAATTATTCGGAAAAAAAACCTGTAAGAAAAAAACCCGTAATATAGATGAGTAAGAAAGATTCTAATTAAAAATTATTAAAAAATTTTGTTGGCTTTAAAGAGCAGTTAATGCAATAACAGTATTAAAAATTTTTTAAGATTATAAAAAAATTAAGTTAATAAATATGAAATAATAGGAAGAGAAACCGCCGTCATTATTCAGATATAAGAGGCGTTTTCTCCATTCCTGTAGATTTCCTTGTTCTTAGTTCGCCTTTTATCGCTTCGTAATATTTCATGGTATCCGGAGTAACTGAAGGACCGGTTTCTGCAATTGCTTTAAGGAAGTGCCTGTGCTTGACATTTTTTGCGTGAAGGTCTTCACGCAGTGCGTACCTTCCTGCTTTTTTACATACAGATGCAATGTCCGCACCTGTATACTATCTGTCATCGAAACGAGCGTTTCAATATCCACATCCTCTGCAAGAGCCATTTTCGCTGTGTGAACTTTGAATATTTCCCTTCGAGCTCCCTCATCAGGGATCGGAACGAGAATAAGTTCATCAAAACGTCCTGGCCGGATGAGAGCAGGGTCAATATTAAAAGGGCGGTTGGTTGCGCCAAGTACCACCACACCCCGGAGTTCTTCGAGCCCGTCCATTTCGGAAGTAGCTGATTAAGGATTCTCGCCGTGACCTGAGGTTCCCCTGCGGAGATTCCACGGATGGGGGCAAGAGAGTCAAGTTCGTCCAGGAAGACAATCGAAGGGGCGACTTGCCTTGCTCGCATGAAGACCTCGGCAATCCTCTTTTCGGACTCCCCGTACCACTTGGAGAGGAGGTCACTACCTTTGGCAGTGATAAAGTTGGCATCGGATTCATGGGCAATGGCTTTTGCAAGAAGAGTCTTTCCAGTACCAGGAGGACCATATAGGAGCACGCCTTTCGGAGCTTCCACCCCTATGTCCCGGTAAGACTCCGGATTTTTAAGCGGCCATTCCACGGCTTCTTTGGAGAGGGGACTCACACTTCCAGTCGCCCACATCGTCCCAGCTGACATTGGGAATCTCAATAAGGATTTCCCGTATGGCTGAGGGCTGGACTTCTTTCATGGCGTCTTCGAAGTCTGCTCTTGTGACCTGCAGGGAGTCCAGGATTTCTTTTGGGGATCTGAGGTTCTTTCAGGTTGAT
>CAVZFI010000050.1:0-18852 GCA_963774465.1 uncultured Methanosarcinaceae archaeon | reverse complement strand
CTTTTCCGTAAGCTTTGAGGAAAGCTATCTGGTCCGGGGCTGCCGAATGGAAGTAAATATGTGTGAAACCCAAGTCAATATATTTTTTCACAAAACTTATATGGTCTTCAGGATTTTCGGAAAGGCAAACATGTTTTCGAACTGCCTCCGGGCTCACAACTTTCCCGTTCTGAGCAGACATCTCGGGAGTATATATTTTATTCGCGAAAAGCGCAGGGATGAGAGCGCCTGCCCAGAATTCCATAAAACTCTTAATAGATACTTCAGGATCTACCCCATAATCGACAAAAAGCTCTATTGCCTTTGGCATGTTTTCTGTGCTCTTACCTGAATCCTGAGCCCCTTTTTCGAACTGGGAGAGAATCTGCTCATATTTCTGCATATCCGATTCCCCTCCTACAGTCAAAAGGCCGTCTCCATAGTAACCTGCAATATAGGCACTTTCAGGTACTAGAGAGGAGATATAGATCGGAATATCGTTTTTTGGCAGTGTATATAATTTGGCTTTCTTTGTTTGGTAGTAACACCCGTCAAAACTGACCTTTTGTCCTGTCCAGAGCTCACGAATGAGTCCTATTGCCTCTACCATCCGTATCTGGCGCTCCTCGTATTCCGGCCATTCGAGGGTTACGGGATATTCATTTAAAGCCTCCCCTGTTCCGACGGCAAGGTATGTTCGCCCCCCGGCAAGCGAAGATACTGTTGCAGCAGCCTGGGCAATAACAGCAGGGTTATATCGCAGAATCGGGCAGGTCAGCCCTGTTCCCAGTTCTATGCTCTGAGTGCTCACAGCCGCCGCACCAAGCCAGCTCCAGATAAAACAGGCCTGTCCGCTTTCACTCCAGGGATGGAAATGGTCACTGGCATCAAGACTTTCAAAGCCTGCTTTTTCAGCAGTTATAGCCTGTTGCAGCATCTCCGACGGAGGAAACTGTTCAGGCGCAATTTTATATCCTAGTTTAAGCAATCTTACCCCCCATTGATTCGTATATAATTTAAGAATTATAAATTATATTAAATAATCATATTCAGACTTAAAAATCATCATTTCAATCTCATGCATCCTGCCTATGAAATAAGCCTTCTTGAGACCTGGATCACAGCAGAAAAAGAAAAATGAGAAAGAAAAAGAGAAAGAAAAATGAGAAGAAAAGAATCGAAAAAAAGGAGTAAAAAAATGCAAATTCGGTTTCGAGCTTAATCCACAAGTGTAAAATACATTCTCCTATTGCTCTTTCCCTTTGTTTTGAAGCTTTTGAATCCGGATACCCTTTATCTCTCCTGTATTCTTCAGGTGAGTTCCGCCGCATGCTTCGATTGTCACACCTTCGATTTCAACAAGGCGGACTTCACTTATCTCTTCGGAAAAACCTTTGGCAAGGGTGGTAAGCCTTGAGAGCTTCTCTTCGGCTTCTTTACGGCTGACCAGATAGAGGTTGACAGGGTGATTCCTGGGCTATCACCGTCATTTGCGATTTTCTCATACTCAGTGAACCTGTCCCTGTCAAAAACCTCAAGACTGAAATCCACCCTGCTCTGGTCAAGGCCGAGCTGGTTTCCGGTTATCTGGGCTCCTGCCTCTTTTTCAATTACGTTTGCGATTACGTGAGTTGCTGTATGCATACGCATGTGCCTGTAGCGGCGATCCCAATCTATGAATCCTTTTACTTTGTCCCCTGCTTTTAATCCTGCAGAGACATTTTCACCAGCTATCTCATGACTGATTTCTCCATTGAACTTACCCACATACAGTACCTCAAATTCAGCACCATCGGATTCGCGTACTAACTTTCCGGTATCGCCTGGTTGACCTCCGCTTTCGGGATAAAAGGCTGTACGGTCAAGAACTACAAATTTACCATCCGTCACTTTTTCGACAGTTGCTTTGAACTCTGTAAGGTAACAGTCAAGGAAGTAGAGCGCTTCTGTCATTGCCAAACCTCTTTTCTTAAAATTCATTTAAGGAGAAATTAAAACTGTCAGATTAAACTGTCAGAATACATAAACTATACAGTTTTGGACAAAATTTACACTTAATCAAGTTGAAGGAAAAACTGACTTTATTTTATGTAAACTAAAAATTTAAGGCCTGAAGTTCACTCTTACACTGCTGTCGACTAAATTGATACTGGCGAGAAGTTTTTCCTTCCTGTTATCGAGTTCTTCCCTTAAAGCAGCCAGCTTCTTTTCAGAATTTTCGATATCTTCTTCAAGCAAGCGAGTCCTGTTAAGAAGTTCTGCTTCTTTATGTTCAAGCCCGGCCAGTTTTCCGGTATCCGAGCCTTGCGATTTCAGCTTTTTTTGCTTCAAATTCCTTCAGGACTTCAAGATACTCTTTTTTCCTCTCCGAAAAGTTTGAAATTGCAGCTTTTACCTGCGACAGGGCTTTTTCTTTTTTCTGCGCTTGCATATCCAGAGCATTATCCTCAAAGACCTTTTGAAGTTCCGGGAAAAAAGAAGGATCGACATGTATGGGATTTTCAAGGCAAATGTCAAGCTGCTTCTTTACTTCCGGCTTTAAGGTATACCTGCCGCTTTCGTGAAGTTTTTTAATCCTTGAGAGATGGCCTGAAATCGGAAGAACAAGAGAACTCAAACCTGCTTCGGCTTTCTTAAGCCTGTCCCCGGCATTAGCAAATTCTTTCTGAAGGTTCTGTAAACTCTGCCAGGCATCCCCTTTTCTGAAATCTTCGAGAGCCTGGCTGACTCTGGAAGTTTCCTCTTTCAAAGCCTGGATTTTTCGGTTTCTAGATTCAAGTTCCAGCTTTTCTGCTGCTATTGAAGCCGAAATCTCCTGTACTTCGTCCATGTCTGAATGAGCTGCTTCAATAGCATCCATTTCCTTTTTATTTTCCAGAATCGTTTCTCTGAGCTCCTTGAAGATATGACCTAAACTGGCAAGGCTATCACTAACCTCTTTTGATTCCTGAGGGAAAACACCTCTCGTATACCTGAAACTCCGGTCCATGTGCTCGAGGCACGTACTGAGATTCTGCATAGCTGCCTCATAAAACTCACTGAGACCCCTGAAGTCCGTATTTTCCTGCACCCTGATTTTATCTATTAGCGTTGTGACCTGTTTATTCACGTTTTCCCTGTTGCTTTTCGCTCGCTTTACAGCCCTGATATCAAAGTCTCCCTCTACTTTTGCTTCCGCGAGCCTGGAATTGCTTTCTTTGAGTTCCGAAAGCGAAGCCTCAAGTTCTCTCATAAGGCCGGATACGTTCTTTTCTATTTTGGAAGATAATTTTTGAAAACTGTCATCCAGCCACGCAGGCAGGTCTCCAAAATTGATCTCTTTGAAGCCAGTTTCCTCACCGAAACCTTCTTTTTTTCCGAAAAACTTTTTAATCCATTTCAACCTGGACCTTCCCTGAATTTGATGAAATTATTTGATATGTATTTCTTTAATCCCTGTATATGTTGAAACTTGTTCTATGAAATACTTGTTCTATGAAAGATTGTTCCTGTTAGGAAAACAGAATAAAAGAAAGCTGGCCTTGACCAGATACTTATAAAAGAAATTAATGCATTTTATACTGACGGCAAATCTGATTAATAGAATTCTGCATCTTACTTTATAAATTGTACTGGAAAGCGGCATGAAATCGTTTTTGATCTTCTCCACACAAAGAGACAAAAAGTGAGGAGGGTAAAAATGAGTTACGAAATAATGGAACAGATAATTCCCTATACTGAGATAACAGTATCCAGACTGATTTTCGCAACTGTAGTGCTGGTCCTGGGGTTCGTTTTATCAAAATATATAGTTCATGTTTTCAGAAGAGGGATACAGAAAACAAAGATTCCAGACCTTACCATTCAGTTTCTCGCCCATTTTCTGGGTATTTTCCTTTATGTAATTGTGATCCTGACCTTCTTGAAGAGTTTGAATTTTGATGTGGATGGTTATATAGTAGGGGTATCTGCAGCAATAGGTCTTGTACTGGGCCTCGGCATGCAGGATACCCTTACAAACCTGACTGCTGGGATATGTATTGCGGCAATAAGACCTATCGATATGGGAGAGAGTGTAACCATAAACGAACAGACAGGAAAAGTAAGAACCGTAGGAATCATGTCAACTGAACTCCTGACTATTGACAACCAGCTTATAACAATTCCGAATAAGCTTGTCTGGGGAAATTCTATTGTTAATATGACACGTATGCCCACCAGAAGAATTTCTGTGGATGTAGGAATAAGTTATTCTTCAGACCTTGAAAAAGCCATAGGAATATCACTTGACCTCATGAAAGGGCACCCTCTTATCCTCCACGAACCTGAGCCTTCAGTAGTCACTACCGAACTTGCGAATTCGTCTATAAATTTGCAGCTCAGGGCATGGGCAAAGACAGGGGACATAGGAACTGTAAAGAGTAATCTGATAGCAGGCGTATTTGAGGCTTACACGAGAGAAGGAATTGAAATTCCGTTCCCACAGATGGATATAAATATAAAAGAAATTAAACCGAAAGAAAGTGGAAAACGCACAATAGAACAAAATATAACAGCACTGGAAGAAGGGCGCGATGCGGAAGGGCTATATTAGCAGAGCCAATTATCTTTTGAATAACATGCCTTTACCTGCCTGACCACCTTATCTCCATTTTATTAACATGTTACATGGAACATTGCAGTGATCCTGCCTTCAAGTTCGTTCCAGCGTTCAATTGCCCACGGCGTCGGAAACAGTTCTATTCCACACTTTTTTCCCGTGAAAAAATCTTCAGCTTCCTCAGACAGTTTCACAAAACCTGTCTGCCCGGTTCCTATAATGATTTTTTCTGTTCCTTCCTCATAAATGTGCTTTGCTTCCTCAAGCGAGATTTTATGGGAAGTTCCATATAGTTCCTTTGACAGTCCTTTCTCCCTTTTTTCAACCTGCCCACTGAGGCGGATAAGTATGTCATATTTAAAGGTCTCTCCATTTACAGTAATCGAACCAAAACTAGTAGAATTAATCTCTGGCTTCATGGTTTACCTCTAAAATCAAAATTGAAGACGATATTGCAATATAAGATATTGCGTATTTTACAATTGTGACACATACTTCATATATACTTATGTTGTGCAAAAACTTCTCCCAGGTATTACATGTACCCAACTGCAGATAATTACCATAAACAATAAAAAGCGCTGTCTGAAGAGTCCAGAAATTTTCAAGATTTCAGAAGCAAAAACTATCTTCTTTGCCCATTTTTTCTTCCATGGTTCGTACCCCGACTTATCGGCAAGTGATATATCAGTAAATGATGTATCGGTAGATGATATAGTATTAATCTCTTGCTGTTCAATTGTATATCGGCGAGACTCGGCGAGACATTGAAGCTTGCAGAATGTGAAAACCAGCAGGAATAAATTCGTATTTCCGGTCCGGGGTTTAGCGGATCTTACTTTCGAATTCCGAAAGCTAAAAACCAATTTTAAGCGGGAAAAAAGTCTTAAGCAGCAGGCTGTTTCAAAACGAGCTTGAGTCCTGCAATTGCTTAATGGGCAATATCGGCTTTAATAAGGACTACGTTTGAATCCCGTAAATATTATTCAACACTTTCCTCAAAGACCTTCCACTAGATGTGAACTGCAGCTGAGCTAGGCGAACTCGAATTTATTATGGTGAGCAGTCATCTGATTAAGATATGGCAAAAGCCTTCCTGAGATTATAATTCGCCAGGTCGATTGCGCTGCGAGTTGCAGGTGTTTCCGCAAGTGCGTTTAGCATCACGAAATCATGTATGGTTCCCATGTATCGAACGGCTGTAACAGTGACACCTGCCCGGATCAGCTTATGGGCATACGCCTCACCCTCGTCGCGGAGCACGTCATTTTCATCGGTGATGACAAGAGCCGGAGGCTGCCCCTTGAGCTGGTCAATCGATGCCTGCAATGGGGATGCTGTCGGCTGCCTGCGCGTTTCTTCATCTGGCAAATAGTTATTCCAGAACCACTTCATAGCTTCACGGGTGAGCCAGATACCGGTTGCATACTGCTGATAAGATTGGGTATCGAAATTAGCATCAGTAACAGGGTAAAAGAGCACCTGATAGCCGATTTTCGGGCCACCACGTTCCTTTGCCAGCAATGTGACGGCTGCAGCCATGTTTCCGCCCACACTGTCGCCAGCTACCGCGAACCTTGAAGTATCCAGGCTATAATTTTTTCCGTTCTCTGCAATATATTTTGTCGCAGCGTATGCCTCTTCGATAGGTGTCGGATATTTCGCCTCTGGAGATGGCGTAAAATTGACAAATACAACCGCGGCACTGGCCCCATTGGCGATTTCACGAACCAACCGATCATGCGTATCTTTGCCGCCCAGTACCCAGCCTCCTCCGTGAAAGTACATCACTACTGGCAGGGTCTCACTGTTTCCTTTTGGCCTGATTATCCTAATTGAAACCCGTCCCTCAGGGCCGACTGGAATCTCAAGATCCTCAATGTCTGCAGGTAGTTTTGCTACTTCTGCAGCCTGTAGACCGGAAAGAACGTTACGGGCGTCTTTCGGGGAGAGTTCGTAAATTGGCGTTCCATCCTGCTTGTTTATTTTTTCCAGAAATGCTCTGGTCGATGGTTCGAGTAAATTAATGGTTTGATTGGCTTGATCCATGATAAGTCCCTCTAGCTTGCTTTAACCTGCACTTTATTTACGCTAACAGACAACGTAGAAATAATAACACAAGCGATTAATTAACATATAGCCGATATTATATATTCGAGTCAATAGTTATGAATCTAATGGAAAAATAAGAACGATAACAAGAGTTTACTGATGTTGCCTATCTTACTTTCACTATTTGGAGCTCGCCTGGTTGTCTAAAAGGTGGGATTCAAAAAGCGAGCTTTAAGTTATGTGATGAGTTTCATAAATCTGAGTTAACCATTTTCCAAAAATTAACATTTTTCCAAAAATTAGCATTTTTCCAAAAATTAGCATTTTTCCAAAAATTAGCATTTTTCCAAAAATTAGCATTTTTGAAACATGCCTGCGAGCGTCAGCCAGTAATTAAAACTGTTTATGAAAATAAGCTCTGTTAAGGCACTTGCTTACCCCATGTAAGATGCAGGTGTGCCCTGGAAACCTCTGTTCTCACATCAAGAACATAGTAAAAAATATGAGAGTACTTATTAAAAATATGACAGTACTTATATTTCAGTACAAACAATTAAACTTTTAAACAGTAATAACAAATGAGAATAAAAAAAGAGAGAAAACGGATGCTATTCGATAGAAGATTTCATTCAAAGCACAGGAGAAAGGGATATAAATCAGGGAGTTTTTGAACTGGAACGCAAACGCTTGCTTGAGGTAAACCTTGAAGGTATGGTCTGGACAAAAAGAGGCTCAATGGTTACGTACACAGGGGACATAATGTTTACACGAGAAGGAGTTTTTGAACATGGGATTGGAAACCTCATGAAAAAATCCTTTACAGGAGAAGAGTCAGCCTGACAAAAGCCGAAGGTAAAGGAAAACTCTACCTTGCAGATGAAGGAAAGAATGTTTCGGTCCTGAAACTTGAAAACGACTCCATATTTATAAACGGCAACGACCTCCTCGCCTTTGAGAATTCTATAAACTGGGGTATAAGGATGGTTAAAAAAGTTGCAGGTATGATGGCAGGAGGACTTTTCAATGTGAAACTTGAAGGGACAGGCCTGGTTGCCATCATTCTACTCACTATGACCCCCTAACTCTCCAGGCAAGCGCAGGACATCCTGTCTTTCACCGACCCAAATGCCACAGTCGCCTGGTCAGGGAATCTGGAGCCTGAAATAAAAACTGGTATTTCCCTGAAAACCCTGGTTGGAAGAGACAGTGGGGAGTTCCTCCAGATGGCTTTCAAAGGAGAAGGATTTTGTGGTGGTCCAGCCATATGAAGAAGTTTATTTCCAGGCCCCTACCGTGTTTTTGTGATTTCAGTGGTCTAACCCACCTTGCGTTTCATAACTTCGAAAAAAAAGTAGATAGGAAGACTGTAACTTTGGAAGATTAGCCTTCTTGAGCAGAAGCGAAAAAGTCGGTATACTCCCTGGGCGCAATTCTGGACAGTCTAGACTTTTCCTTTTCTGCAGACCCCATTCCATTTTCGACAGCTTCCCTGATAATATACCCGGCCTTGTGCAGGATAGTATCCCCGAGCTGGGGGTCTTTGTCCATGCTTGCTGTGCAGGGATAAGAGTGATGGGCTCCTGAAACGGTTTCCTTATATTCCGGAACATCAGTCCAGCCAAGCTTTTTTGCTACAAACCAGGTAGAACCGCAAGGTGCATCCCTGATTACGCCTGCCCCGATAAACATCTTCCCGTCATGGCTCATTTCGATCCTGAGCACAGGCCTTCCGAAACCAAGGTCAACGAACGAATCTATAACGGGCTTTCCGGTCTTTTCAAGGGCACAGAAAGGCTTTGGCGCCTCAAACTCAACTCCAACGGCCTCGAGTTCTCTCCTAAGCTGCTCAAGGACGCCTGCAGGGGTTTTCTTTGAGTCTTCAGCGGGTGCAATTACGGCTTTTGCCTTCGTATTCTGCGCGACATCCGGAATGGCAGCAAGGAGGTCGGGATGGATGCCGATAGCAAGTATCAGGTCACATTCCGGAAGCTTTGGAGGCATGTACTGCCCGGGCTCTTCTATAAATGTGGGCAGATCTTCGGGAAATTCATGAATTCCCACAATCATGTTTGCGTATGACTTTCTAGCCTGCCTGCAGTGATTGCAGAGCTCTCCGCAGGACACGCAGAAATTTCCCGGGTTAATCAGGTTCTGGATGACTTTTTTCCCAAGTTCGCCTGAATAGAGTACAAGAATCTTCATAACTTACTCCCTTTTTAACGATTTTAAAGATTATTTTGCAATTTCCTCTTTCTCTGTAGAGATAATTCCGGGTTGTTTTGCCCCTTAAAATGGAAAAAAGAACCGGAAGCAGAGACCAACGCGGAAATATTTGAGAAGTTTCTCGAGAACCTGCTGGTTTTCAGTTCTGACAGCACCATTCCTTTAATGCTGATTCTCTTGTTATACTTTATAATTATTTGTCTCAATGTATAAATAATGAGAGTTTCGAAATAGAAATTAGTATCCATAACTAAACCTCGATCCATACATTAAAAGAAAAAAAGTGTTGAGCGGAGATCGAAAAAGAGAAAACAACAGTGAGAAAAAGGAGGAAGGAAAAAAGGAAGGAAAAATGTAAAGGAAAAAAGGGAAAGAATAAGAAAATAGAAAGAAAAAGAGAAAGGATAAGAAAATAGAAAGAAAAAGAGAAAGAATAAGGAAATAAAAAGAATAAGGAAATAAAAAGAATAAGGAAATAAAAAGAATAAGGAAATAAAAAGAAAAAGGGAAAAAATAAGGAAATAAAAAGAAAAAACCTGAAGAAGGCAGGAAAAAATTGTCAAGGAAAGATTTTGTATTTCAATCTTCCTTTTTTATTCTCATTCTCCCAGCTTCAAGGCACCATGCGGGCACATCTTGATGCACATGCCACACTGAATGCACTTTTTTACATCCACATTAACATTCCAGGTCTCGTCAAAAGAATAAACATTCATGGGGCAGACCGAGATACATGCCCCGCAATCTATACATTCTTCCTCATCCCTGTGAATTGGCCGATCCAGAATGGAAACTATTGCTCCCCTGGATTCAAGGGCATTTTTGATCTTATCGAACCTGAAATCGCTTACGTCCGCAATCAATTCGCCGTAAGTTGAGTCGATATTAGCAACCATTATATTAATCAGGATTCCGGTTTCGACTATGGACTCGGAAATAATCGGGTTGTGGATTCTCTCAGTAGGAATGCTGATCTTGATTTTCATGTTCAGTACCTCCTTGCAAAGAGCTTGCTTATATTGTCACTTGTTATTATTCCGAGAACCCGCCTCTGACCATCGATCACCGGCATGGCAGACACGCCGTAGCGGTCCAGCCGTCTGGCTGCAAGATCCACAGGCTCGTTCGGAGCACAGGTCAGCACCTTTTTCGTCATAACGCTTTCCACGGAATCAAAACAATTCTCTGCAACAGCTTTGGAGATATCCCAGGCAGTAAGGATTCCAACAAGTTCACCAGCATCAGAAATTACGGCCAGGTGGTTAAAAGAATTCTCCCAGATCTTCTTTGCAGCGTCCTGAACGGTCTGATCTTTTTTAATGGTTACAAGAAAGTCGGACATTACATCTTTTACGAGAGGTACGGCCTGAGTCTCTTTCATTGGTTTGGCGATGCCGTCTGCAGACAGTCTTTCCACTGGCATGCTGACAAAGAATTTCCCGTGATTAACCCACTCCTTTAGCTCATTAGCGATTTTTCTTGCATTCTTGAAACTGGAAAGGGAGGAGGTGGGCACGTCTTTTCCTTCAATTTGCACAGAACCTGACCTGAGTTCAGCATAGTTTACCTGCCTGATAACCGGCTTGTCCCTGCTTCCCACAGCGTAATCCTGGATGCTGGTTGTGATATCCTCATCACGGACTGCAGTTGCAGCAGCAAGTTTTTCATTGAGAATAGGGATGGGAATTCCGACTCCCAGGTAAAGAGTAGTCCCGTACCCTGTAAAGGAAGCAGCCCTTAAATAATCGGGATTCATCTCCTTCAGGTTACCTTTGAGCATCAGGGTCCCAAAACCGGAAGAGGGAGAATGCTGGGTTCCGTTCCCTATAACATAGCCCTGGGCTCCTCCTATGAAAATTCTTGTTCCCATACCGATAGTTTCATAGTTTGGGTCATTTGAGAGGGGAGAGAGCACGCCTGCTCCGGAATAGGTTACATTTCCGAAATTGGGGAGAAGCTCACCCATATAAGTATTTAAAATCCTTTTGGAACTATTGGTTGCAGCTGCGTATTTCTGGTATGCATTCCTGGGATTCAGAAGGACTGCTTCATTAAGGTCTTCAAGGGTAATTACCGTATCAAGCACTTTCCTTGGATAACAGTCCGTCCCATACGAAGTTGCATGAACGTTGACTTCTTTGCCCCTGAGGAGATCTTCAATAACATGAGCCCCACCATACTGGATTCCCCGTGTATCTGAGATCTGGGCAGCCCCGAGGTAAGCGTCCACGGCTGCAACTCCGCTGTACGCTTCTACATTGTTGAACCAGACCTTCTGGATTTTAATAGGGGGCTCGGAATGACCAAGATTAAGCATTAAACCGGATGAACACATAGCTCCGAATGTGCCTGTAGTAACCACATCCACTTCTTTTGCAGCGCCTTCCACGCCAAGGTCTCCAACAATTTCAACCATTTCCTCGGCTGTGACTACATTGACGCTTCCATCTTCAATTTTTCTATTGATCTCATGAATAGATTTTTTAATCATTGGGGTTTCCTCTTCTTACAAATTTATCTAAATGATAATATTTATTAGAATTATATATTACTTGTGATAATGTCAAAGGTAACAGCCCTGCCAGAAGAAGCAAAAAGCTGTGTCCGTGTTTGATTTATTTTCAGACTTCCAGGTTTGCATCCCGAATTCAATGAATATTAATCATATTTACGTGCCGTATATATTACTTGTGATAATTGGAATTCCGCCATTACAATTACAATATCTAGCTATAAATCATAAAAACCATACATTATACAGTTTGAATAACACAGAGTTCTTATGAAGCAGGATACAGGGTTATTTTCAGTAAGTTTCTTATGCTTGCAGGATATTACCCGAGACCAGGTGATCTGTTGACACGTGTACTTGCTACCGGGACTTTTGACATTCTCCACCCCGGACATGTTTATTTCCTGACTCAGGCACGGGCTCTAGGAGACGAACTTTTCGTCATTATTGCCAGGGATTCAAACGTAACTCACAAGCCAAAGCCCATTTTGCCCGAAGAGCAGCGGCTGGAAATGGTAAATGCACTCGGCATGGTAGATAAAGCGTTTCTTGGCAGCGAAAAAGATATGTTTGAACCCTTGAAGCAAATCAGGCCGGATATTATTACTCTGGGTTATGACCAGCGCTTTGACATCGATCTTCTGGAAAAAGAACTTGCTAAAAGAGGACTTCCCGCAAACGTGGTAAGGATTCCGCTTTCAAAGGAATGCCCCTTCTGCAGTACAGGTGCAATCATAAAAGAGGTTCTTAAACGGTATGGATAAATATACCCCCTACCGTTTCTGTATTCAATTAATACCTGTTATTCTTACCTCTTTTTAGAAAGGTTACTTGCTGCATTTAATTTATGCAAATATTATTTCAAGTCTTTCAAGGGCTTCCCTGATCCTGTCAATTGACGTTGCATAGGAAACTCGGATAAAGTCCTCACCAGACGCGCCAAAAGCGATTCCAGGCGTAACTGCTACCTGAGCTTCTTTCAGAAGCCTTTCTGCAACCTGAGTGCCATTTCCATACTCGCTGACATTAGCAAAGGCATAAAAAGCTCCATCTGGTTTTTTGCATTCAAGGCCCAATTTGTTAAAGCCATCGATAAGGACATCGCGCCGTACCTTGAAACGATCCACCATTGCTTTAACGCCATCCTGAGGGCCCTGAAGGGCTTCAAGCCCGCCGTACTGAACAAATGTAGTCGCACTGCTTACTGAATGCGACTGGATCTTAAGTAGAAGCTTAAAGATTTCAGGAGGAGCAGTCAGGTAGCCGAGTCTCCAGCCTGTCATGGCGTATGCCTTGGAAAAGCCGTTTACCGTAATTGTTCTTTCCTGCATCCCGTCAAAGCTGCCGATGCTGATATGCTCCCTGTCATAGATAATTTTCTCATAGATTTCATCTGAGACGACTGTAAGGTCGTGGTCGATTGCAAGATCGGCAATACATTTCAAAGTCTTTTTTCCGAATACCCCACCTGTAGGATTTCCCGGACTATTTACAACAATGAGTTTGGTTTTATCATTTATGTACTCTGCAAAATTATCAGGCAGGAAGCCTTTTTCAGGCACTGTCGGAACCCAGACAGTGTTTGCTCCTGCAAAGCGGATGCATGCGTCATAAGTTACCCATGCAGGGTCAAACAGAAGAGCCTCGTCCCCATCATCGAGGGCGCACATCATTGTCTCAAAAATTCCCTGCTTTGCCCCCGGAGTTACCAGCACGCCTGAATCGGTCACATCGAGATTGTTTTCAGTCCTTAGTTTTTCGGCAATGGCTGCCCTTAGTTCCGGAATGCCCCCAGATGGGGCATAGTGGGTTTTTCCCTCATACATGGCCTTTGCCGCAGCATCGCATATGTTTTTCGGGGTATTGAAATCAGGTTCACCAAGGCTGAAATTGATAACGTCTGTACCCTCTTTAATCATTCTGGTTGCAATGTTGGAGATCCTGATCGTTGCAGATTCTTCTACACGCTTGAGCCTTGTGGATGTCATATGGGTAGTCCTAGTTTGTTACATTTTGGTAGCTTATATAAAAGATTACAGGAATTCACAGCCGCCGCACCAGCTTTACTGCAGCTTCAACTGCCCGTTTTGCATAGTCCACACGCTCATGAGCCGCCATTCGGGTCATGCCTGGACCTGGGATCCCGAGGGTTACAGGCTTATTGAACTCGAGGGAAAGATCCATGATTTTCCTTGCAGCATGCTGCATAACCACCTGGTCATGATCAGTCTCACCTTCGATTACCGACCCGATAGTAACCACAGCATCGATGTCATCCTTCTGGCAAAGCTTCTTGATTGCAAGGGGCATGTCAAAGACCCCTGGTACGAGAATGGTCTCTTTAACTGTTGCCCCCAGGAACTCTGCGTGTTCTCTTCCAAGCAGTTCCATCTGATAAGTCAGATCCCTGTTAAATTCAGCTACAACAAATCCTAGGCTGATAGTCATCTAATAAGGTCTCCAGTCTTTGTTTTTACTTAAATTGCTTCACATTCTCAATGAGCCTGCATCTTCAAAACCCTGCCGCTGGCCGGTACCGGCTTCCCGGATTAAATTTTCAGGCTTGAAGAGCAGCTTTATCACGTTTAAAGCGTGTTCCCTGGTCCGTCTGTCCATAAGGAAGGCAAGTTCTTTCTCATCCTTTCCCTCATTTTCATGGACAAAGACCTCAATAATATGAGTATTGGTCATGAGCTGGGCCATGATAAGGCCCTGAGAAGCTTCATGAGCACATATCTTGTCCTGTTCCTTAGCACCGGGCATGCCAAGGGCCATAACGATATCGCAGCCTTCTTCTTCGATAAGTTTTTTGGCTGCGACCGGAAGGTCCTTTATCCCGGGTACGGTAACTCTCTTAATTTTTACGGATACGTTTTTCTGTATCTCGTCAATTGCCGCACGCCCCATATTACAGCGTGCGAATGTAGTATCTGCAATTCCTATTATGGGCATGTGAATCCGATCGGAATTTCAAGATTAAAATCTTTGTTGGGTTTTCCTGAAAGGGTTTGATGATAGATCTATAGTTTATTCCATTCAGGCCCTGTCAATAATCCTGGTTGCAGCTTCTGTGCCTGCCCCCAGGCTGTCAATGCAACCACGTTTATTCAGTATGATTTCCAGCTGCTGGATAGTTGAGAGCACATCCCTTACGGTGACATTTCCCATGCATCCGATTCTGAAAATTTTGCTTTTCAGGCGTTCCTGCCCGCCTGCGATAATTATGCCTCGCTTCTTCATATCGTTCTTTATATCCTCTCCATCAATGCCTTCAGGAGCTTTCATGGCAGAGACCGTATTAGAGTAATGGCTATACTCGTTAAGCTGCGGGAACATCTCGATGTTCATCGCGGCAACTGCCGCTCTTACGGCTTCCGAAAGAACGCTGTGCCTTTTAATTCTTGCCTCCATTCCTTCCTCTTTTACGATGTGCAGGGCTTCCTGAAGTGCGTAGAAAAGAGGAATTGCAGGAGTGTAAGGTGTTTCTGGCCTGGGCTTGTCCCCGCTCTTTTTGTATGCCATAAGGTCGTTGTAATAGGGCTTTTTTGCTACTCCCTTCATAGCCTCAAAAGCTTTTTCACTTACTGAAACGACTGCAAGCCCTGGAGGGGCTGCAAGGCACTTCTGCGAACCTACAATTGCAATGTCAACTCCCCATTCATCGACTTTGACGTCATCTCCTCCAAGGGAGGTCACGCCGTCCATAATGAAGAGAGCGTCGTGCTTTTTGGCAAGTTTGCCAATTTCTGCGGCCGGGTTAAGAATGCCTGCTGAAGTCTCGTTGTGAACAAGGGTTATGGCTTTTGCTCCTTCCTCAAGCTTTTCCTTGACAATTTCAAGGTCAATAGGAAGACCCCATTCGAATACAACGGGAACAACTTCCGCATAGAGAGCTGCAATATCTTTAAAGCGCTCTCCAAACTTTCCGTTTTCTATGGCAATGACTTTGTCCCCGCTTCCAGCCACTGACCCGACAGCAGCTTCCATTCCCGCCGTTCCCGAACCGCTGAGCAAAAGAATATCATTCTTTGTCTGGAAAACGCTGGAAAGGATTTCCCTGCAATCGGTATAAATTCCGGCAAATTCCGCACTCCGGTGGTTGATCATCGGTTTTGACATGGCTCTAAGGACTCTGGGTGCAACAGGTACGGGACCAGGCATCATGAGAAGGGTATCTTCCAGATCCATATTTATTATGCTCCACATTTTCAAAGATTTAATCGATTTTTGTTTTTTATCGGTTTAAGGAAATTTATTTAATTTGAAGTTTTAAATCCTGCAGTTCTTAAATAATTCAGAGTTATATCGGTATGGATACGACGTGCCCTAAAGGCTCTACAGTATCTCTTAGATCCTGGTACTTATTTTCAACAGGATTTATTAAATTCAGTTACTTCAGACAAATCAAGCATTAAATTAAATTTAGAGTTCAGGTTTAATTGAATCCTAGTATATAATTGATGTGCTTTCCATGTTCGGTCTAAGATGCCGCCTATAAGGAAGAAGGATTCCGGTTAATGGTCCTGAAGAAGTCTCATTACATCATGTTTTGTTACGACGCCAATTACGGTCCCTTTTTCTACTACAAGCACGGCAGGATTTCCTTCCAGCATATGCGAAACTACTGAGATCGAAATGCCGGGAGATACTGTTGGGAAAGACTCTCCCATTATCCCGGAGACTTTCAACTGGGAAATTGATTTTTTCTTACTTTCTCCCATTAATCTAACTATCATGTCTTCCGAAACACTTCCAACCGGAATGCCCCCATCGAGCACAGGAATTTGTGAAAAACCATGAACGTGCATCAGGTTTACTACCTCTTCTACGGAGTCATCCGGAGAAACGTGAATAACAGGGGAATGCATCAGATCCTTTATGATAATCTGCTGTTCCTTTTCAGCTTCCTCAAAAGCATCAAGGATTTTCCTGACAGTCGACAGTCTGGGGTCGACATCTCCCGATTCTATACGAGCTATAAGGGGCTGGCTTACTCCTGCCCTTTTAGCCAGGTCGCTCTGCGTAAGCCCGAGTTCATTCCTTCTTTTTTTAAGACCTTCGGGTGTTGGAAGCTGCATATGTATTACCGATAGTAATTATGATATTTAACATCATTGGTTAACATTATTTAAACAGTTTATATATAAAAGAATCTCGAAGCTAAATAATCATTCGGAAAAAAACCTGTAAGAAAAAAACCCGTAATATAGATGAGTAAGAAAGATTCTAATTAAAAATTATTAAAAAATTTTGTTGCCTTTAAAGAGCAGTTAATGCAATAACAGTATTAAAAATTTTTTAAGATTATAAAAAAATTAAGTTAATAAATATGAAATAATAGGAAGAGAAACCGCCGTCCTTATTCAGATATAAGAGGGGTTCTCTATTTCCTTAGATTTCCTTGTTCTTAGTTCGCCTTTTATCGCTTCGTAATATTTCATGGTATCCGGAGTAACTGAAGGACCGGTTTCTGCAATTGCTTTAAGGAAGTGCCTATGCTTGACATTTTTTGCGTGAAGGTCTTCACGCAGTGCGTACCTTCCTGCTTTTTTACATACAGATGCAATGTCCGCACCTGTATACTGATCCGTCATCGAAACGAGCGTTTCAATATCCACATCCTCTGCAAGAGCCATTTTCGCTGTGTGAACTTTGAATATTTCCCTTCGAGCTCCCTCATCAGGGATCGGAACGAGAATAAGTTCATCAAAACGTCCTGGCCGGATGAGAGCAGGGTCAATAATATCAGGGCGGTTGGTTGCGCCAAGTACCACCACACCCCGGAGTTCTTCGAGCCCGTCCATTTCGGAAAGTAGCTGATTAAGGATTCTCGCCGTGACCTGAGGTTCCCCTGCGGAGATTCCACGGATGGGGGCAAGAGAGTCAAGTTCGTCCAGGAAGACAATCGAAGGGGCGACTTGCCTTGCCCGCATGAAGACCTCGGCAATCCTCTTTTCGGACTCCCCGTACCACTTGGAGAGGAGGTCACTTCCTTTGGCAGTGATAAAGTTGGCATCGGATTCATGGGCAATGGCTTTTGCAAGAAGAGTCTTTCCAGTGCCCGGAGGACCATATAGGAGCACGCCTTTCGGAGCTTCCACCCCTATGTCCCGGTAAGACTCCGGATTTTTAAGCGGCCATTCCACGGCTTCTTTCAAGAGGCACTTTACATCTTCCAGACCGCCCACATCGTCCCAGCTGACATTGGGAATCTCAATAAGGATTTCCCGTATGGCTGAGGGCTGGACTTCTTTCATGGCGTCTTCGAAGTCTGCTCTTGTGACCTGCAGGGAGTCCAGGATTTCTTTTGGAATCTGAGGTTCTTTCAGGTTGATCTTCGGAAGGACGCGCCGAAGAGCACTCATGGCGGCTTCCCGGCAGAGGGCAGCAATGTCAGCGCCCACAAACCCATAGGTAATCTGGGCGAGGTCCCTCAGGTTTACGTCCTCGGTAAGGGGCATCCCCCTGGTATGGATCTGGAAAATTTCGAGCCTGCCTTCAGTGTCCGGGACCCGGAGCTCGATTTCCCTGTCAAACCTGCCCGGCCGGCGCAGTGCCAGGTCCAGAGCTTCAGGGCGGTTTGTTGCGCCTATCACAATCACGTTCTTGCGGCTTTTCAGGCCGTCCATCAAGGAAAGGAGCTGCGCGACCACTCTTCTCTCGACCTCCCCTGTGACCTCAGCTCTTTTTGGTGCAATGGAATCGATCTCGTCCAGAAAGATGATTGCAGGGGCATTCTTTTCGGCCTCATCGAAGATATCACGGATAGCTTTTTCGGATTCCCCGTAATATTTAGACATTATTTCCGGGCCGTTGATGGAGATGAAATAGGCATCAGACTCATTTGCAACCGCCCTTGCAAGCAGGGTCTTGCCCGTCCCTGGAGGGCCGTGGAGCAACACCCCCTTTGGGGCATCAATCCCTAGCCGGTCAAAAAGTTCAGGATGTTTTAGAGGAAGTTCTATCATTTCCCTGACTTTTGTAATGGCATCCTTGAGACCACCCAGATCTTCGTACATAACAGTGGGAATGTTTTGCTCAGGGGCAATTTCCACGGCTTCGGGAAGGAGTTCGATTTCGGTTATATCCGTGATCTTTACGATCCCTGACGGGGAAGTGGAAACAACCTGCAGCTTGATTTCCCCAAGCCCGAAGGAGGGGCCGAAACCCTGCCCGAAAAAGTCCTGGAAAAAGTCATCGAACATGAGTCCCTTGCTATAGGTGTCCCTGTCCCTGGACTTCCTTAAGCTGGTGGTGGAGATGAAGTCTCCTTTTGAAACCGTACGGTTCATGAAGACCGCACTGAGAGTCTCACCGGGAGCGTAGATCTGCATACCCCTCGTTACGGGAGATAGGGTCACATGTTTTGCTTCTTTCCACTCTGCTTTGCAGATTTCCACATATTCCCCTATGCTGGTCTTTGCGTTCGTGCGGATAAGCCCGTCCATACGAATGATATCAAGGCCCTCATCGTTTGGATAAGGCCGCCCTACGAGGGCTGAAGTTG
>CAVZFI010000049.1:0-127226 GCA_963774465.1 uncultured Methanosarcinaceae archaeon | reverse complement strand
ATCGATCTGGCAATAAGCGCATACTGCAGGTCTCAAAGGGGTTCGGTTATGCCTGGAACGAAAGCGCCCCTTCGGGTGAGAAGGTCGAGATATCCAGCATTAGGATCAACGGCACCTCTATCGATCCGACCGGCCTTTACCGCATAACAGTGAACGGCTTCTTGGCCGACGGAGGCGATAATTTCTCTGTCCTGAAGGCAGGGGTCGATAGGAAGGTTGGATCTCCAGACCTAGATGCCCTCGTCAATTACTTCAAGGCTTTCTCTACAGTGGCTCCCGGACCCGGGGATCGCATTGTCCTGGTGAAATAAGAACATGGGGAGTATCTCCTCTTTCGGCAGGGAAGACTGCCCGGATATTTGTTTAGCCGGGGACTTCCTCCAGCCCTGAGAGACTGTCCAACAATTACTGGTAGTAATGTCAAAACCGCAGTGTTAGGAAGATAAACACGAGAAAAATTGAGAAGGAAATTTAACTTGATGGGGGTGTTGATAATTCCAAATAGGCTGGAAGAGAAAGATTGGGACCTCCTTCTTCGGAGAATCAAGAGTGGGAAGTGTACTCCTTTTCTTGGAGCTGGAGCTTGTTGTGAAAAGATTCCTATTGGTTCCCAAATTGCAGAAGAGTGGGCAAAAAAGTATGACTACCCAATGGAAGACTCTTATGACCTGATACGGGTGGCTCAGTTTGTGGCGGTGACCGAAGATGCAATGACTCCAAAGGAAGAGATTTGTAACAAAATTAAGGAATTGTTAAAAGAAGTCCCACAAAAATACTTTGAAATTCCTGATGAACTTCATGGAGTGCTGGCTGATCTTCCACTGCCAGTTTATATCACCACAAATTACGATGACTTTATGGTAAGGGCTCTCGAAAGCCGTGGCAAAACACCAGAGCAAGAAATATGTCGGTGGAATAAATGCCTCACGCAATGCAAACCAACGTCGTCATATTTCGATCCTACTCCAGAAAAACCTTTAGTATTTCACCTCCATGGCATCTATAAAGAACCAGAGTCGCTGGTTCTAACAGACGACGACTATCTGGACTTCCTTGTTTCTATTTCAATGGATCAAAACCTGCTCCCACCGCGTATTCAGGAAGCATTTACACGCACATCTCTTCTTTTTCTAGGCTACAGGATAGCTGATTGGGATTTCAAGGTTCTCTTTCGGCTTCTTGCTGGATATTTAGAAAAAAGTATTAGTAAAAAACACATATCCGTGCAGCTCGTGCCAGGGAATGTTTCTGAGGCCCAAAAAGAAAAAGCTCAGAATTATCTGGATCGCTATTTTTCGGAACTTCATATCCAGGTATACTGGCATGATTGTCGCGAATTTGCCGAAGAATTGAGAACACGATGGGAGGCTTTCAATCGTGGTACCTGAATTCCAGGCTTACGTGGGCCCTCAAGCTTTTGAACAGAAGGATAGAGCTATTTTTTTCGGAAGAAACCATGAAGCTCGAGATTTCCTGTCCATAGTTAGTGCACATGATCTGGTTCTGGTCTATGCCCAGTCGGGTGCAGGTAAGACTTCACTTATTAATGCCGGGCTTATTCCTCTCCTGAATGAAAACCAGTTTGAAGTTCTACCAGTGGCTCGATTTAAGTGTGCACTTTTGAAAAATATAAAAGCTGACGAGATATCAAACATTTATGTCTTTAATGCTCTTACAAGCTGGGCTAAGGGTGATGTTGAGCGTCTGGCTAAAATTAAACTTGTTGATTTTTTGAATGCACGAGAGCATATTCTGGATGAAGATGGTATGCCTTCACCCCGTGTCGTCATCTTCGATCAATTTGAGGAAATGTTCTCTTCGTATCAGGACCGCTGGAAAGATAGAAAGGGATTCTTTGAGCAAGTAAGCACTGCTCTGGAAGCAGACCCACTTTTAAGAATAGTTTTTGTCATGCGGGAGGATTTCATAGCTCAGCTAGATCCTTATATGTATATTCTGCCCAAAAGACTGCGGACGCGTTTTCACATGGAACTTCTGCGCCGTGAAGCTGCACTCCAGGCAATTAAAGGTCCGTTGAAAGATACCGGTCGTTCTTTTGCAGAAGGCGTGGCAGAAAAACTTGTCGATGATTTGCTGACGATTCGAGTTGAGACAACACCAGGCGAGACCGCAGAGGTAACAGGAGAGTTCATAGAGGCCGTGCAACTTCAGATAGTGTGCCAGAGTCTCTGGCAGGAGTTACCGCCCGATGAAAAGCAAATCACGTTTCAGCACCTGAAAACCTATGGCAATGTAGAACAGGAACTTTACAGATTTTACGAAGAGGCTATAAGGACAGCGGCAGAGAAGGCAGGCATTGATGAGGAAGGCCTTCGCACACTATGCGGTGAAGTGTTGATCACGGAGACGGGGACAAGAGGAATGGTGTACCGGGCTCCAGAGTCTACCTGTGGTGTTCCCAATATAGCCATTGATGTGCTTGAAAGCATGCACCTTATTAGAGCAGAGTGGCGGGCAGGTGCGCGCTGGTATGAACTGACACATGACAGGTTTATCGAACCGATACTATCTTCTAACAAGGTTTTTAATGAAAAATTGGCAGAGAAAAAACGGGCAGAGAAAGAAAAGGCAGAGAGAGAACGAGTAGAGAAAGAATGGGATGAAAAAGAAAGGGCAGAGAAAGAAAGGCTAGAGAAAGAGCGGGCTGAAAAAGAAAGGATCCTACGTCGTAAAATTAAAACACTCGGAGTTTATTCCATTATATTTTTACTTCTAGCTGGAGTTGCATTTTCTCAGAAACAGGTTGCTGAAAAAGAAAAGGAAGTAGCCGAGAAACAGAAACAGTTTGCTGAAGAACAGGCAAAAAAAACTGAGGAGCAGAGACAAGAAGCTGAGGAGCAGAGACAAGAAGCTGAGAAACAGAAACAGTTTGCTGAAGAACAGGCAAAAAAAGCTGAGGAGCAGAGACAAGAAGCTGAGAAGCAGAAACGGCTTGCTGAAGAACAAGCAAAAATAGCTGAGGAGGAAAAACAGCATGCTGAAGAGCAGAGAAAAAAAGCCAAGAGGCAGAAACATATTGCTGAAGAAATGACGAAAGAAGCTCGTGCTTCTTATTTAAATTCAAAGTCTCAAAATCTACAGGAATATCCTACAACTTTGGATAAAAGTGTTCTTCTTGCTATTGAATCATTTCGAACTCTCAGAACATCGGATGCTGAACAGTCAATACGTTACGGGTTATCATTCATACCTCATAAAGTTGTTTTTTTGAATCATAATGGTTCGGTGCGTAATGTTGTATTCAGTCCTGATGGAAAATACGTAGCAACGTCGAGTAGTGACAACACAGCACGCTTATGGGATGTAGCTACAGGTAAACAAATTTCTCTTCTAGAACATATCCCTGGGGTGTATAATATTGTATTTAGTCCTGATGGAAAATATATCGCAACGGCAAGCGCTGACAATACATCACGCATATGGGATGCAGCTACAGGTAAACAAATTACTCTTCTAGAACATAGCCCTGGGGTATATGATATTGTATTTAGTCCTGATGGAAAATATATTGCTACAGCGAGTTGGGGGTATGTTGACAACACAGCACGCATATGGGATGCAGCTACAGGTAAACAAATTTCTGTTATGAGACATAATGGTGTGGTGAATGATGTTGTGTTCAGTCCTGATGGAAAATATGTCGCTACGGCGAGTGCTGACAACACAGCACGTTTATGGGATACAGCTACAGGTAAATTAATTTTTGTTCTGATCAATGATAATTGGGTATATAAAGTTTCGTTCAGTCCTGATGGAAAATATGTCGCTACAGCAGGTTCTGACAAGACAGTATGCGTGTGGGATATATCTACAGGTAAACAAACTTTTATTCTCAACCATGATGGTTCGGTAAATTATGTTGTATTCAGTCCTGATGGAAAATATATCGCAACGGCAAGTTCTGACAACACAGCACGTATATGGGATGCGACTATAGGTAAACAAATTTCTGTTATGAACCATGATGGTGTGGTGAATAATGTTGTGTTCAGTCCTGATGGAAAATACGTTGCAACGGCGAGTGCTGACAATACATCACGCATATGGGATACAGCTACAGGTAAAGCAATTTTTGTTCTGAATCATAATGGTTCGGTAAATAATATTGTATTCAGTCCTGATGGAAAATACGTAGCAACGTCGAGTAGTGACAACACAGCACGCATTGTATCTACAGATACTTCTAATCTAAACCATAATAGTTGGGTAACTGATGTTGTATTCAGTCCTGATGGAAAGTATGTAGCTACGGCGAGTGCTGACAATACATCACGCTTATGGGATGCAGTTACAGGAAAACTAGTTTTTGTTCTGAATCATAATGGTTCGGTGCGTAATGTTGTATTCAGTCCTGATGGAAAATACGTAGCAACGTCGAGTAGTGACAACACAGCACGCTTATGGGATGTAGCTACAGGTAAACAAATTTCTCTTCTAGAACATATCCCTGGGGTGTATAATATTGTATTTAGTCCTGATGGAAAATATATCGCAACGGCAAGCGCTGACAATACATCACGCATATGGGATGCAGCTACAGGTAAACAAATTACTCTTCTAGAACATAGCCCTGGGGTATATGATATTGTATTTAGAGCCTATCCGAAAAGTAGAATAACTACATTTTAGTGTAATGTTGAGTAGTGACAACACGAAAAAACGGACACGACTACGAGATCTCTGAAGAATTCTGGAATAAAATCAAACTATTATTACCTCTCCCTAGACCCAAAAAGAAGCCTGGAAGACCTCGAAAAGATAATAAGAGAATACTGAGTGGTATTTTTTATCTCCTTCGTACTGGTTGCCAATGGAAAGCTTTGCCACGATTTTATGGAGCTCCAAGCACTGTCCATGATCGATTTCAAGAATGGTTAAGATCAGGATTATTTGTAAAAATGTGGGAAGCTGGTCTACTGGAGTACGATAATAAAAATGGATTAGAGTGGGAGTGGCAATCAATTGACGGTGCTATGACAAAAGCACCATTAGGTGGAGCTGGAACCGGAGCTAATCCAACTGATCGTGGCAAAAAAGGTACAAAAAGGAGTATTTTAACAGATGGTAAAGGTATACCACTTTCAGTAGCTGTTGATGGAGCAAATCGTCACGATAAAAAGCTTGTAAAAAGGACTTTAGATGCCATTATTTTTGAAAGACCTTCTCCATATGAGGGAATTCAGAATATCTGTATGGATAAAGGATATGATTTTCCTGATATAAGAGAATTGGTTAAAGAATATGGTTATACTGCTCATATCAAAAGCCGTGGAGAGGAAAACATAAGAATAGAGATACCAGGTTTTAGGGCAAGAAGATGGGTTGTAGAGAGGACACATTCCTGGCTAAACAGATTCAGGAGACTCATTATAAGATGGGAAAAGAAAATTGAGAATTACCTTGCTATGCTACATTTAGCATGTGCATGGATAACATTTAGAGCAGCAGGACTTTTCGGATAGGCTCTAAATCACTAGGATAAGGAAGTCTTCTAGATCGTTTTGGCATTGGCGAACAATCAGGTTACAGGAATTATTTAATTTTAAGACAGGCTCTTAGAGCCTATCCGAAAAGTCAGTAATGCATGTTGAAAAGTCACAAAATGTCTATAATATCAGAGTATCCGCTTCAGTTTTGCATGTTGCATATTGTAAAAGTTATAGCAGGTAACCACTTTTCGGATAGGTTCTTAGTCCTGATGGAAAATATATTGCTACAGCGAGTTGGGGGTATGTTGACAACACAGCACGCATATGGGATGCAGCTACAGGTAAACAAATTTTTGATCCTCTGCAACATAATGGTTCGGTAAATAATGTTGTATTCAATCCTGATGGAAAATATATCGCTACAGCGAGTAGTGACAATACAGCATGCATATGGGATGCAGCTACAGGTAAGCAAATTTATGTTCTAAACCATACTAGTTCAGTGTATAAAGTTGAATTCAGTCCTGATGGAAAATATGTCGCTACGGCGAGTCGTGATAATAAAGCATTCCTATGGGATGCAGCTATAGGTGAAAAAATTTCTGTTCTGGAACATGATGGTCCGGTAACTGATGTTGTATTTAGTCCTGATGGAAAATATGTTGCTACGGCGAGTCGTGACTATACATCAAAATTATGGAATGTATCTACAGGTAAACAAATTTTTTCTATGAAACATGATGATATAATAAATAATGTTGTATTCAGTTCTGATGGAACATACGTCGCAACAGCGAGCAATGACAACACAGCAAGGTTGTGGAGAATATGTGATATAGAGGATCTTATAAACGAATCAAGCAGTCGTTTAACCCGGAATCTTACTCCAGAGGAATGGAAAAAGTATATGGGTGATGAGCCTTATCACAAGACATTTCCAAATTTACCGTAAATGTTTGCAAATATACGACTTATGCACTTGAGGTACAAAACCAAGCACATTAGGCGTTGTGACTGGTTTAGTGCTTTATACAGTCGGAGGTTTAATGCTGTTGATTTCTCAGTTCAACCGTGTAAGTCCTAAGAGCGTGTCTTAAAATTAAATTTGATTCTACAATTGGGGTAAGACTCATGCATTTGAACCGCAAAACGGTAGCATTTAATGTTTACTGTACTTTATTTTATACTTCGAGTGCGTAAGTTCTATGGGAGAAAATAAGCCTTTAGATCAATGCGTACCTGAATATCAGAGAATTTACGATCTGAATTTGAAATTAACGTTGCTTGTTGTCCAACTGGGGAAATGGTTTGAATTTTAAGACAGCCTCTAAGTATTCCATTAAATATTGAAAGGAGAAAATGCGGTGATAAAGTTGGAAGAACATTTGTTCAGGTGGAATGACAAATGGGGGGAAGTTACATAAAAAGATATAAAAGAATTATAGAATTTATAATTCATAATTATGATCCAAAGTTGTCACTAACAGCAAAAATCGAAAATATTGAGCTGGCTTGCCATGTACCTTTTTTTGCCATTTACCGGGGCATTCTCGGGCTTATTTTTTATATTGCAATCCGAGGCTGGCTCTTTCCCCGGGCAACGATTCAGCGAACAAGCTTGTTTGGCTTTGTAGCTATTTCTGCCCTGGTGGGCCTGTTCTCAGTACAGGCCGTGCTCAAACTTCAGGATGTAGCTGAGACAGGTTTACAAAGGCAGGTGAAGGGCGGGAGTCAAAACCGCAGGTGATTGAGGAAGATAAACACAAGAAAAATTGAAAGAAAAATTTAACCTGGTGGGGGGTTAATAATGTCAAATAAGCTGGATGAGAAGGATTGGGATCTCCTTCTTCGGAGAATCAAGGATGGGAAGTGTACTCCCTTTCTTGGAGCTGGAGCTTGTTCTCAAAAGATTCCTGTTGGTTCTCAGATTGCAAATGAATGGGCAAAAGAGTACGACTACCCAATGGAAGACTCTGATGACTTGACACGGGTGGCTCAGTTTGTGGCTGTAATCACAGACGCTATGACTCCAAAGGAAGAAATGTGTAAAAAAATCAAAGAAAAGTTAAAAGAAGTTGCACAAAAATACTTTGAAACTCCTGATGAACTTCATGGAGTGCTAGCCGATCTTCCACTGCCAGTTTATATTACCACAAATTACGATGACTTTATGGTACAAGCTCTTAAAAACCGTGGCAAAACACCAATCCAGGAAATATGTCGGTGGAATAAAAGCCTCAAGAAATCCAAACGAACGTCATCAGACTATGTTCCTACTCCATGAAAAACCTTTAGTATTTCACCTCCACGGCTGCTATAAAATACCAGAGTCACTGGTTCTAACAGAGGACGACTATCTGGACTTCTTTGCTGCCAATTCAATGGAACAAAAGCTGCTTCCGCCACGTATTCAGGAGGCATTTACAGACTCATCTCTTCTTTTTCTAGGCTACAGTATAGCTGATTGGGATTTCCGTGTTCTTTTCCGGATTCTTGCTGAATACTTAGAAAAAAGTATTAGTAGAACGCACCTATCCGTGCAGCTCGTGCCAGGAAATGTTTCTGAGGCCCAAAAAGAAAAAGTTCAGGAATATCTGGATCGCTATTTTGCGAAGCTTAATATCCAGGTATACTGGCAAGATTGCCACGAATTTGCCGTCGAATTGAGAACACGATGGGAGGCTTTCAATCGTGGTACATAAAAAAGATACCGATAGCATGAATGGAATTGCACGAAATCTTGAGCCGGTGAAAACTATCCTCTCTCCGACAAAAATTGACCAGTTTAAGCCGGAGTATGAGCGACCTGGTCAACCTAAAGAAGAAACCAATATGGTTTCGATACTCTTCTTAGCAGCCGATCCCACTGATGCATCTCGCCTGCGGCTTGGTGAAGAATTTCGAGAGATTCAAGAAAAACTAAAATTGGCTAAATTTCGGGACCGCTTTACATTAGAATTGCCACAATTGTCAGTTCGCCCATCAGATATATCCCAAGCTTTGCTTGATACACAGCCGCAAATCGTCCATTTTTCTGGTCATGGCACACCTATAGGTGCGTTATGCTTTGAGGATCTGGTAGGGAAAACCCACCCTGTCGAGTCTGATGCGCTGGCTGCATTGTTTGAACAATTTAGAGGTCAGGTGAATTGTGTAGTATTGAATGCTTGTTACGCAGAGATTCAGGCAAAAGCCATCGCTAAACACATTAAGTATGTCATTGGCATGAACCAGGCAATCGGCGATAAAGCTGCTATCGCCTTCGCTATTGGCTTTTACCAGGCATTAGGAGGAGGGCGTAGCATTGAAGACGCATATAAACTTGGGTGTGTACAAATTCAACTACAGGGTATTCCAGAGCATCTAACGCCGGTTTTAATAAAGAAGGATCAGTCATAATTGTCACTGCTTAACAAATAAGGATTGAGACGATGTGTTTATTGTACTTGATTTTATACCTCGAGTGTGTAAGTCCTTGAGATAAAGTGCTATCCTTAAGGGCAATGTATACCTGAATTTCGGGAAAATTTACGATCTGAGTTTGAAATTAACGTTGCTTATTATCCAATTGGAGAAATGGTTTTAATTTTAAACTTTGTGGGGGATGTTAGTAATGCCAAATAAGCTGGAAGATGAGGATTGGGACCTCCTTCTTGAGAGAATCAAGGATGGAAATTGTACTCCCTTTCTTGGAGCTGGAGCTTGTTGTGGAAAGATTCCTATTGGTTCCCAGATTGCAAGTGAATGGGCAAAAAAGTACGACTACCCAATGGAAGACTCTGATGACTTGACACGGGTGGCTCAGTTTGTGGCTGTGACGAAGACGCTATGACTCCAAAGGAAGAGATTTGTAAAAAAATCAAAGAACAGTTAAAAGAAGTCCCACCAAAATACTTTGAAATTCCTGATGAACTTCACGGAGTGCTAGCCGAACTTCCACTGCCAGTTTATATTACCACAAATTACGATGACCTTATGGTGCGAGCTCTTGAAAGCCGTGGCAAAACACCAACCAAGAAATATGTCGGTGGAATAAAATGCATCAAGAAATCCAAACGAACGTCATCAGACTTTGATCCTACTCCAGAGAAACCTTTAGTATATCACCTTCATGGCTTCTATGAAATACCAGAGTCGCTGGTTCTAACAGAGGATGACTATCTGGACTTCCTCGCTGCCATATCAAGGAATAAAAAACTGCTTCCGCCGCGTATTCAGCAGGCATTTTCAGACTCATCTCTTCTTTTTCTAGGCTACAGGATAGCTGATTGGGATTTCCATGTTCTTTTCCGGATTCTTGCTGAATACCTAGAAAAAAGTATTAGTAGAAAGCACTATTCCGTGCAGCTCGTGCCAGAGGATCTTCCTGAGACCCAAAAAGAAAAAGCTCAGGAATATCTGGATCACTATTTTGGGGAGCTTGATATCCACGTATACTGGCAAGATTGCCGTGAATTTGCCAAAGAATTGAGAACACGATGGGAGGCTTTCAATCGTGGGACCTGAATTCCAGGCTTACGTGGGCCCTCAACCTTTTGAAGAGAAAGATAAAGCCATTTTTTTCGGAAGAGACCGTGAAGTTCGAGATCTTCTGTCCATAGTCATTGCAAATCGTTTGGTTCTCGTCTATGCCCAGTCGGGTGCAGGTAAGACTTCACTCATCAAAGCCGGACTTATTCCTCTCCTGAAGGAAAAACGGTTTGAAGTTCTCCCGGTGGCGCGAGTTAAAGGTATACCTTTAAAAAATGTAACCTTTGACGAGATATCGAATATATACGTTTTTATTACTCTCACAAGCTGGGTTAAAAAAGGTGAGTATGATGTTGAGAGCCTGGCTAAAATGAAACTTGCTGATTATTTGAATGCACGAGAGCGTATGCATGATAACCATGGTATGCCTTTACCCCGCGTCATCATCTTCGATCAGTTTGAGGAAATATTCTCTTTGTATCAAGACCGCTGGAAAGATAGAGAGGGATTTTTTGAGCAAATAAGCGATGCTCTGGAAGCAGATCCCCTTTTAAGGGTGGTTTTTGTCATACGGGAGGATTTTATAGCTCAACTAGACCCTTATGAAGATCTTCTGCCTGAAGGATTGTGGACGCGTTTTCACATGGAGCGCCTGCGCCGTGAGGCATGCACTGCTCGCGATCAAAGAGCCGGTAAAAAAAGTTGGTTGCTCTTTTGCAGAAGGCGTTGCAGAAAAACTTGTCGATGATTTGCTGAAGATTCGAGTTGAGACCAAGCCAGGAAAGACCGCTGAGGTAACAGGAGAGTTCATAGAGGCTGTGCAACTTCAGGTAGTATGCCAGAACCTCTGGCAGGAGTTACCGCCAGATGAAAAGCAAATCATGTTTCAGCACCTGAAAACCTATGGCAATGTAGAACAGGTACTTTCCAAATTTTACGACAAGGCCATACGGGCAGCGGTAGAGAAGGCAGGCATTGATGAGGAGAGGCCTGCGCAGATTGTGCGGTGAAGTGCTGATCACGGAGACGGGGACGCGAGGGATGGTGTACCGGGCTCAAGAGTCCACCTGTGGTGTTCCCAATACAGCCATTGATGTGCTTGAAAACATGCACCTTATTAGAGCAGAGTGGCGAGCAGGTGCGCGCTGGTATGAACTCACACACGACAGGTTTATTGAACCGATACTATCTTCCAACAAGGTTTTTAATGATGAACTGGCAGAGAGAAAACGGGCAGAGAAAGAAAAGGCGGAAAAAGAACGGGCAGAGAAAGAACGGGCAGAAAAAGAACGAGCAGAGAGAGAACAGCTAGAGAAAGAAAGGGCAGAGAGAAAACGAGTAGAGAAAGAACTACGAGTAGAGAAAGAACTGGCAGAGAGCAAAAGGCTGATCTTTAGAGGACTTGCAGCCTTTTCCATTATTATTTTACTTCTAGCTGGAGTTGCATACTCTCAGAAACTGAATGCTGAAGGACAGACAAAAACAGCTGAGGAGGCGAAACAGCGTGCTGATGAACAGAGAAAAATAGACTGAGGAGAAGAAAAACAGCGTGCTGATGAACAGAGAAATTAACAGCTGAGGATTGGAAAGCCTTTAACGGCGTGCTGATGAACAAGCAAAAAAAGTTGAGGAGGAAAAACGGCGTGCTGATGAACAAGCAAAAAAAGCTGAGGAGGAAAAACGGCTTGCTGAAGCGCAAAGACACAAAGCCAAGACGCAGAAACAGCTTGCTGAAGGAAAAACAAAATCAAGATGAAGAAAAAACGAAAGAAGCTCGTGCTTCAGATTTAAATTTTAAATCCAGCCTTCTCCAAGAAGATCTCAAGAATATAGATAAAAGTGTACTTCTTGCTATCGAATCATTTAGAATTTATAGAACATTGGATGCTGAGAAGTTAATACGTCAGGGACTACTACTCATACCTCATAGCGTTGTCGTTCTGAAACAAGATGATCCGGTACTTGATGTTGTGTTCAGTCCTGATGGAAAACATATCGCAACAGCGAGCAGTAACGACGCCTCAGGTTTATGGGATGCAGCTACAGGTAAACAAATTGCTGTTCTGAACCATGGTGATTGGGTGAGGAACGTTATATTCAGTCCAGATGGAAAATACATTGCCACGTCTAGTGATGATAAAACTGCACGCATATGGAATGCAGCTACAGGTAAACAAATTTTCATTCTGAGACATGACGGTGTGGTAAATAATATTGTCTTCAGTCCTGATGGAAAATACATGGCTACTGCTAGTGATGACAAAACTGCACGCGTATGGGATGCAGTTACAGGTAAACAAATTGCTGTTCTAAGCCATAACGCTAATGACAACGCAACACATTTATCGGATGCAATTGCAGGTAATCAAATTCCTACTACAGGTAATCAAATTCCTACTACAGGTAATCAAATTCCGATTACAGGTAATCAAGCTGCTATGAATCACAACGCTATGATAAAATATGTTGTGTTCAGTCCTGATGGAAAATATGTCGCAACGGCGAGTTCTGACAACACAGCACGTTTGTGGAATGTATCTACGGGTAAACCAATTTTTGCTCCTCTAAAGCATGATGACTGGGTGAGTAATGTTGTATTCAGTCCTGATGGAAGATACATAGCGACGGCTAGTAATGATAACACAGCACGTTTATGGAATGCATCTACGGGTGAACAAATTTTTGTTCTGAACCATGATAATATAGTGACTAAAGTTGTGTTCAGTCCTGATGGAAAATACGTAGCTACTGCTAGTTGCGACTACACATCACGTTTATGGAACGTATCTACAGGTGAACAAATTTTCATTCTGAGACATGATAATAATATAGTGAATAATGTTACGTTCAGTCCTGATGGAAAATACGTAGCAACGGCCAGTAATGACAACACATCACGTTTATGGGATGTAAATGTAGGTAAGCAAATTGCTATTCTGAATCATAATGGTTCGGTGTATAATGTTGTCTTCAGTCCAGATGGAAAATACATAGCGACGGCTAGTGATGACAATACAGCATGCATATGGAACGTATCTAGTAAAGATATTTTTGTTCTAAACCATAATAACGGAGTAAATAAAGTTACGCTCAGTTCGGATGGAAAATACGTAGCGACAGCGAGTGTTGACAAAACTTCTTGTATATGGGATGCAGCTACAGGTAAACAAATTGCTGTTCTGAACCATGATGGTCCCTTATGGGATGTTAATTTTAGTCCTGATGGAAAATATGTCGCAACTGCGAGCAAAGACAATACAGCATGTTTATGGGTTGCAGCCACAGGTAAACGAATTGCTATTCTGAACCATGATGGTATAGTGAGTAATGTTATGTTCAGCCTTGATGGAAAATACGTCGCAACAGCTAGTTACGATAGTACAGCACGTTTATGGGATGCAGCTACAGGTAAACAAATTGCTGTTCTGAACCATGGTGATTGGGTGAGGAATGTTATATTCAGTCCAGGTGGAAAATACATTGCCACGTCTAGTGATGATAAAACTGCACGCATATGGGATGCAGCTACAGGTAAACAAATTTTCATTCTGAGACATGATAGTCAGGTATGGAATGTTGTGTTCAGTTTGGACGGAAAATATGTCGCAACGGCGAGCAAAGACAATACAGCATGTTTATGGGACGTATCTACAGGTAAACGAGTTGCTGTTCTGAATCACACTGATGGGGTGAATAACGTTATGTTCAGTCCTGATGGAAAATACATAGCGACAGCTAGTTACGATAATACAGCACGTTTATGGGATATATCTACAGGTAAACAAATCGCTATTCTGAATCATGATAATCAGGTGAATAATATTGAATTCAGTCCTGATGGAAAATACATAGCAACGGCCAGTAATGACAAAACTGCACGCGTATGGGATGCAGCTACAGGTAAACAAATTGCTGTTCTAAGCCATGATGGTCCGGTAAATAATGTTGTGTTCAGTCCTGATGGAAAGTACATAGCAACAGCGAGCGATGACAATACCGCAGGGTTGTGGAGAATATGTTATATAGAGGATCTTATAAACGAATCCAGTAGTCGTTTAACTCGGAATCTTACACCGGAGGAATGGAAAGAGTATATGGGTGATGAGCCTTATAACAAGACATTTCCAAACTTACCATAAATGTTTGCAAATATAGGACTTATGCACTTGAAGTATGAAATAAGTACAGTAAGCATTAAATGCTGCCCTTTTTCTGTTCAAATGCATAAGTCCTATCCCAGTTATAGGATCATGTTTAATTTTAAGGCATTCTCCGTGAATTTCAGGGTACAAATATTTTCAGTAATGACTTTACTAGTGCATCGATTCCATATATCCTCAATAAACCCAGGATAAACACAGATGAACACAGATGGTTTCAATTCGTGTTTACCCGTGTCCCATCTGTTAGTTTTTTATGGGAAACTCTTTGACAGAGTGTTGATTTCAAAGTCCATTTTTATTCCCATAATTTGGAATCGATGCACTAGATGGCCTGGAACTCACAACGGAATGTTAGCCTAATTTCTAGCCTCACTGTCACCATCGAACCAACCAATCCAGTAAGTGCGAGATTATTTAATCAGCAACCTTTCTTTTTTGCCCTAATAGCAATAAAAATATCATACAATAGTCCGATTCCACTGACCAGAGCTTTCAGCCTTCTGCCAAGGTCTTAAGTTCTTCTGTTAGCCAGTCGAGTTCAGCCTTTGTGATTAGGCTAAAATGCAGTTAGTTGTTCTGCAAAAAAAGTAGTGGCATTTGAGGAAGACTCATGAATCTCTTTCTATCGAATTCTTTGTAGCTGCTGTCTTTGAGGATCTCATAAATATTTACGGATATGCTAGTTTATAGGGAATCTCAAAAATAATATATCTTAATTTGATTTTTTATAATTCTAATATATATTAATTATTAATCGTAAGTAATATTAATTCTAGGTTTTTTATAAATATTCTAGTCAATTAAATATAAAGACCAATTTACGGAGGAGGAGGACAATGAAAGAAACAACATATGATAAAACACGCAGAGGGCATGTCCTCATAACTATTTTTGGAATAACTACGCTGGCGTTTTTAATGCTGGTGAGTATCGCAGGAGCAGCGCCATTTGCATACATTGCACATCTTTCAACAACACTATTTCTGTTATTGATACAGCCACAAATACTGTCACAGCCACAGTTCCTGTAGGAACCTATCCCTTTGGAGTTGCAGTTAATCCAAATGGAACAAAAGTATATGTGACTAATACTAACAGCTCCAATATTTCTGTAATTGACACAGCAACAAACACTGTTACAGCTACGGTGAACGTAGGAGAAGATCCTATTGGAGTTGCAGTCAATCCCGGAAGGAACAAAAGTATATGTGACTAATGCAGGCAACAACACTACTTCTGTAATTGACACAGCAACAAACACTGTTACAGCCACGGTGAACTGTAGGAGAAGGTCCTAGAGGAGTTGCAGTCACTCCGGATGGAACAAAAGTATATGTGACGAACTTTGACGACAACAATGTCTCTGTAATTGATACGGCAACAAACAACGTTACAGCCACAGTGCCTGTAGGAAGTCAGCCTTGTAGGAATTGCAGTCAGCCCCGATGGAAAAAAAGTATATGTGGCTAACACTGGCAACATAAGTGATATCAGCAGCAGTGGCAACAATGTTTCTGTAATTGATACTGCAACAAACACTGTTACAGCTACATTGGATGTAGGAATAGGTCCTTTTGGAGTAGCAGTCAATCCAAATGGGACAAATGCATATGTGACGAATTAGTGGGCCAATACCACCTCTGTAATTAATACAACCACAGATACAATTACAGCCACGGTACCTGTAGGAGTCTTGCCTAGTGGCGTTGCAATCACCCAGGATGGGACAAAAGTATATGTAGTATCTGGTAGCGGTGATGTCTCTGTAATTAATACAAATACAAACAATGTTACAGCTACAGTGCCAGTTGGATCCCCTTCCCTTTCGTTGGGTCGATTTATTGGATAAAAAAGTACTTTTTGTTGCTATTTTTCAGTGTTTTTCACTAAAGGAAAAGCACAACTAAAAGTACAGTTTATGAACAAGAACAAAGAGTAACTCAATTAGTAGAAATGGAGTTCTGGTTATGAAAAGATATCAACAAACCAGAACTCTGTACCAAATACTGTAAATCCAGAGAGATAATATTATTCGGACTTACGTACTTGAGGTACAAAATCAAGCGCAATAAACATTACATTTAAAGGCACATATTAGGTAGTTGAAGATTTAATGCTATTGATTTCTCAGTTCAACCGCGTAAGTCCTATACTATTTTTGTAGTTGTTTTTAACGATATTCAGTTTTAACTACAGCGTGTCAGAACCTGGAGATCTTACTTCGAAACCTGTCTGTTATTTTTCATTTACTTATGGGACAGGGCAAGTTTGACTCCGATTACCGTAAAAATGCCGGCTTTTCCCCAGTTAATGTACCTGCCGATTCCTGGCTTCTGTACTATTTTCTCGCCAACGGTTCCGGCGAAGACCGAGATTAAGGAAAAGATCAGCCAGGCCTGGACCATGAAAATTATTCCCAGAAATATCATCTGCATCGGGACATTTCCTGAGTCTATATTTACGAACTGGGGCAGGAATGCAAGGAAGAAAAGGGCAACTTTAGGGTTTAAAACGTTCATAAAGATCCCGCGCCTGTAAAGGGCAAAGGCATCGGCTTCCCGTACAGGGGCAGAAGAGATCAGCTCTTCACTTTCTTTTAAGGCATGCCAGGCAAGGTAGAGCAGATAGGCTGCACCTGCGTATTTTACAATTTCAAAGGCAAGGGCGGATTCATATATAAGGGCTGAAATGCCAAGAGCCGCTGCAGTTGTGTGGACCAGCACACCTGTACAGAGGCCGGATGCGGTTGCAACTCCTGCTTTTTTGCCCTGCGAAATGCTCTGGGTGAGCACAAATAGAATGTCAGGGCCCGGAAGAAGCGTAAGCGCAGCAGAGGCTGCAATAAAATAGATTAACTGCGACTGTTCTGTCAACTTTTCTCACTTTTTCCTTTATACATACCGGATAAGAGGTACATTTAATCTTCAAATAAAATGTGTATCTAATTTACAAATAGGACAGATTTAATCTACAGAAGCAATTTTATTTAAATTTCCTTTTTCAGTAAACAGTAAAATCTCTCCTTCGCCTCTCTCTCAATCCACGGCATGTGCCCGCATTTTTCCAGCAAAATGAACCTGAAATCCTTCAAAACCCGGGAAAGAGGCTCTTGAACGCCTTCAAAGGGATGAGGATCGTAATCGCCGTGGATTGCAACTACCTGGCAGCGGATCTCTTTTCCAAGTTCAAGCAGTTTTCCGCTGCTTCTCAATTCACTTGCCTCTTCCCAAACGTCTTTGAAGACCTCATACCTGCATTCAAGCAGTTCGTCTGCATGGGGAAGAGAATCATAAGCGTCGGCTTCTGACATTAGCTTTCCAAAATCGCACAGGGCCTTGTCCCTGTTTTTAGCCGCAGGATCTTTCAGGGTCTCAGTCAGGGAGATAAAATTTTCCCAATCTTCTTTTCCGAGCCGGCTTATCCGTGTATTCATTATGTTTGAGGCGTACTTTTCTTCGTAGGGGCCGCTTCCGATTAGAACCAGTTTTTTTACGAACTGAGGGTAGCGGGCTGTGAAAATGAAGCTGAGCATCGCACCCCAGGAAAACCCTATCAGGGTTACTGGCAGAGCTCCATGTTCTTCTAAAATAGCTCTGAGTTCCCTTAACTGGTCTTCAAGGGTTGCTTTTGTCTGGAGGGGTTCAAGTACACCTCCGAGAGAAGAGAGTTCTTTTGCAACGGGCGCCATTTCTCCCGGAGCGCCGGGACCGCCATGTATGACAGCAAGATTAAATGGAGGAGTTCCGTATGTTCTCAGGTTTTTCATGCTTGTTACAATTCAAGCTATTCCGATTTTAATAGATAGCTTTTTTGATTTCTGCAGTTTACTTTCTTAATCCGGGTATACTGATAACTTTATAAACCATCCTGCTCTTTCGCTATCTATTCTATTTGTTCCGGCTTTCTATTTGTTCCGGTTTATTCTATAATACCAATTGTAAAAGTTTAATCAGTAAAAACGTAAAGGACCTTGCCATGCATTTCCAGCAAAAAAGAGAAAGCCCGAAAGAAAATATGAACGGAGGCTTGAGAGATAATTTGAAAGGGACAGTGCCGTTACTGGCTCTTCTGACTGCTTTTCCCGCACTATCAACGGATATGATCCTGCCTGCAATTCCTTCCCTTGCGGAAGCCTGGAATCAGCCCCTGTCTGTAATTAACCTGATCCTGGTCTGCTTTTTCGTTACCTATGGTTTTTTCCTTCTTTTTTACGGCCCTATTTCCGACAGGTTTGGCCGCCGCAGGCCTCTCCTTTTCGGGCTTGCAGTATATATAATTGCAAGCTTTTTCTGTTCCCTGGCTTCAAGCGCTTCCATGTTGATCTTCTCCCGCATGCTCCAGGCAGCAGGGGCTGCTGCCAGCTCCTCCATTTCGCTGGCAATGACCAGGGATATCTTCTCAGGCCCAGAGAGGGAAAGGATTCTGGCTTACACAGCCGTTATTATGGCTCTTGCCCCTATGCTTGCCCCTGTAATTGGCGGCTGGATCCTTGCTGACTTTTCCTGGCCCTGGATCTTTATTGTACAGGCTCTCATGGGAGGAATCGGGCTGCTTGGGGTACTTCGTTTTCCCGAGACTCTCTCTTCAGTATCCGATACTCCTTTTTCCAGGGTCATGCACGGCTACGGCCGGCTCATGCTCAACCCGCTTTACCTGGTAATGGTCCTGATAATGTCGGTCAGCCTTTTTCCTCTTTACAGTTTCGTTGCAGGTTCTTCTACTATTTATGTCAGCGAGTTCGGGCTCAACGAGCAAAAGTACAGCTACTTCTTTGCCTTCAACGCGCTTGCAATTATGGTCGGCTCGATTTCCTGCCTCAGGTTAAGAAGGCTAATCAGCTCAGGACATTTAATGACTATCGGTTTTACCGGGATCTTCCTGGGAGGAATTTGCCTCCTTGCCACCGGACAGCACGGGCCCTGGAGCTTTGCCCTACCAATGTTCCTTATTACGTTTTCGATCGGCCTGAGCCGTCCCCCGAGCAACAACCTTGTGCTGGAACAGGTGGACAGGGACGCAGGCTCGGCTTCTTCCCTGCTAATTTTCACCTATTTCACGCTGGGAGCAGCTGGCATGTGGCTTATCTCCCTGGAATGGGTAGATAAGATCCCGGTGCTTGGGGCCATTGCCCTGAGCTGTGGGTTTTTGGTGCTTGCGGCATGGTCTATTTTACAGAAAAGAGGCATCGGGGGAGCTGTCTGAACACCGGACTTCCGATTTTTTGGTCTTTACAGGGTTTCCGGTTTCGTAGTCCAATCCCGTATTTCCATTTTGGGAGTTGCTTTGGGCAGGCTTCTCTGATGTTCTGAGTAAAAACGACGGTAGATGCCGTTCAGGTTGCTCTGGTCAAGTTTGCCCAGGCAGCAGGGAAAATAGTCTCTAGAAAAATTGAGGCTATTCTCACTTCAGCCACCTTACAGTTAATAGAATATACGATCAAACTTAATCAGACCGGGTTTAGGGCTCTTTAAATATTCCGGGTCTATGATTAGTTCTCTGATTCTCGGTTTTTTGATCTAAAAGTTTACAAAATAAGCCAAACTTATTTATTATTTTAGGATGTTGAATTTAGTGTAATGAGAAACTAAGATATTATCTCCAATATTTTTTAATTCAACGTATAACTCGGAATACTGGCAACGTCTCCAGTTTTCTGGTGTTTTCCCGGAGTTGAGGGTTTCGTGAATAAGCAAAAAGCCATACTAATATTATTATTGCTCATTCCCCTCCTTTTTGTGCTGTATCTCTTCAGCCCTTTTCTTATTATGTATGCAGTTTTTGATAGTTCCTGGTACTATACTGAGGAGAAAGTTGATATCGGGTCTTTTGATTATAGTTCCGTACTTACGAAAGCGGAGAAAGCTGGTTATGAGGTGGAAGGTTCCTGGCCCTGGCCCGGAAGTTTTTCGGGCTTTGACCCAGGGGATGTCCCGGAAGTCCGGGAAAGGTTCGGAGGTGCTGCTCTTGTGCAGGATATAAGGTTTAATTATAATAGGAACTCCGAGCTTACGGTTTTCATATTTGAAGACGGACCGGAAGCCGGAGCCGAAACCTGTGTGACTATCTCGAACTTCAGCCACTCCGACCCCGAGTCCCCCTTACAGCTATCGGAATTTCCTGATGACTCCTGGATGCTTGAAAAATTCGGGCTACTCTTCGGCCTGGATGAAAAAGCTTCGGAAAAATATCTTGAGGCTCTGAAAAAAGCCGCACAAAACCAAACCTGGGATGCTGAAATACAGGTGAACGAATCTCCGAATTTCCCGGCTGTATATGCCTATTTTATGGAAAACAGTGATGATTTCATTTATGGATCCAGTTTGGGTATTTATGCATACCCCACAAAAGGTTCGGACACGGAAGAAGTCTTTTTAAAGGACGGGAACAGGTTGGGTTCAGTAAGGTATTTTATCCCGGGGGCGAGGGTAGTGACTTATGATAAGGGGAACAGGTACATAGTTGAACTTGATGCCTCAGGAGAGGTCAGGCTCGAAATCATAATGCCTGTAGGAAGCAGTGGAGAAACGATACCTGAAGAGGAATACCGGGCGGTTTTCAGGCAGATATTTGAAGAACTGGGGCTTTCTCCTGAAGCGGTGGACAGCTTTGAATTTTTTGCTAGCTCTTCACGGGTGTGGTGAAACTGCCTGAAGCTTAAACAATTTCTTTGCTGGGCGGAAAAGATCATTTCCAGAGATAGGGATTTTATCAGCATCTGGAAAGTTTCCGATCTGGATATTTAGTCTACTGAGTTTTAGTCACTGACCTGCAATTTTTATGAATCACTCTTCCTGTTCCTTCGGCACTTGAGTTTCGCTTCGCTCAAGTGGACTAATTTAAAAATACTGGTACAGTTGCTCGACACAGGAGAGCGATCTTTCCCGTGAATAAAAGAGAAAATAAGTTAACAAAAAACAAAGTTAGAAAGTAAAAGCAATGAAAAGAGCAATATTAGGAAGCTTATCCTGTAACTCTAATCTTATTACTTTTATTTCTATACCCCTAAAGCTTTTTGCCGTTTCACGAACTTGGCTCCCATCTCAAAGGCTTTTTCACAGTCCTGCGGAAATACTTCTTTTCGCCTTTTTGCCTTTTCCACGGGATCAAACCTATCGGCAACATACTTTGAATAATCATCGAACTGGTATGTATCGGTACTGTACATCGATTCGGAATATCCGAAAATTCTCGCTGCAACTGTTTCATTTACCTCAATAGTCTTGCGAAGCCCAAAGAAATCGAGATGCTCTTCCTTGGCACCCATTGTGTAGATGTAACCAATAGGAATATTTTTCGGATACAATGATTGTGGGCTTTCTGCGTAAACAAGATATGGAAATATATATCGTTCCATGAACGACCTCATCTCGCCCGTAGAATTCCCGAGATAAATGGGGGACCCAAGTATAACTGCATCAGCATCTTTCAACTTATCCAGCACAGGTGTCAGCTCATCCTTCATCGCGCATTTTCCATAGCTTTTTCCATCCTTTAATTTACAGGCAAAACAACTCGTACACCCTTTAAAATTGAGGTCATAGAGATGGATTATTTCTGTTTCTGCACCCTCTGAGGCTGCCCCTTCAAGAGCTTTCTCGAGCAGGGTTGCTGTATTCCACTTCTTCCTGGGACTTCCGTTTATTGCTATTACTTTCATGATTTTACCTCTGTCTTTTAGCTTTTCTCAGAATTTCCTGGAATTAAATGTAATACTGGAATTTTTTTTGTTAAACTCTTCCCGAGTATTTAATAAGCTGAATCGATTAATCTGGACTGAGTTATCAATCTAATGGATGTTTTAGTTTTATATAAATCTATAAACAGGATGCTATTGGCCGTCAATTAGAATCAGAAGAACTAAAAAGGATTATATGTGAAAAATCAGGGATTAAAACCTGAGCTAAAACCTTGTCTCCGAATTCGTTGTGCTTTTAACTTCAGGCATGGCGATTTTTGATTCTTTTTTGGCTTTACTGGAGTTCAGGTTTTGTAAATCGGACTTTAACGGCAGTCGCAGACGCAAAACATCCGGTTTTTCCCTGAGCTTGATGGACCTAACCGGGTTGATTTTAAACAGTTAAAACAGAAACTTCATTCCCTACTTCGCAAAGCATTCTATCAAAAAAGTATGTGGTGTGTTTCCAATATATTTTGGGTAAGGAATCAGGAGAAAAAATTAAGAAGGGTATTACGGCTTTTGGCAGACCGTAACCCCTTCTCCTGCATCCATTCAGGTTTATACATTATGCACAGGTGCGAAACTGTTTCCCGGATACGACACTACCGGCCTGGGCAGGTCAATATCCAGTGCCTCTTTCAAGACCTCTTCAATGGTCTCTACAGGTACGAATTTAAGTTCGTTTCTGGCATCTTCAGGCACATCCTCCAGATCCCTTTCGTTTTCTTTTGGCAGGATTACCTTTTTTATGCCTGCTCTGTGGGCTGCAAGGACTTTCTCTTTTATGCCGCCCACAGGCAATACGGCACCGCTTAGGGTGATCTCGCCTGTCATGGCAATTTTCGGGTCAACCGCTTTGCCAATAATCAGGGACGTCAGGGCAGTAAAGAGTGTCACACCAGCTGAGGGTCCGTCCTTCGGCGTTGCACCTGAAGGCACATGAATATGAATATCGCTTGAAGTAAAGTCAAAGCTGTTTGCAGTGTTTGCAAGCCGTGACCTGATAAGGCTCAAAGATATCTTTGCAGACTCCTTCATCACATCCCCAAGCTGGCCTGTAAGCGTAAGCTTTCCGTTGCCTGGCATAAACGTACCTTCTATGAAGAGAATATCTCCTCCTACAGGCGTCCATGCAAGCCCTGTAACCACGCCGGGCACATTCTCTTTTCTGGCTTCTTCCTGCCGGATCAGTTCTTTTCCCAGAACTTCTTTGAGCATATCCGCCTTCACCACATAGGGAAGGTCGGTCTCTCCTGACACAATTTTCTCGGATACGAACCTCGCAGTTTTTGCGAGCTGTTTTTTAAGCCCTCTGACTCCTGCTTCGCGGGTATATTTCTCGATGATTACCTTCAGGGCATCATCTTCAATTTTGAGTTTATCCGCATCAAGGCCATGTTCTTCCAGTATGCAGGGAAGCAGATGGTCTTTTGCAATTGCGAACTTCTCATTCTTTGTGTAGCCCGAGATCTCAATCATCTCCATTCTGTCAAGAAGCGGCCAGGGGATGGTTGCAAGAGAGTTGGCAGTGGCTATGAACAATACATCAGACAGATCATATGGAACTTCCAGGTAGTGGTCTGAGAATGTGCTGTTCTGTTCCGGATCAAGTACTTCCAGAAGGGCACTTGCCGGGTCTCCTGAGTAGGAAGATGAAAGCTTATCAACTTCATCAAGGATAAATACCGGGTTTTTCGTGCCTGCCTTTTTCATGCCCTGAATAATTCTTCCGGGCAGGGACCCTACATATGTCCGCCTGTGCCCCCTTATCTCTGCTTCGTCTTTGACGCCTCCGAGGCTGATCCGGACATATTTCCTGCCGAGAGCATCTGCAATACTTTTTCCGAGGCTTGTTTTGCCGGTGCCTGGAGGTCCTGTCAGGAGCAGAATTGAGCCCTGCTTCTCGTGTTTTAATTTCATTACCGCCAGGTGCTGGATTATTCTTTCCTTGACTTTTTCAAGTCCATTGTGATTGCTCTCAAGCACACGGCGGGCTTCGGCAATATCGATGCTCTTTTTCTCTTCGGTTACCCAGGGAAGGTCTATCAGGAGGTCAAGATAATTCCTGATGACATGGCCTTCAGGATTGTTGCCGCCTCCGGTTTCGAGTTTCTTTAGCTCTGAAAGTGCTTTCTTTTTTACTTCTTCAGGCATCTTTGAATTTTCGATTTTCTCTCTGTATCCGGCATCACCTGAAGCGGAATCATCACCCTCATTCAGCTCTTCCTGAATTACCTTTAGTTGTTCGCGCAGCATTGCCTCTCTATGCGACTTGCTCATCTTATCGGTAACTTTTTTTGCCATTTCGATCTGGATATTGATATTCTCTTTATGCTTTGTCAGAATATGGAGAAACATAAGATAACGTTCGCGAACAGAAGTGATCTCCAGAAGTTTTTGTTTTTCTGCAAGTTTTACAGGTATGTACGGCATGACAAATCCTATTATCTGGTCAACGGAATCCATCTTATCGATTGGCTTCGTAAACTGCTCAGAAGCCTGGAACCGGTTGCTTATCTCGTGAATTGTCTTTTTTATATTTGCCATCACTTCTGTCTGAGTATCTTCATCGAAATCCGGCAGGTCATATACAGGCTCGTGTACGGCGTAGAACAGTTCGTCCTTCCGGTATAGAGAAACGGCCTCTACCCTTTCGATAGCCTTTGCAATGACAAGATATCCGTCATCAGAAGGCTGTACGAATGTCACCTTCAGCAGGTTTCCGGTTTTATACAGATCATCTTCCGATACGTCTGAAGGTTTTGTGCCACTCGGTTTTGTGCCACTCTTTACTGTCAGCCCTACAGCATTCACAAATTCGGCATTTTTCATCTCAGTTAATAGCATTTCTCCGGTGATTTTATCAGCGAGGAATTTTGTCCGGCTTTTCGGGTAAACCACGATGTCAAAGAGTGGTACTACGATGCTCTCTCTATTATCTTCAGTTTGTTTTGAATACATTGTCAATCGTCTCAATTATAATCTCAAATGTTTAGTTTTAATTAACCTAACTATTTCGGAGGACAAAAAAAATTATCTTATCTTTTCCAGAATTTTGATAAGCATGTCCATCTCTTTCTCGTCCAGTGAATTCGCCACCTTTTCAATAACCTTCAGCAAAGCGTTCCCCTCCGCACGTGCTATCATCTGCCCTTTTTCTGTCAGACGAATGTAATAAATTCTGCCATCTTCCGGGGACTTTTCTCTGTAAACACATTCCATTTTAACAAATTTGTTGACCATCTCAGTAATCGTGGGTTTTGAGTTTCGGGTGATTTTAGCAAGCCTGCTAAACGTTACTTCCCCATGCTCATCAATGGCTTTTAAATATCCGATCTGCCTGAGGGTGATATCCGATAATCCGCATTCAGAGAAGATCTGACAGGAGCATTCGCTTTTGATTTTGATCAGGTTTTCAAAAACTATGAACAAATGCTCTTTTTTCTCCATCGTATCCGTATCCTGCTCGTTAGTTAGTCTTATCCTAATTATATAATTTTCGGTCGTGCCGGATTTATCTTCATTTTTTTGTGTTTTAAATAAAATCTGGGAAGATCAATTTAAGCTAAAACTCAACTCTTTCCCATCAATCAATAAGCTCTTAATTACGGCATTTCCGTATTTATCAACAATAACTTTTACATCAACTCCTTTACTCCCAATCCCCTGCTCCTTTTCTACCTCTATACCTCTGCCTTCGGGAACAAAATAGCTTTCAATGCCGTAATCAATTCTAATTTGTTTAATACGTGTTTCATCCGTATCCCAGTCGTATATAACATCTTTTACCGTGCCCTTGATGTAAAGCCCATCCTCTGGCGGAGTCCTGTATATTTTTTTAGGTACACCGTACCCGTCTTTCAGTTCCAGTGCCAGATATATCTTATCGTTATAATCAAAATAAGAATCCTCAGCCTGAATTTCTTCCAGATTCAGGGTACTTATCTCGTAATTGAGGATCACGTAATCTCCCCTGAAAAGATCCCTTGGGTCTATGGGCACGGTTTTGAACATAACCTCCGTACCGGTCCTGAGGGTATACTCCTTGTATAAGATAAAACCCGAAAAGATCAGGAGCCAGAAGACAATAGTGAGATAAAGGATTTTCTTTTGATTCATCCCCGAATTCCCCCTGCTCCTGAAAGAGCCGCATCTTCATAGCCCTGAAGTCTCAAATAGCTACTTTTCATTGTTCTCCCCCGGTAAACTGAGACTTTAATTCCCTTCTTTTTCTTTCCAGTAGCACACTTATGACCAGCAGGACAAGCCCTCCCAGCATAAAAAAGAGCGACCTTGGAAGAAGTTCCCAGAAAAAGTCAAAATATCGCGCAAAAATAAGGAGAATAAACCAGAACATTGCGGTATTGATAGCCCCTATATCTTCGGTGCTGTATCCTGCATACAGGAGCAGGATCAAAAATCCGAGGAAAATTATGTTGAAAAGAATCATGTAAGTTTTTTCCGACGCTGGGTTGTATATTGTTGTGAGAGTAATTCCTGCCATCAACAATGCAATTGCGGCTATGCTCACGTCTACCTGAAAATCTTTAAGCCTTTCTCTGAGAGGCTTTGGGATCAGGACTGCCAGGAAAAGGATTCCAAAGAATGCGTAAATTACAGGAACTATTCTTTCAACTTTGTATTCCCCCAGTTCGAAGGTGTGTATAAATAGTGCAAGGAGCACAGCTTGCAGTCCCATAAACTTAAACGTTGCAGCAGCATGTTTTGCTTTTTCTGACAGCTCATGCAAAGTTCCGATAAAATAGAGAGCAATTCCTGACATAAGGTAGAGGTCCAGGATGTTTATCAATTCATTGAAGTCATTCCTCTCGCTATACAGAAGGCCTATCCAGAGATAAAAAAGCAAAGAACAAAGCCCGGCTACTGCAGTAGACCTGTAGCCGTAAATAAGGGGAAAAACTCCAAGGAGCCAGATCAGGACAAGGGTGCTGTTATTGGCATTAATATTGTAAATCTGGGCAATTAAAAAGAGGCTGGCTCCAAATAGCAGGGCTGAGAGAAAAAGCAGGGCAAAACCCAGCCTTGGGTATTTCTGGTCCTCGTATTTTAGGCGATAACCTGCATAATGTATACCCACTGTACTTCCTGCAAGCAGCAGGATCCTGACAGTATCCCCGATTTTCTCCCAGTTGGAGGCCACAAAGAGGATGGCACCAATCCCTATTAGAATCGCCCCGATGGTCGAAAAGGCAGTGATTTGCTTTTTTGACCTGTGTTCCGTTTTATACTCCTCAAGGTCTGCCCTCATTTTTTCGGCCTGGGCGTGATTAATTGTGCCTTCGTCCAGCCATTTTCGGATCAGGTCCTGGTCAAACATATGTTAATTCTATCGGTTTCAACTGTATAAATAATTTTATATCAATTAATTTCGGAATTCTTGCCTTTATCCGGAAACATGCCAGATTACTGTTCACATTCGGTTCACTTCCAGCTTCACGGACTAATGTTTAGAATCATTGTTTCAAAAGCAGTTTGAACCTAAATTACATACTTTTTCTATCAAGCAATTTGAGGTGATATGGAAATGAACTGTGGAGATTTGAAAATGGGTCAGGTTCTTCGGTGCGAAGCATGTGGTTTTGAGCTTCAGGTAGTAAAAGAGTGCGGAGATGTCTCCTGCGCTACAGAAGCTTGCTGTACCGGCAACGTAACATGTTGCGGAGAACCAATGAAATTAAAACAATAAGCCAGCTAAATTAACAGTATACGTAAAAGAACAGTACGGGAAAGGGTGTAGTAAAGATACTCCCGGAAAAAGGTTTTTGATTCTGAACTTTTTTTTGGAGCCTTTGACTTCAAAGACCTATTTTTCCGCTGTCTTTTTTCCTTTTATTTTTTCAAGAAGGTCACGGGTCAGCAGGATTGCGATATACGAGCTGAAGAACCAGACAGAAAGGGCAATTATTAGTGAAAGACCCCAGTTGCCAAGGTGCTCCATACAAAAAATGGCTGTAAGCACGCAAATAGTGCAGCCCAGCATTCCTGCGCTGGCACCGAGGGCAATGTCAGCAGCCTGCTCCGAGCTTCCGAAGTGTCCTGCCATTATCACGGATGCAGCCATGACAGCCGGAAAAGCGGCAAAAATCCCTGCAAAGGCCTTTGAGGGAATAAGCTGCAGGAGGATAAAACAGGCAGCAACAGCCGTCCCCCCAAAGAAGAACCTGAGGCTGAGGTCCCGAAAATCAGCTTTACGAATATTCATTTTCATTATTGGTCTAGTTTCCCCTGATTTATATCTAAAATTTTCACGCTTTCACTGTTGATCCTTAAAACCCAAACCAGATCAAATAGATTGTTGGAGCGATTATGGCCCAGAGGAGGAGGGCATAAACCAGGCCTCTCTTCCATCCGTACTTTAAAATCATGTAGCTTGCAGCAAGGGCACAGCAGATATCAGCTGCCATCCCTACAAGTGCACCTTTTGAAAGCTGTTCGGAGGCAAGAAGCAGTTCACTGCCATCATAATCCATACTCAGTCCTACAACTGCTGCAAGATACACTGCAGGGAAAGCTGCAAAAATTCCCCCGAGCCTGCCTCCGAAATTCCTTGCGATCAGTGTCGAAACCGCAACCGCACTACCCCCGAAAAGAAACCGCAGGACAACAGGGAATATATCAAGACTGAACATTATTATCCTATTCCGTATACTCGAATGCCTGTGACATATGGTAATATAACCTTTTTGGAGAATCGGGCTTATTTTAGCGCTTGCTTTAACGTTAGTGCCCGTACTTCTCCCTTATCTCGGATTCTTTGAGAACACTGAGCCCGAATTTCTCCAGGATTTCGGAAATCCTGTTCCTGTCCTCACTTTTCATGGATTTCCGGTCAAAATAAGCAAAGTCAGCATTTGATTTCTCAACAGCCTGCCTGATCAGAGCCTCATCCACGAATTCAAGCTGGTATTTGGGGAAGTTGTGCCCGAAAGAAATACCGGTTTCAAGCAAAAGCCCTGTCTGACGCATAGCATAATGCCCGCCTCCGAAACCCAGGGCTACAGGTACTTTTTCAAGGGATACTGCAAGGATAGCTTTTGCAGCAACCTCTCCTGCTTCCTCGTCCTTCCACTGCGCTTCAGTGCTTCCTATTTCAGCATAAAGGGACGGGACTGAAAGTTCTGTAGGGCCGTGATGTGTCACTTCGAGGGTAACATCATACTTCAGGTTTTTTTCTTCGGCCAGACGCTTCATCTCTGTCAGTATGGATTTTATGGCAGCAGGCGAAGAAACTGCAAGTGATCTCGGGTAGCCCCCAAGCCTTGCCTCATCAGACGGGTTTCCTGTGCAGTGCACGGTAAGGGAATTGATTTCCTCCTTGCTCCTGTGCTTGGATGCGAAAATTATAAGGGAAGCTGGCAGCCCTGCGGCTTCGAGTTTCTTATCGAGCCCATCCTGGAATACGTGCATTTCTTCAATTTCTATAAGCCTGAATTTCCAGTCCGTTGATTCCCGGGCTGCAGAAAATCCGGAGTTTTCAGGAAGCTTAAGGAGTTTCCATTCCTTAAGGCTCAAAAGGTGAGTTTTGATGTTCTGGCTGGCAAGGTCGGGGGCAGAACAGATGATTGTGATTTTCTGGGCGTGCTCTAAGCTTTCTTTCTGGTTTTCAGATCCAGATTTTTCTTTTTTATTTTCTTCTGGATTGCTCGTTGCTGTCATTTTTTAATCAATCCGGGTCTTTTTATTTTGATTATTCTGAACTAATCCCCTATACATTTCTTTACAGTAGATAAAGCCAATCCTAAATCTTCCTAAGAAACATAGATCAATATCCGGATATGAATGGATTAACTGGTCAAATTTAAGATTTAGAGTCTTGCCCCACAATGCTTACAGAATTCAGCGTCGCTGTCATGTCCCTCAAAACTGCAGTTTTGACACACCTTTCCTTTAGAGTATTTGCTTGCATAGGCGATCTCGGATGTGACAATCCCTGTTGGAACCGCTATGATGCTGTAACCTATTATCATGACAACCGACGCCAGTGCCTGTCCGAGATTCGTCTCAGGAACGATATCCCCGTATCCTACGGTTGTAAGGGTTATAATTGCCCAGTAAATGCTCTTGGGTATGCTGGTAAACCCGCTTCTGTCCACCTTCAACAACGTACATCAGGGAGCCCAGGATTACCACCAGATTCAAAACAGTAAATAGGAACAGGGTTATTTTTCGCAGGCTTGCACGTAAAGCTCTTATCAATAAATCAGCTTCACCAAGATACTGGGCAAGTTTAAGCACCCTGAAAATCCGGAGTAACCTTAAACTCCGGATCACCAGTAAATACTGGCTGCCTGGCAACAGCAAGCTAAAATATGTTGGGAGAATTGACATCAAGTCTATGATACCAAAGAAACTTGTGGCGTATCGGAGAGGTCGACCAACACAGATCAAGCGCAAAAGATATTCTATACTGTAAACAGTATCGTGAAAATCCATTCAAGGGAATAGAGCAAATTGCCATATACAGCCGTGATCTCCCGTACGCTATCGAGCACAACAATAACATGGTTCTGTTGCAAAAAATCTGGCTTTGTTACAAAACCAATGAAAAATATCACAATAGGGTTATTAAGGCACTATAAGCAGGTTAATAATGATACAAAAAGCAATTGTTGTAGTCTAAAATGGCAGAAAAATTATTTTTGCAACAGAACCCTCCTTTTTGTATCATGTTCTTCAATTCCTTATATATCCACCTTTCACGAGCCTACTTTCAACTTCCTCAATTAATCTTCTATTACAATTGCATCAATCTGAATGACAGCCCAATCAGGAGATAATTTCGTAAGAAATGTGTGATTTGCCGTGTAAATATCAATGTAATTTTCAGACCATATAATTTCGCTCGCTTTGATGATACAGACTTTTATACCTATGGGGGATATTATTTGGTATTCTGGCATTATTTTTCACTCTCCCTTTTAATAAAAACATAAACCTCTCTTCCAGCGTACTCTTCACCAACTGCCGGAATCTTGCCATACTGTGTCACAGTTCCCACATAGCCTATTTCAAATGCTTCTGGTCTTATTACCATGTCAGGTACTAAGGGGATCTCTGTAAGGGCTTTAGGGCGGAGCATTTAAAGCCCCTCGAACATTCCAAAATCTGTAACTGTTTTTAGCCCGTTCTTGCATGTACTAATTTCAAAACTCCTTGTGAATTGTAGCCCCCTGAAAAGCTCACATGCTTCTAGATAATCAAGTTAATCAAGTGGTTCTTTTTTCATATCGTTTTTTCACGTCTAATATACGCAGTACCTTTTTTTCATCTACCACAATTCGTACATCTTGCAGATTTATGACATTTCTACACGCTTGATTCATTATTCAAACCTCTTAACCATACAATATATAGCAATAGATCTCAAATTCTAAATAGTTTATATTTTACTATTCGATGTACTGTATTATTTTACTTTATACAGTTCGTATTCGCGTTACTGGCCTAAGAAAAACTTGAAATTTGCCTAAGTTTTTGTTTACTCAATTATTTCATAACATATAGGAATATACGAAATATGACCGATTAATGGCCTGTTTAATAGCTTTTTACTATGAGCCGATCCCAAAACTCAAAATTTGCTTATTCGGTTCCCGCATATTAAGTGACCAATCGAGCAACAGATGTGAAAGCAATCCTGAATAATTCTTATAGTTGAGAATGAAAATGGGTTTTGGGATGAGCTCGGATAAAAAGGAACGAAAAAAGGAATTAATGTTTTATCAGTGTGCCTTCTTACGTCTCAAAAACAACCCGACAACGGCAAGAATCACAACCGTAATAACCCAAAATATGACGGTAAAGGGTTTTATTGTGTTTTTAAGTAGATTCGTTTTCTTCATCATCTATCAATTCCACTAAATCTTTGATAATATAATCACAAGCAGAATTAGGACAACATAACCCAACCCGCTTATACTTCCTATTTTCTAGCATTAGCTGCGCTTACTGCTGTAGCTGTCACTGATAACCAAGAAACAAACTAACAGCAAAATTGCCATTATTCTTTTAATTTGGCTTTTCACAGATCTACTCACTCCTTATTTTTCACTATTTTTAAAATGCCATTATTGATGAGAAAAAAGCTTACAGTAGCTGTATCTACATTAAAACAATTACTCGCAAATTTCCCCCCGTTTTAACAAGTAGAGTATTTTATTCAATGCATATAATAATTTGCAGGTGTGAAAATGTGAGTATGTTTCGTATCACTAAAGCAATGAGAGGGGTCTATATTCTTCAAGGTTAGCAACCGCAAGACCAGTATACACCTTTGCTGTTTTGTAGTCTTCATTCTGTTTCATATATCTATTTTAGACATGAATACAATTTAAGACATGTGAGCGCATGAAAGAAAAGAACGAATCTTTAGAAGAAAAGGCAGCTCGGAAGATAGTAGAGCTGGACAAAAAGATAGAAAAAATGCAGGATGAAAAAGTATTCTGGGAAATAATACTAGAGCCGGCAGGACAGTCCGTAGAAGAACTAAAGCCTGACACTATAGCATTCTTTAAAAAAGTATATTCCGAAAAAAAAGAAACAGTTGAATGGATGATTGACTTTGGTTCGGATTTGGAAAAGGCTCAAGGAAAAATGATTAAAAAGGTTGCAGAAAAGTATTAAAAAGTTTAAATATTGAAATTTTACTAAATTAGTGATACAAAATATCTGTGACAGCAACATAAAAAGGTAAAAAAATTACTGTAATATAGCATATGGATCTTATGGAGCTCATAAAACCCATGCAGCGCATGGAGCTTATGGAACACATGAAACTAATTGCAGGTTCAAACGCTCATCAATCAGAAAGTTATAGAGGCGCCAAGAAATAAAAAAATCGTAGTGGCGTTTCTGGTAACTTAGTTTTTTAATGACCAATTTTCGATTCTTTTAATCCTCGCACTCGATCTGATGTATCAAGTCGCTTGTATATGCTTTAGAGAGATCTACTTGCGGGTTGCATGGTATGACTTTTACCAGTTTTCCAAATCTTGAGACATACATATCAGAACCGTGTAAAGTTCTCACTTTTGTAAAAGTATATCCTTTTGTATAAATCATTTTTTTACCCCCAACCCTTAATGACAGACCAGACATATTAAGATTTTTTTACCTATCAATCATTACATATTGTATTTATTGAGGTAAAATTGATTCAAGGATAAGCCAGATAAAACAAGACTTTAAAAAAATACATGCTAACTATCTGCTGCAAGTTCAAACGCTCATCAATCAGAATGATATAGGAGCGCCTGGAGAAAAAAGAAGATGATGGAAGTTTTTGGTAATATCGAGAAACACATGAAAAGTAAAAAAAATATAAATTCATACACTCGATTATTAACTTTAATGAGTTCTAGTAAAATAAGAGATTATATTGTTATGAATATAACTCTTTATATGTTTATCATTCCCACTTTATCTAGTTTTATTAATCCATTAGATTTCGATGTGGTACCCGCTGAAGAAAAAAATCGTTCCCATATATGGTACACTGGTGGCATGTTTAGTACTGGTTTATTTAACCTGTGACGTTGAATATTTAAATACATATTCACCAATGACTCGTAATCTGATATCGCTTATTGATCCATTGTCACGATTCAATTTATTTATCACTAGTTTTTTACTATTGTCTATAATATATTCTCATTCATTTAGTTCTAATTTTCTTGCTTCTGTAGTTTATCTAAATTTGTTGGTGCTTGTTATTGTCTTAACTTTAGTTATCCCAGTTGTTTTATTTGTGTTTTCGATAGTTACGTTTTTGCAATCTAAATATGATACTCCTAGATACAATAAAAGAGGGAAAAAAAGAAAAGAGAACATGGAGGGGATCAATTTTCTATGTTCTCGCAAAAGCTGTTAACTTCTCAATCATTTAAAAATCTTTTGAGAGTACGCTTTTCATTGTCTTAAAGCTCCATAAACTCAAAAATGTGGTTGGAAAATTGGAAAAGTCTTTTTTAGTTTGTCTGGAAGTTCAAAAATTACCTAGTAATGATCCAGCTGAGAGTAGCAGGTTCAGAGCTTGATTAATCAGAAAGCCATCGAGGCGCCCGGAGGAAAGAAAAAAACCAAGATGGAAGTTTTGGTAACTTCATTTATCAAGATTTTTAAAGATTTGTTAAGTTTATAAATAAATCCCCCACTTCTCTTTGTGCTTGCGTTTTTTGGTTTTTCAATCTTAAGAATTCACTTACTTTTTTACTATGATATATTTAGATATCTTTTTAGTGTTGTTACCGGCGGTATTTTCTACCGTTAAACTAACAGTGTACTTTCCTGCTTTATTGTATGTATGCACAGGGCTCTGATCTGTTGAAATGCTTTTATCTCCAAATTTCCAAGACCAAGAAGTAGGTGATCCTGTGCTGCTGTCAGTGAATGTAACTGTCAATGGTGCTTTTCCTGTACTGGGAGATGCCAAAAAGTCTGCAACCGGAAGTTCAGGTTTTTCTAAAACATTTATTGTAGCAAGTTTTGAGTCTGTTCCATTTGCATTACTTACTGCTAAGTTAACAGTGTACGTTCCTGGAAGTGTATACAAATATACTGGGTTCTGAAGGCTCGAGTCTGCAATTCCGTCACTTTCAAAGTCCCAGTTCCACCCTGTTGCATCTCTCGATAAATCTGTAAACTGGACTGATAGAGGAGCATAACCGCTAGTGACATTGGCACTGAAATCTGCAACAGGAAGTATTGGTTCCAATCCTTCTTCCGAGACAGTAGCCATATAGATATCATGACCTCCGTTACGCCAATCATGCCACACTATCTTATCATCACAGATAGCTGGATAGAACGCTAATTTACTGGTGGTTATCTTAGTTTCCGTATTGGTAGAGAGGTCATACATGTAGATATCATTGTCATACTCTTCATCTCGGTCGTCAGTCCAGACTATTTTATCACCATAAATAGTAGGATCATATATTGATGCATCATTGGTGGTTATCCTTTCTTCCTTGGAAGTGGAAAGGTCGTACATGTAGACATCGGGGTTTTCATTGCGCCAATCTTCCCATACTATCCTATTTCCGTAGATTGAAGGAAATTGTTGATAGGATGTATCGGTGGTGATTTGAGTTTCCCTGGAAGTGGAAAGGTCGTACATATAGATATCGGCGTTTCCATTACGACCATCAAACCATACTATCCTGTCACCGTAGATAGCAGGATCGAGACCGTTGATGGCTATCTTTTTTTCCTCGGAAGTGGAAAGGTCATACATATAGATATCGTAGTAGTTTCCGTTGCGAAAATCTTCCCATACTATCCTGTCCCCGTAAATTGCAGGATCCATTTGATCTGATGCATTGGTGGTGATTTGAGTTTCCTTGGAAGTGGAAAGGTCGTACATATAGATATCGGCGTTTCCATTGCGCTTATCCATCCACACTATCCTGTCACCGTAGATAGCAGGATCCCATTGATCTGATGCATTGGTGGTTATCTGAGTTTCACTGAAAGTGGAGAGATCGTACATGTAAATATCACAGTTTCCATTGCGATTGTCTAAAAACACTATCTTATCACCATATATATCCGGATCACTAGCTGATCCACTGGTGGTTATTCGGGTTTCAGTGATTGTGGGCGAAACACTTTCCGCATTAGTTGCCAATGCTGTATAAGCAACTAAAAGCAAAACACAAGTTATTGAAAGTAAACTTGCCTTATAAAATGTCTTTATTTTCTTCAACTTTATTCATCTCTATTTTTAATTTAGGCATTTGACTCAATTATCCAGATTTTAGACTGAATACTTAAATATTTTCTTTTAACCCTTATATTTATAAAAGTTAATCTATTAGATAATTGTAAGGAAGGTTGATTTTATGCAGTCAGAGATGTTTTGTAGTAAAGGAATTTCTACTGCGAAAATATAAAGGGAGAATTTTCAAGGTCTCAAATAAGTTCAAAAGAGTTAAGGAATTGGATTTAAGAGTTACTGAATAACAACATCATAAGGATATTAAACGCTTTTGAGAACGTGAAGTAATTTGCATTAAACTCCTCCAAACCTGTTAATATACACATTTATATGGGGCAATGGAGTTGAAAGTTGTTTTCGTGTTCTCAGGAAAAAGCTCGTGTCTGCCTCGTGTATGGTACCGAACTTCAATCAAATAGACAGATGCCCAGTACTGTAGTGTCATATGTAAGCAGGCAACCTGCAGGGAGAGACAGAAGACTCCATAATTTTTTCAAAAATACTATCTACAGTGATACAATGAAAATTATTCAGTGGAAGACAGGTGAAGGATGTAAGGCACTTATTGAGAGTCCTGATAAGCTTATATCGCTCTTAATGGATGCCAAATATTGTTATATTTACTTGCCAGCTCGGATACAAAATGGATCGAAGTATGGCAATTCCAAAGGAACCTTGCCCGAAGCCAAAATCAGATAAAGCATTATTAGAATGTAAGAAATTTAGATGATGGAGAGACTAATTCTGTTATTCTGTAATTGCCCATAAGAATTACAATTCCTATAAGTAGTGGTCTTAATGTGGTCAAAGGCTTAATGCCTGAAATGTCAGACTCCCCCTAATAAAGGCCATTTTCTAAGGAAAAGTTCTACTTTCAAGGGCTTGGTTATATACTCAAGTGAGTGTCCTGTCTTTGTTGTCCTGAGCACTTAGAGAGTAGAACAGCTATAAACAAAGGGGTATTTTTTTAACAGTTTGATTTTATGGAAATTTTGCCTAATTATTATTCGTTCAATTATTCGAGTTATTAGTTAGATGATTAGTCAGGTTACAAGTTGTCAAAAGAAAAAGATTTGTAAACTATACAATTAGAATTTTAGCGTTTTCCCATGTTTTTCCTTATTTTCCTGCAAGTTTTACACGAAAAATTAAGCTTTAGTTTACCGAAGAAGTTATGGGTAAACTGGCTCAAAGTTATTGAGAAAGCTTTTGCTTTTACGTCATTGAGCTTAATCAATGTATTTATTGAGAAACATTTAAACTACTCAATGGCTTCACGCAGGTACAAAAACACACCACCCCACTAAAACAAATTGATCCTAGAGCTTCTGGTTAAGCAACTTTTATACGTATCTCGCATGTGTACCGTATGTACGGAATATACACCTTGTCTATTTCATGTCAGTATATAAGGTTTTTCCAAAGTTATTTATAACTATTATATAAAGATTAAACCTTACATGTCACAAAGGTCATGATGCAGTGAGGGGATAACATGTCTGTTAAAAATGACTTGCCGCTTTACAAATGTCCTCGGTATGCAAAATGCAGTTTCAATAATTGTCCTTTGCACCCGATATACTCACACTTACTTGTCGATCCAGAAGACAAGGAGCAAAATTAACATCCACGTAGAACAGTTACATCCATCTACGTTTCAAAGGCAATAAGTATTTTCTTGCAGTGGATTATAAAGCACCGCCAGTTGACAGAAAAATTGTAAAAACTAGGAGGAAATTCGTTTTTTGCAGGGCCCTGCTTCCTGAAAAGCGTGAGCCCTGTATTTTCCGGATGGAAAAAAAGATTTTTTAAAGTGCTGAAATCAGTATCAGGCAATGTGAATATAAGCGTCCACAAGTTTCCTGATTTCTTCATTCTTTCCGTAAAGTCTCTCACTGAGCTGGTAGTCGTCAAGGGCTTCAAGCTCTTTTACGGTATCGTTGATCATGCCCTCGGTGAAGACATCGTACTGCATGAAGATGTCCTTCTGTTTCTTCAGGGCCTGAGCGGACTCATAGCAGGAAGCAGGAAGGTGCTCGAGCTGGGCAAGCCTGTCCTTGTGCTCTTCCTTGAAAATATTGACATCAATGTAGAGGTTCTTCGCAACATCAAGGGCGTTGTTCATTTCAAATCCGTGGCGGATAGCTACAGCGAAGGCTGCAAAGAGAAGGTAGAGGTCAGCTGAGGCATCTGCAGCACGGAATTCGAAGGTAGACTTGTAGCTATGGCTTTTGAGTTCCTCGTCGTAGTTAGGGTTGGCGAGGGTGACCATCTTGCTGGATTCTTCGGAGAACCAGCCGAGGGGTACACGGACAAGTGCAGAGCGGTTCCTGTCTCCCCAGCAGATGTTGGTCGGAGCTTCCTGGTGAGGAACAAGGCGCAGGTAGGATGTGGGGATCCTGTTTCCAAATGCAGTGATTCCTGCTGCAATGTCAAGAAGACCGGCAATTGCACGCTTTGCAACGTTGCTGACATCGCCGTTCTCGACCATGACACTCTTTCCGTCCTTCAGGAGCTTCATGTGGACGTGAAGCCCGCTTCCGGCTTTTCCTACAGTGATCTTCGGGGCAAAGCTGACAACTACACCGTACTGATCGGCAAGCATCCTGAGCATCCATTTTGCAATAAGCAGACGGTCTGCACTGTTCTCAAGTGTGTCAGTCTCGAATTCGATTTCGTTCTGCTCGTAGTAGTACTTGTCGTCAGTGAAGTTCCCGACTTCAGAGTGCCCGTACTTAATTTTTCCGCCAGCTTCGGAGATAAACATCATTGCTTCCTTCCTGAGCTGGTCGAATTTTGTGAAGGGATTGGATTCGTGGTATCCTCTCTGGTCAACGGCCGGGAAATTCATATTGACTTCATCTTTGTTGGCGATAATGTAGTATTCGAGTTCGCCCATTGCCTGAAGTTCGTAGCCTGTCTTCTCTGTCAGGACCTGGCCAGCTTTCTTCATGACGGTTTCAGACGCGCTTTTTAGTGGGCTTCCGTCCTTGTCGAAATAGGAACAGAGGATATCCAGGGTTGGGATTTCTTCAAAAGGATTTACAAACGCAGTCCTGTATTTAGGAAGGACATAAAGGTCGCTTGTGTCTGCCTCGATGTAAGAAAAAAGACTTGATCCATCTACTCTCTCCCCTGCGGAAAGTACATTGTCAAGGTGCTCTTCGTCTCTGATCACGAAGTTTAAGGCTTTAAGTCTCCCATCTCCGCCAACATAGCGGAAGCTAAGCATCTTAATGCCGTTTTCCCTGATGAACTTTATAATGTCCTCTTTGGTGAATTCGCTTGCTGGTTTATTGAGGTACTGTACCAGTTTGTTCGGATTCAGTTCTACAGATGATGTTTTCATAATTGTCCCTTCTTTTTAATTGGAATATCCGAGTATCAAAGCCTCATTTTAATACTTAATTTTTTCAGGCTCACTCGTTGCCACGTTAAACGTAATTTTGTGAATTATTGCCTGATAGGAAGAAGATAACTTACTGCTGTCTATATAAAGTTTTTCTTTTTTTAATTTTTTAGAGAAAATACTATAAACTAACAGGCAGAGCAGTTTTATTCAGTATCGTTTTACATGAATTGCTATTTTGTTGATTAAATCGAGATGTCAATTAAGGGTTTTGCCTAATAAATATATTGGACGAATACAATATAGTCATTTAATAAATATAGTTATCAGATTGATAGGGACAGCCAGGGATTTCTCTCTGTTTCTTATTTCAATCTATTTTTTTTCGTCGGGGAGAATGGAGGAAAAATATGGAGATTTACAGTATTCCTGAAATTGCCAAAAATGTTTTCTGGGTTGGGGCAAAAGACTGGAACCGCAGAATGTTTGATGCTCTGGTTCCGCTGCCTCAGGGGACAAGCTATAATGCTTACTTTGTGAAAGGAGAAGAAAAAACAGCCCTTATCGATACCGTGAATCCTGGTTTTGAAAGGGAGTTCGAGGAGAAAATAAACCTGGTTTCCAGCCTTGAAAAGCTGGACTACCTGATTATGAACCATGCCGAGCCCGATCACTCCAGTGCAATTCGTTATATTATGGATCGGGCTCCTGACTCGGTGCTTGTTACTACGGACAGGGGCGTGAAAATGGCACGCCTTTACCACGAGCTGCCTGAAAACAGGATTAAAATCGTTGCTGAGGGAGATACTATTGAACTGGGAGGAAAAACCCTTCGCTTTATAGAAGCTCCCTGGCTTCACTGGCCTGAAACCATGTTCACATACGTGCCTGAAGACAGGATTCTTTTCCCATGCGATTTTTTCGGGTCTCATACTGCCCAGGGAGTTTATGATGAAGACATGGAAGACCTTATTCCTCTTGCAAAACGCTACTACGGGGAAATCATGATGCCTTTCGGGAAAATGGGGGCAAAGGCTCTTGAAAAAATAAAGGGTCTTGATATCAAAATCATTGCCCCGAGCCATGGGCCCATCTACAAAAACCCACAGCGTATACTTGAACAGTATGCAAAGTGGACTTCAGGGGAGACCGAAAATAAAGCCCTTATCGTCTATGTGAGCATGTGGGGTTCTACGGCACAAATGGTCAGGACAATTGCGGAGACCCTGTTAAAAGAAGGTATAAATGTTAGAATGTATGATCTTGCAGTCTCTGATATAGGAGATATTGCAATGGAACTGGTTGATTCCCGTGCTATTATCCTTGGAGCTCCAACCGTCCTTGCAGGCATGCATCCTCTTGCTCTTTACGGCACTTATCTGGTAAAAGCTCTCAACCCGCCTGCAAAGTATGGGGTTGTGCTGGGGTCCTTTGGGTGGGGAGGAGGCGCATTAAAGCAGGCAGGAGAAATCCTGGTCCCTTCGAAAATGGAGATTGTAGGAACCCTTCAGGTGAAAGGCAGGCCGAAGGACGAAGATCTAAAAAAGGTTGAGGAAATCGGCATGGAGCTTGCCCAAAAAATGAAATCGTACCCATAAAAAGCCTCTGCCTGATGGTTCAGACCTGAAAAACCGATTTTAAGCTGCGCGTAAGGCTCCTTTCAGTCCGGCCAGATCCTGTTTATCTGAGCCGGGTCAGGTTAATCTTTCTGAGAAGCCTTACTTAACCTTTTCAGCATTGCCTGTAGATTTCCATAAAGAGTAACTCCTAAAACCGCTGCCCATAAAGGCATGAAGTTTTCAATTCCTGCCCATCCTTTCAGGGCTGTAAATAAAATTGCGTTCAGCAGGGCTGTCAGTTGAGCCGCCTGAATTCGAAGCGGGTCTAAAGGAATTCCTGTCAGGTCCCCTCTGGATTTTACTTTCCGGGACCTGAGGGTCTGTTGAATAAAAAGGAGAGTTGCTGCAAGCGCGAATAACCCTAACTGTGTATTCATCAAAATGCTTTCATTTCCTGCAGTCCTTATGAAGGCAATCAATGAAACCATAAATGCGATGCCTCCAAAAATGCGGTTGCAGCGATTGGGTTCCGGAAGGGAAGAGTCCAGGAAAAATGCAAGTGCTGTAAATAGGGCGAAGACCCATTCTCTCTGGAATGAAATCCAGCCCGATAGCAGAAGTATCGCAAAAGAATCGAAAGTTTTTGCAGGCAGGCCCGTACTCCTGTTTATTATACGGATGAGCAGGAGTTCCAGGAAAAGAGCAAGCAGGAACGGGGAAGGAAAAAGCAGGAACCCTGCACAGCCCAAAAAAGCTGCAACAAAAGCTGAGAATTCATTGTCAGGGTCCAGCTCCCTTGCAAATGCCCATGCAAGAAAAACCGATGCTCCAGCCTTTAAGCCTGAAGCCGAAGCCGAAGAGATTTCTCTTCCGAGGATAAGTTGAAATCCTGCGGTTCCCAGGAAAAAAAGCAGGGTAATTATTACAATTGCCCGGTTTGTAGGATAAGCAAGGTCTACAGAACGAGCAACTGAGCTTAACCTTTTAAGCTTCATTTTTATCTATGCGGGCTGAAAATGTTTAATTTTTGTGTTATTTTGTTTTTAACAGGAATTAAGATACAAAATTTCTCATGGTATATAATGCCTGGAATAAACGTATTTCAGGAAACTAAGTATTTTATCAGGATTAAAGCATTCTATAAATAGCATTTTGGAAATAGCATTTTGGACTGAATAGCATTTTGGAAATAGCATTTTGGGAATAGCATTTTGGGAATAGCATTTTGGGGACCCGGTGAATAGAAATTTGATCACAAGCTTTTCGGGAGATAATCTTTCTAATAGGACTGAGCCTTATTTTTAAGGTTATCTTTTTCCTGAATTTCAATTTTTGGATGAGGGGTTTTCTTGTGAAAAGGGAGTCTGAACTAAAAGTGGAATTGAGTTTGCTGGAAATTACTCTGGTAGGAATTGGCAATATTCTTGGAGCCGGGATTTACGTGCTATGGGACAAGCTGCAGGGCTTGCAGGCAATATGGTCTGGTTTTCCTTTCTGTTTGCAGGAGTCACGGCTGCACTTTCCGCCCTCAGCTATATGGAACTCTCTTCCATGTATCCCCGAGCAGGGGCGGAATATGAGTTTGTAAAGAGAGCTTTTGGAGAACGCGTGGGCCTGTTTGTGGGGCTGCTCGTTATCTACTTTATGGTAATAACGAGTTCTGCGGTTGCCCTTGGGTTTGGAAGATATTTCAGTAATCTTTTCGGGGGTGAATATCTAATAGGGGCAGTGGGCCTGTTTGTTATCCTCAGCCTTGTCATGGTTTACGGGATCAAGGAATCTGCACGGCTGGCTATTTTTATAACTCTGATTGAACTGTCCGGGCTTCTAATTATCATTTACATAGGACTCCCTTACCTTGGCACGGTAAATTATTTTGAAGCTCCGGACCTGGCAGGGGTGTTTGAGGCTTCGGCTCTCATTTTTTTTGCATTTCTCGGTTTTGAAGATATTGTGAGATTGTCCCAGGAAACAAAAGATGCAGAAATAACAACTCCTAAAGCCCTGCTTATTGCCATATTCTCTACTGTTTTGGTCTACATGTGCGTGGCAGTTACTGCCGTAAGTATACTTGATTTTCGGGTTCTCGGACTTTCAGGTGTCCCGCTTGCAGATGTTGCGGCTGTCGCTCTGGGGAATGATGCTTTTGTCCTAATGTCCTGGATCGCCCTTTTTTCCACGATGAATACCGTACTCGTGGTTATGCTTGGAGGTTCAAGAATTGTTTACGGCATGGCCTATGCAGGGTCGCTTCCTAAAAGCCTCTCACGGGTACACCGCAGTTACCACACTCCGTGGGTTGCAATTTTAGGAGTTGCATGCTTCTCAATTCTGTTTGTCCTGCTCAGGGATATCGCAATCGTAGCAAACATTGCAAATTTTATGATTTTTATTGTCTTTTTTATGGTCAATCTCTCCCTGATAAAGCTCCGTTATGCTGATCCTGATAGAAAGCGCCCTTTTAAAGTTCCCTTTAGCATTGGCCGCCTGCCACTGCTTCCGTCGCTTGGTGTCCTCTCTACTGTATTTCTCTTTTCCCGGCTAAGCATGGAGGTCATAACCTATGGTTTTCTTCTCGTAGGAATTGGTGTGCTGATAGTGCTGCTCAAAACCAGAAGAAAAGATCTGTCAGCCAAACCTTAAAATTATTTGTATAATGATAAAATTTGGCCCCTTCTAAAAAATGCTTAATACAAGTTATTTATTAAAAATAATGAGAATTAAAGCTTTTATTGACACTTAATCATTTAAATATCTCTCTATTCCTCTTTAAGCTCTTATTATTCCTTTTTAAGGGTAAAACTTCCACATGCATATTCCGGAGAATCTACGATTTCTCGTTTTCTCTGCGAGCTTATAAGGGCTTTCAGTTCTCTTAATAGCTAAAAAAAGCTTATTTATGCTTTTTTTGAAAATGCGACTATTTATGTTAAATATTTATTGATTTCAATTAGTTTTGTGTCTTTATATTCACCAATAATCAGTTTTATATACATTAAATCCTATTTGAATCGCTTTATTATAAGGATTATCAAAATAATTCATTATAAATTAATAATTATTACAAATACGCGAGATACTAAAAATTATTAACTAGTACTTACATACGTTTGAGAAAGAAAGTTTCAATTTAAAATGGGAGTAGATATGAGAAAAGAGCATTATGAGTTCCCGCTGGAGGATTTTCTTCCTAGAGATGATTTTAACAAAATTAAAAAATTCTCCCGGGATAAAGAAACACCATATTTGATCGTTGATCTGCAGAAGATAGAGCAAAGTTACGAAGATCTGGTAGAGCACATGCCCTTTGCAAAAATTCACTATGCTGTAAAGGCTAACCCTATGGACGAGGTTGTGCTCGCCCTCAAAAACAAAGGCTCCAATTTTGATGTGGCAACGATTTACGAACTTGATCAACTGCTCAGGCTCGGGGTGGAACCTGAAAGGATCAGTTACGGCAATACTATCAAAAAAGAGAAGGATATAGCTTATGCGTATGAAAAGGGAGTAAGGCTTTTTGTTACCGACTCTGAGAGCGATTTGAAGAAATTATCCCGAAGAGCCCCCGGTTCCAGAGTATTTTTCCGAATCCTTACTGAAAGTGACGGTGCTGACTGGCCTCTTTCAAAAAAGTTCGGTTCTCACCCTGACCTGATATACAAACTCATTCTTAAGGCTGAAAAACTGGGGCTTGAACCTTATGGTCTTTCTTTCCACGTTGGTTCCCAGCAGAGGGACATTGGGCAGTGGGACAATGCTATTTCCAAGTGCAAATACCTTTTTGAGGCCGTGGCTGAAAAAGGCATCCATCTGAAGATGATCAACCTTGGCGGGGGTTTTCCTGCAAAATACCAGGCTCAGGCCCATGACCTTGAAACATATGCCGGGGAAATCCGCCGCTTTTTACATGAGGACTTCGGGGAAGAGCTGCCTGAAATCATTATAGAACCCGGGCGTTCTCTGGTAGCCAATGCAGGTATAATTGTAAGTGAAGTCGTAATGATCTCCAAGAAGGCCAGATTCAACCAGTACAAATGGGTTTATCTTGACATCGGCAAATTCGGGGGCCTTATCGAGACACTTGACGAATGCATTAAATACCCTATATTCTGCGATAAAAAAGGCTGTGCCGAAGAAGTAATCCTTGCAGGCCCTACCTGCGACAGCATGGATATTCTTTATGAGCAGCACAAATATGTTTTCCCCCATACAATGAGAGAAGGAAATCGCGTATACATCTTTACAACAGGCGCATACACTCAAAGTTACAGTTCTGTGAACTTTAACGGCTTCCCACCACTCAGGTCTTATCTTATTTGAAAGGGCCAGAATAGCCCTTTTCTATTTCATTTTCCTGCCTTTTCGATTACTGATTATATATACATTTTATACATTTATCACCGCGTTATAATTTTTTATATCATTATAATTTTTAACAACGGCAAAAACATACGTTTGATCAGTATATTTAATCAGAAACTATTTTTTGGACGGGTTATAATATATATCTCAAGGACCCTATAAGAGGATACAGATTGAGAGTTATAGGGTTTCCTCTCAATCGAATGGGGTTGGGATCATCGATAGGGACCTGCTAAATGGAAATACGGTCCCTATCATCTCCTCTTGCGGACTCTTTTACAGGACTTTTTTACAGGTATCTCAGTTTTTTGATCTAATTTTACTAGATTTTACCCTGATTGTAAGTTTTTTTGTGTTAAGTCAATCACCCCGAAGCTAGAGACCTAGAGTATCCGGCTTAAAATCCTATGAAGCTGATAAAAACTCCGAATCGTATTTTTACTGTTTTTTCGGAGGCAGCTAAGGCACAGCCTTTTCTGAAAACCACATCTTTATCTCTTATATGTAGGTTTCAGAGGTTTTTAATGGCAACAAAATTTCAGAAGAGTAAAAATTATTTCATTTTATTGAAATTTTAGATTAAAACCGATTTTTCAGATCGGTTATGATATATATGTCCACATGATTATAAAATGAATGTAGATTAAGAGTAATAGGGTTTCCTCTTAATCTTTGGGTTGGATCGCAGGTAGGGATCGAGAATAGGGACTCGGCTCCTACCATCTACTTCTTCCTTCTGCGCTGCTTTTTCTGCTAATTAAATTGCTTTTTATTTGGATTCGGTTAAGGTTCTAAACATCAAAAAGTGTTATTTTTTATGCTATACATCTAGAAATTTTGTTGGAAAATCGTTATAAGTGGTATTCGAAGTTGTGCATAAAATTCGTTAACCGATGCCAAAAGAATTACTTTTAACTTAATTATTTTGACTTAATTGCTTTAACTTAATTATTTTGACTTAATTACTTTTAATGTAAGCTTACTTCTTAACTCCCCTTCTATCGATCTTTAATATCGTTAATTTTTATTTACTTCAAATATTTTAACCTCATTAAAAGTTTCGCTGCAAACTAAATCTACAATATGTTTGAAAATTCAAATTGCAAATTGTTTTTTGGGTCGGTTATGATATATATCACCAAGCAACTATAAATGTATAGATTAAGAGTAATAGGGTTTCCTCTTAATCTTTGGGTTGGATCGCAGGTAGGACCTGAGAATAGGGACTCAGACCCTACCATCTACTTCTAAATCATTTACTTCTATATTAATTTTCAGGAACACTTTCTATTTTTCATAATGTTCTTATTTCTAATAAATCTTATGACCGTTCCTAAATTCATGTTTTTATTTCAAATGTCTGCTGCCGCTTGCTAAATGGATGTACAAAATAAACATTTTTATACTTCTTTATACTTCTTATCACTATTTACTTCGGCGCTGAGATGTAGTATATTTCTTAGTTTGTTATGTGTCTTAGTTTGTTATGTGTACCTTTCTTGGTTTGTTATGTGTACCAGTTTCCTGTATTATAGAAGCGAGCAGATTTTGAGATTTTAAATGACGTAGAGATCATTACATGAAATAGAGAAGTATTAATGAAGTAGAGATTATTGGATGAAGTAGAGATCATTACATGAAATAGAGAAGTATTAATGAAGTAGAGATTATTGGATGAAGTAGAGATCATTACATGAAATAGAGAAGTATTAATGAAGTAGAGATTATTGGATGAAGTAGAGATCATTACATGAAATAGAGAAGTATTAATGAAGTAGAGATTATTGGATGAAGTAGAGATTATTGGATGAAGTAGAGAGTATTACATTAAGCATATTGATGATCGTAATCTTTTTTCCAGCTCACAGGAGAACGAAAACTTTCCTTTTTATGTTCCATTATATCGGTTGAACCTTATCTGGATCTGCACTTTATCACGGACCTGCTTCTAATATATTTTTAATAAAATTAAATTTATATTTATATGTGGAAAAATTTCAATGCCATTAAAAGTTTTGCTGCAAAATAAATCCACAATATGCTTGAAAATTCAAATTACAAATTGTTTTTTGAGTCGGTTATGATATATATCCCCAGGTCATTATAATATTGCATAGATTGAGAGTAATAGGGTTTCCTCGCAATCTCCAGGTTGGATCGCAGGTAGGGATCTGAGAATAGGGACTCAGTTACCCTACCATCTACTTCTAGACCAACAAACTACTTTTGAACTATTGCCTTTTAGCAGCACTTTCAAAAGTACTTTATATAAGCCTCTCTTTTCCTTATAATGTATTCAGCTTTAATAAAGCTTATGATGATTTCAAATTTATGTATAAATCCGATTACCCGTCTTTTTGTAATAAATTATGCCTATTAATTACGTTTTTAAAAAATTCTCGCTTCTTCTGAGCAATTTCCTGGACAAGACATATCTGCAAAAATCTGCAAAAAAGGTATTTCTTCGAACAAGGTATTTCTTCGAACAAGGTATGTTTTCGAATCTCATCCTTCGCACTAAATTTGTGGGATACAGGTAAGTCAAAAACTCAACGCTATTGTAAAGACTATACAAAACAGCTCTTTTAAAAAATACACTCTCTTCATAATACAATCTCTTTTTATACGATATGTCTAAATAAAACTCCGGCATTGACGACAAATAAGTTGCTAATATTTATTATCAAGTTTCAATCAAACCTGCAAATAACTTCGCAAACATGACCGTATAACTCTTGCCAGAGACTCGCTTGACTATCGAGGAGTTTCAATCTTTCTTCGTAGGCCTTTCCTTCCTTTTCGTTTTCTATGTCGTTAAGCTCATTCACAATTCTTGTGACTTCTGTTAGGTCACTCATACGCGATCAACCCCTTCTCGACATTTCATTTTGTAATCTACTTTTACCTGTGATATCTTCATAATATATTACAAACAAACTATTTAAAAATATTCAAGTCATAAAATCAATTAGAATTATTGACTTCTATACAATTCAGAAGATAATATAAAAACAAATGGAGAATGATCCAATCAGTTAGGAAATTACATACAACAGGAGAAAAGAAATCTATTCATCAGGGAGACTTTGAGCCTTTTACTTCCTGCTTGTAGTATTTTGAGTGACCAATAAAGTTTCGGGTCATGGAATCGATCCTGAAAAATTGCTTAAAAATTGATGAAAAATTGATGAAAAAGGCTTAAAAATTGATAAAAATTGCTTAAAAATTGATGAAAAAATGATAGCAGGTAGAGAAAAGTTTTCCTCCGCCTGTTTATTTAAAGAAATTGGTTTTTTCTTAAATTCGGTTTTTCTCAGATCTTAACATTTTCTCTGGCCCAATTTGCCCCTGCTTCAAGAACCATCTGGTTAAATTCGATAACTTTGGGTTTGCCAGCGAAGTTTTCGGCAAGAGCTTCCTTGAAGGCTTCCTCTTCCATGCCTGTTGCGTTAATGCCCATAAGAACCCCGAGCATAAAGGAGTTGGCTGCTTTCTCAGAGCCGGCTTCTTTGGCTTTTTCAGTTGCCGGGACTGCAATTGCTTTGACGCCTTCAGGGATCTTGGCTTCGCCGATGGACGAGTCATAGAGGATAAATCCTCCTTTTCTGACCGCCCCTGCAAACCTTTCAAGGGAGGGAAGATTCATAGCTACCAGGATGTCCGGGGTGTAGACAGTAGGAGAGCCTATTGGCTGGCCTGAGATCACAACCGAGCAATTGGATGTGCCTCCGCGCTGTTCAGGGCCATAGGACGGGAACCACGACGCGTTGAGGTTTGCTTTTACTCCTGCCTGGGCAAGGATAATGCCCATGCTGAGGACTCCCTGCCCTCCAAAACCTGCAATCTTGGTCTGGATTGGGGCAAAGTCTTTTCTGGAAGGCTTTTCTTCGGCACCCGCTTCAATGCAGTAAAGTTTCTCAAGGGTTTCAGTTGTAAAGTCGCTGACTCCACGGTGCAGGGGTTCGACTTCTGCGGAGTTATCCCTGAAGTTCTTGAGAGGAAATTCTTTTTCCATTTCCTCATTAATGAAACTGACAGCTTGTTTTGCATCCATCTTGAGGTTAGTCGGGCAGGCAGCAAGGACCTCAACAAAAGCATATCCTTTACCGTCACGCTGGATTTCAAGCGCCTTCCGCACGGCTTTTCTGGCTTTTCTTATATGGGAAATATCCGAGACTGAAACCCTTTCAATAAAAACAGGAGCTTTCAGGTTGTCCAGAAGTTCGCACAAATGGAGAGGGTAACCTGCAAAACGGGGGTCTCTGCCTTCAGGGCACGTTGTGGTTTTTTCACCCACAAGGGTTGTCGGGGCCATTTGTCCGCCTGTCATTCCGTAAACTGTATTGTTTACGAAAAAGACTGCAAGCTTTTCACCCCTGTTTGCGGCCTGGATAGTCTCGTTCAGGCCAATGGAAGCAAGGTCTCCATCTCCCTGGTAGGAAATAACCACCGCATTTTCTTCGGCCCTGGAAACTCCTGTCCCTACCGCAGGTGCACGTCCGTGGGCAACCTGGATATTGCCTGCGTCAAAATAATAGTAAGCAAAGACTGCACAGCCCACAGGGCTGATCATAACGGTCCTGTCCTGAATCCCGAGATCATCAATTGCTTCGGCAATAAGCTTATGCAGAACCCCATGCCCGCAGCCAGGGCAGTAGTGAGTGGCTGTCTGGGCTGCCCCTCCTTTACGGGGATACTCCGCGTACAGGGCTTTTGGCTTTCCTATTACTTTTTCTCCGTTAATGATTTCTGCTGCCATTTTCATACCTCCCCTGCAATTTTCCTGATTTTGTCCATAATCTGGTCAAGGGTAATCAGGTTCCCTCCCATACGGTTTACAAGCTCCACAGGCTGTGAACAGCTGATTGCAAGCCTGACATAATCTATCATCTGTCCATTGCTCATTTCCACGGAAATAAAGGAGCAGCCCCTGTCTGCCAGGGCTTTCAACTGCGCCTCAGGGAAGGGGAAGAGAGTTTTCGGCCTGAAAAGCCCGACTTTGAGACCTTCCTGCCTGGCGAGGTCTACTGCTGACCTGCATATCCTGCTGCTGATTCCATAGGAAACAAGGACAATTGAAGCATCGTCTGTCAGGTATTCCTCATAATCTACCTCATTCTTCCTTATCAGCTCATACTTTGCCTGCAACTTCTCATTGAACTTTCCAAGCTCATTGAAATCCAGGAAGATCGAGGTTATCAGGTTGGGCCTTGTTTCAACCGTGCCGTTGACCGCCCAGGTATTATCGATCTCAGGGACAATAGCTTTCTTCGGGAACTCAAGGGACTCGATCATCTGTCCGAGCACGCCGTCTGCGAGCACCACAGCAGGATTCCTGTACTTGAAGGCAAGCTCAAAGGCTTTCATTGTAAAATCGCACATTTCCTGCACGGAATTTGGGGCAAGCACGATATTTTTGTAGTTCCCATGCCCTCCGCCTTTTACTATCTGGTTGTAATCCGCCTGCTCAGGCCCTATATTTCCGAGGCCAGGGCCTGCCCGCATGACATCTACGATCACACAGGGAAGTTCCGCGCCAGCAAGATAGGAAAACCCTTCCTGCATCAGGCTGATTCCGGGGCCTGAAGAGGATGTCATAACCCTGTGCCCTGCAGATGCTCCTCCGTAGACCATGTTAATTGCCGCCTCTTCGGATTCGGCCTGGACGAATTTTCTCCCTATTTCCGGGAAGTATTTGGATGCATCATGAAGGATCTCACTTGCCGGGGTTATGGGATATCCAAAGAAACAGTCACATCCGGCATAAAGTGCACCGACGATCACTGCGGAGTTGCCTTTTATCAATTGTGTTGCCATATTTTTCCTCCTTTTCCGCCTTATCTGGCTTCCTCTTCTTGGTCATGGGAATATGAACTTCGATTGCAAGAGGTTCGGGGCAGGTATAATAACAGCTTGCACAGCCTGAGCAGCCCTCTCCTTTGTATTCCACATAATGGTATCCCCGAGCATTCAGGTTCTCACTCATGAAAAGTACGCCTTTGGGACAGGCGAGGAGGCAGCGCCCGCAGGCTTTACACTCCAGAGTGTTGATAACAGGGTATGGTTCTTTTTTGTCGTTCTCTGACATATTGGATCCTCACTTCGTTTATTTTTAATTGTCCTTTGGGTTCTTCTCAGCTTCCAGGCCCGTCCAGGAGTTAAGGGGCATCCGGAGTTTTATATTCCTTTTTCCGGACTTTTCCCGGTCCCTGTTTTTCTCCAACCGGTTTTGTGTGACAGAAAGAAGAGCCTCAGTTTCCACGCATTTTCTCAAATTCTATATTTAACTCTGTAATTTGTTACATGTCGTACATTAAAGGAAAAAAATTAAGATAAGGCTATAAAGTAAATCTGGAACCGCATATTATAAAGCAAACTTTTCAGAAAAAGTTAAAGGTACTTATTTCTTTCCTTTCTTTTCCTTTTTCGGATTTAATCTGAACTCTTATTTCCTTTCTGACGAGATCCGATCTCATTTGCTTTTTAATTTCATCCAATCGTTTTCAGGTTATTTTTTAATTTCGGTTTACATCTGGTCTTTGTCCCGAATCTCAACTCTTCGGATCTTTCCGCTAATTGTCTTAGGAAGCTCATCCACAAACTCTATGATACGAGGGTACTTGTATGGGGCAGTAACTCTTTTTACGTGTTCCTGAAGCTCTTTTTTAAGTGCTCCGTCAGGCATGTACCCTTTTGTGAGCACAACTGTTGCCTTGATAATCTGGCCTCTTACAGGGTCAGGGGCACCTGTTATTGCACATTCGAGCACCGCAGGGTGCTGGATAAGCGCGCTTTCTACTTCAAAAGGCCCTACTTTATATCCTGAGGTTTTTATTATATCGTCAGCTCTTCCTACAAACCACAGGTAACCGTCTTCGTCCATCCAGGCCATATCTCCTGTATGGTAATAGCCGTCGTGCCAGGTTTCTTCAGTCTTTTCAGGGTCTTTTCCGTAATGGACAAAGAACCCGACAGGTTTTTCCCCTTTTGTGTTGATAACGATTTCTCCTTCTTCCCCTGCCTCACAGAGCCTGCCGTCCCTGTCCATAAGCTCTATTTCATAGCCCGGAGATGACTTTCCGATAGACCCGGGTTTTGGTTCCATCCACGGATAGGTTGCGATAGTTACAACAGTTTCAGTTTGCCCGAACCCTTCCATGAGCTTTATTCCAGTGTATTCCAGGAACCGGTTAAACACCTCAGGGTTCAGGGGTTCGCCTGCAACGACCGCATATTTCACTGTACCAAAATTATACTTTTTAAGGTCTTCCTTAATCAAGAAACGGTAGATTGTCGGTGGGGCACAGAAAGTTGTAACGCCGAATTTCGTGGCTTTTTCAAGCATATTTCTGGCTTCAAACCTGTCATAGTCGTAGACAAAGACCGCACAGCCGGCTATCCATTGCCCATAGAGCTTTCCCCATACGCACTTTCCCCAGCCGCTGTCCGCAACCGTGTAATGCAGCCCGTCATCTTCCACATTCTGCCAGTATTTTGCGGTGATGATATGCCCGAGAGGATAGGTAAAGTCGTGTTCCACCATTTTCGGAAAGCTAGCGGTCCCTGATGAGAAATAAACGAGGGAAATATCGCTATTTTTCGTAGCAGCCTCCCCTGAGGGTCGTTCAAAATCAGGGGAAGCTTCTTCAAGTTCTTTCCTGAAATCAATCCAGCCTTCCCGGACTTTTCCTCCAACGACTGCTTTTTTTAGCGGGATATCCCCGCACTCGGAATGAGCTTCGTTCACCTGTTCAGGAACTCCGTCTTCTGATATGCAGACGATCATTTTCAATCCGGCTTTTTGGATTCGGTATACGATGTCCCGGGTTTTGAGCATATGGGTTGCAGGGACAGCAATTGCTCCAAGTTTGTGCAGTCCGATAATGCAGTACCAGAACTCATAGCGGCTCTTTAAGGTAAGCATTACATAGTCGCCTTTCCCTATCCCGTGCTTTGCAAAGAAGCTTGCAGCCTTGTCGCTGTAGTACTTGAGGTCTTTGAAGGTAAAGATTCTCTCTCCCCCGTTATCGTCACACCAGATCATTGCAAGTTTCTCAGGGGAATCTCGTGCATAGGCATCAACCACGTCATAGGCGAAGTTGAAATTTTCAGGAACCAGGATTTTAAAATTCTCCTGGAAATCTTCATAAGATTCGAAATCGGTTTTGGAAACAAATTGGCTTAGCAAGGAAGTCATTCTGGACACCCGTTTTATCTACTTATATTGTTAGCTTTCTATATTTTCGAAGGCTCAAAGGCCTGTGTAAATTTCAAGATTTTAAATCTTATTCCGCATATATGGTTTCTATCGGCTTGAGATCATATTACGTCAAACCAAATTGCGTTAAATCAAATTGCGTTAAATCAAATTGCGTTAAATCAAATTGCGTTAAATCAAATTGCGTTAAATCAAATTGCGTTAAATCAAATTACACTTAATTAGATTATAACTGCCAGGAATTTAGCGGGCTCTCCTTCCAGAGCTTCCATGGCGTGTTCGTAAGTGGAATCAAAATAAATTGAATCTCCTTTGTTCAGGGTAATTTCATTATTGTGAATATAGACCTTCAGGCTTCCTTCAAGCACGTAGTTAAATTCCTGCCCTGGGTGGGAGTTGGTTTCAGGTTTTGCTCCATACGGTTTGGGCTCAACCGAAACTATGAAAAATTCAGCTTTTTTGTGAATGAAGTTTTCAGCCAGGTTCTGGTAATGGTATTGCTTTCTCCTTTCAACGTTGACTCCTTTTCCATCCCTTGTGACGGTAAATATATTCATGCGCGGTTCTTCCCCTGTCAGGAGGGTAGCCATGTCTATGCGCAGTTTGTGTGCAATTTCAAAAAGTACACTCGCCGGAATATCCTCAGTTCCACTTTCATATTTCTCATAGGTTTCATCGGATACCTGCAGATATTCTGCCATTTCTTTGACCGTGAAATTCGACAGTTCCCGCAGTTCATGGACTCGATCTGCAATTTCTTTTATTTTATCCTGCATGATATATCTTCTCCATCTGGATTTTTCAAGAATTAACTTGAGATTATTTAAAAACCTTTGTGCTTTACCCAGGATTTATGCTTGTTTGAAAGGAGATATTTCTTCCAGAACCATTGAAAATTATAATTAAGAAAATTATAACTAATATACATTATCATTCATGACTCTTCACAATTCCTATAATTTATTATAGCAAAACTGAATCTACAGTAAATCTGCAGTTTTTAAACATGAAACAATTTGTCTGAATCAAAAATAACAGTTAAATTCTAACTATTTAGAATACAGCCGATTGAGCGGCCATTATAAGATACAGCCTGCTTAGCCGGTGCAATTTGGAGAATTCGGCAGATCATTTGCCGGAAGAAATCCGTGATACGTCGCGACCTATAATGCCGGAATATTGGGATTTAATGCTTTGTGTAAGCCCATAGCTTTTTTAGAGATCAACTTCTCACGCTGCGTGGGAAAAACCAGGGGTTTTAATCTGGAGTAGAGGTTAGTTCAGGCTTAAGCTCTTTAAAAGCAGCTTTTTGAAATTATTTTCTATTTAGTGGGGTTTTATGCGCAGGATTATTTGAAGGTAAATAAACTGGTAAATATGCTTTTTCCTGCATAATATGTTTATACACTTAAATTTTAATTTCTGTTTCCTAATATTTTTTTAAATCAACAATTTTATATGTTATCCTTTTTAAAAATAATTCCGTAAATTTCTTGATTAAATGTGCGGGTTAAAATGACAGAAACTCAAACTTTCAGATGGGTCTGCTTATTCATAATATTTCTGGCTCTGATCCCAATTTCGGAAACCGGGGCGGCAGAAAATATTTATGTTTCGCCGGGGGAATCGATTCAGGCTGCAGTAGATGGGTCATCCCCGGGTGATACTATTCTGGTAAAGCCCGGAGAATATAATGAGAGCATTCAAATTAATCAGGATAACCTGACAATAACCTCGGATTCAAAAGATCCCTATAATACAGTCGTCATCGGAGAAAACAGAGGGAGCAACGCATTCAAGGTAATTGCCAGTAATGTTACAATCAGCGGTTTCTCAATAGTTGACAGTAAATGCGGGATTTACCTCAGTGGAGCTCAGGACTGCATTATAAATAGCAACAATATATCAAAAAACAACATTGGAATCTGTCTGTCTAAGTCCGACAACAATACCTTGAGCAGTAATCTCGTATATTCGAACGTCAACTGCGGCATCAAGTCACTTACTTCTTCAGGCAACGCGATATACAACAATTACTTTAATAACACGAATAATGCCAGAGAGAATCAACTCAATGCCTGGAACCTTACCTCAGGCAATTACTGGAGCGATTACTCAGGAAAGGATAAGGACGGAGACGGCATCGGCGACACGGCATATGTCATCAACCTCAGGGCAAACAGTATTGATTACAGGCCGTTAATGAATTTCACGTCTGAACTTAAGGTATTGCCAGAGGCGATTTTCACTTCCAATGTGACAGTCGGGTATGCCCCTCTTACAGTTGAATTTATCGATTTTTCAGAAAATGCCAGCTCACTGCTGTGGGATCTTGGAAACCTCCGGACATCGGAATCTTCTGACCTTTTGCATACTTTCGTTAATGAAGGCAGTTACAGGGTCACTTTAAATGTCACGAACGAAAATGGTAGCGACTCAACATACGTAACCATAAATGTTCTGAAGGCTCAGGATCCTTCTGTCCCAATACTCCCTGAGGCTAAAATAGGCTTCAATGTGACAGGAGGTTACGTTCCTCTTACAGTTCATTTTGTTGATTTTTCCAAAAATGCAGACTCGGTGTCGTGGAATTTCGGAGACGGGAAGAAATCCTGCTGCCCTGACCTGCACCACACCTTCTGCTGCCCTGGAAATTACACAGTTTCTCTTAGGGCAGAGAACGAAAACGGCAGTTCTTCAAAATGTGTTGTCATTACTGTCCTGCAGCCGACAAATCAATCCTCTACCGGATATACTGCTAATCCGGAAGATACCGGAGATCCGGGCTCAAGCAGTAAGAACGAGAATACTGGTATTGAGAGAATTTTAAGCAGGAAAAATCTCGGGTCTGTGGGGAATTTCGTTTTATCCTTTGCTGGAACCCGATCTGTTGCAGAATTGATACCGTCGGTAGAGAATGAAATCCTCAGGCTTATGAATGTCGCTACAGAATTTAGAGAGGATTCAATTCCCAGCATTGACGTAAGAAATATTTCTATGCGTGCGCTGTTTTTCGGATTTCTGGGGATAGCTCTGGGACTTTCCGTGTTTAAACGGGGCAGAAAATAAGTCAATAAACCGAAGACTATCTATCTTTTGAGAGGGAGCAAAAACAGTATTCGATTGGGGTTCTCTCTCCAGCTTCTTTTTCAGTTCCAAAATCTTGTCTATGATTATTCTTGTCTATGATTGTATTCGATAGAGAAGCGTTCAGTAGATACTTACTCCTTTGACCGAGGGCAGGTTCAGGATCTTGTCAACAAGGTTTCCAGGCACTTTCTGGTCTGTGATGATGGTCAATCTGGGATTGTCAGTAAGATAGGGATCATCCGAGACAGCCTGGCGAATGCTTACATTGTTTTTGGAGATTAGGCCTGCAACTTCCGCGAGAATGCCCACATCGGCTGCGTCTTCCGGGATAATAATGATTACTCCAAGGCCAAGGGAGGGGGCTACGTCTCTAAGGAAAGGGATGGAATGAACATTTCTAAAAATACTGCTCAGTAGATCATCTGAGATAATGGTCTTTGTGGTTGCGTCAACCACTCGCCTGTCAACGCCTGCTTCTTTTGCAAGCTGGGTGTGTGCTATCTCAATACTTCCGGAAATGACCTTCCCCTCTTCATTTACCTGAAACCCGCGTTCAAAGAGCAACTTAAGCACTTTTGCCTGTGCCGGATATTTTTCAAATTTTTTGAGTAATGTCTGCCACATATAAACTTAAGTTTAAACCGGGTTCCCTAATATATAGTTTCTTATTACGGTCTATTGTCAGCAGAATAAAGGTTTTCCGGAATGCATTTTTCGAATTTTATCGGAGTTTTCTGTTGCCTGCGTTAATTTGATGTACCTGCAGGACACGAATCTTTACATGGAAGATTCCAGCGCAGGCGGTAAGCAGATGTCCGGAAAAACAAATTACCAGCTTCTTCTTATTGCCGGTCTCAACAGAGAAATAGAAATGGCCTGCAAGCTTGATCCTGAAAAGCTCGCAACTGAAATCCGGAAAATCGGTTTCTCCTGCCAGCACTGTGGAAAATGCTGCAGGCGGGCTTTTGGGGACAACAGAGTAGTGATAATCCCTTCCGATATCGAGAGTATCCGGGAATATACAGGTCTTTCAAAACTTGAGGTTGCAGGGCCATTTATGCCTGAGAACACTATCCCGGAAGAATCCGGAGAGAATGAAGGAGATAAACCTGAAAATTCTTTCAGAGTGCCGGAAGAAAATGAAGAATCAATCTCCACTGAATTCCTTGAGCTTCTTCAGGGGGATATCGATTGCGAGGGCAATATTCATGCCTTTGGGTGGATACTCAGGCGGAAGAGAAATGGAGACTGCATCTTTCTTGAAAAAGATACAAATAAATGCAGGATCTATCCAGTGCGCCCGATGCTCTGCAGCACCTATCCGTTTTATATCGAAGATCTTAGATTGCAGACCTGCGAATGTGAAGGTCTCGGGTATCCTATTTCTGAAGAAGGCAGCCGAAAGCTGGCAGAAAACCTCATTTTCAGGTATATTTCGGAACTTGAGGATATGCTTGCTATGTATGAGGGATTTGTAGATTTCAGGAAAGAGGAAAAGGGCATGGAGCTTGCAAAGAAGAACTTGGAAAATGGCATATGTACCTGTATAGTTCATGATAGCACGGGAAGTACTAAAATTATTGATTAACAGCACAAAATCAACAAAGCTGTAAGACTTATCTATCAGAGTATGCTTATTTTTTAACACGTTTGTTGTTTCATATTCCTAAATGATTTTTTTTGTCTTTATCTGCTCTGTATCATCAATTAAATTTATTTATTAGAAAGAGCCAGTTATTTCCCATGACCGGGATGTCTGGTAATGAAAATCGTCCGATGACCGTTTCGGAAAAGATCTTTTCGAAGGCCTCCGGAAGTCCCGTAAAAGCCGGGGATTTCGTGCTGGCAAATATAGACCTGGCAATGACACACGACATTACGGGTCCGCTGGCAGTCAAAGGCTTTTACGAGATAATGAAAGACAAAGAAGAAAAAAAAGTCTGGGACCCACAGAAAATAGTGATGGTATTCGACCATCAGGTTCCTGCGGATTCTATTAATGCCACAGCAAATCATATCATGCTAAGAAAATTTGCTGAAGAGCAAGGCATTTTAAATTATGATGTGTATGAGGGCGTCTGCCATCAGGTTCTCCCCGAGAAAGGGCATGTTCTGCCAGGTGACCTTGTAGTTGGCTCGGACTCGCATACCTGCGCATATGGGGCTCTAGGCGCCTTTTCTACAGGTATAGGGTCTACGGACATGGCAGCTGTCTTTGCCACAGGCAAACTCTGGTTCAGAGTACCTGAGACTTTCCGCTTTGAAGTGGAAGGCAACCTGCCAAGGCGCGTTTACTCAAAAGACCTTATCCTCTATCTGATCGGTGACGTCGGTGTAGAAGGGGCAAGGTATAAGGCAGTCGAGTTTGCAGGTTCAACAATCCGTTCTCTTTCGATTCCCGAACGTATGACCATGTCCAATATGGCAATCGAGATGGGAGGGAAGGCAGGAATTATCGAAGCCGATGAGGTGACTGCAGATTACCTAAAAGAGAGGATTATGTACTATGAGTTTGATCCATACTGGAAATCCGATGAGGAAGCGGAATATTCTGATCTCCGCTATTACGATGTCTCTGATCTGGAACCCCAGGTAGCATGTCCGCATAATGTGGATAACGTAAAGCCTGTAACCGAAGTAGAGGGCACGAAAATCGACCAGATATTTATGGGTTCCTGCACAAACGGCAGGTTCGAAGACATTCAGATTCTGGCAGATATCATGGGTGACGAGCCTGTGGCAAAGGGTGTACGCCTCCTTGTTGTCCCAGCTTCAAGAACCGAATACATGAAACTGTTGAGAGCCGGGTACATAGAAAAACTTATGAATGCCGGCGCAATCGTGGAATCTCCCTGCTGCGGGCCCTGTATGGGCGGCTCTTTCGGCTTGCTTGGTGCAGGAGAAGTGGGCCTTGCAACCTCCAACCGCAATTTCAAAGGCAGAGAAGGAAGTGCCGAATCCTTTGTGTATCTCTCTTCCCCTGCAACTGCAGGAGCATCAGCCCTTACCGGAGAAATAACTGATCCAAGGAAGGTTTGAAAATCTCCTGCTTTTACTTTTTTGAATATTTCTGTGCACATTACATAAAAAGGTGATAGAATGCCGGATGCTGATTTATCAATTTTGAACAGGGTATACGAGATTATCCTGGACCGAAAACATAACTATGACGAGCGTTCATATGTCTGCAAGCTTTTGAACCACCGCAAAGGTATGAATAAAATCCTTGAAAAAGTAGGGGAGGAATCAATAGAAACAATCCTTGCAGTCAGGAATGAAGACCATAAAGAGATCGTTTCGGAAAGTTCGGACCTTATCTTCCATCTTCTGGTAATGCTTGCGGCAAATAATATCACCCTTGATGAAATAGCAGCCGAGCTCAGTGCCAGGCATGAAAGCATGAAAAGGGATTGAATGTCTGGAGGTTTTTCTACTTCCGGTTAAAAAATGCAGATAACCCGATATTTTGAGAATATTGATATTTTTTCTGGCTGTTTCTGCGGGATTTTTCCCGCTTTTTCAAGAAGCCGTGAGAATTATTAATTTTCAGTACACTGCCAGTTCGTTCAGAACATCGGTTTTTGACAGGGTTCCTTTGGGTACGCCATTGATTGTTACGATAAGCCTTCCTACATTGTATTTATGGAAGAGTTTTACTACGTCGTAGAGCTGCATATCTCCATCAACAGTGATAAGTTCTTTTGTCATAATGTCTTTAACTTTTACATTCGGTTTTCCCTGGGCAATGGCATGGGCGATATCTGTATAGGTAATTATCCCTACGATTTTTCCCTTATCTTCCACAGGAGTTCCGTGAGTGTTGTTCCGGATAAAAAGCCTTGTTGCCTCCTGAATACTTGCGTTCAGGTTCACAAGCAAAGGAGGATACTTCATATAATGTTTAACTTGCTTTTTAGGAAGAGAAATCATTTCTGTAATATTGAAAAGAATAGAGTTGTTAGTATCGTCCCTTCCTGTGACCTCTCCACGGATTATCAGGCGGTTTACAGGCGTAGGACCCACCTGAAGCTTATCTTCCATCACAAATTCTTTTGTGTTTCCTATTACGCGGATGACTCCATTACAGGTCTCAGGGCTCCTGACGGTTGTAAAACTAATCTCAGCGGCTGTAGCGCCATTAACCAGCATATTGTTTCTATAGAGTGGAACCACTGACTCATTTTTCAGTTGCTGGATTCGCAACGCATTATACGCTGCTCCTGTCGGTTTGTACCCTCCTTTTGGTCCGGGCACTCCTTCCACAAGCCCCAGGGCCTTTAATAACTGCATCTGGTTGCGGATAGTTCCAGCATTGCGCTGTATGACCTCGGCTATCTCTTCCCCTTTGATTGCCCGGTCCTTTTGCCGCTGGAGGTTGATTAATGAAATAATAATATCTTTTTGAATCAGAGTGAGTTCCATAATACCACCATCAATTTCATATACCTTTATAAGGATGATGTATAACATCTATACATCGAATAATGCACAACACCTATACATCGATAATGCGTGTTACCGTATGTATGTATTTGCCATAATTAATGATTATAAATTCATATTACAAATTACTATTCAAATATAAAAAGAGTCCGGTTCTGCTTGAATGTCCAGCTGGTTTTATGCCTTATATTGAAGTCTATTGCAGGATTTGTAATTACAAATCCAAAGCCGAGCAATAAATTTCCTTTCGGGAAACTGCCTTCAGGGATCGCTGCGAAACTTTTGCTTGCATATTTGTTTTGTTAAAAAATTTCATACTAATAATCTTTATTAATAATCTTATATAACTTAATGGAGCCCCCAGAGGGTTAGAATACTATGATATTTGAGAAAATCCATACAGTTCCCACTTCCGAGGAATTAATCAATAAATCTTTCAAGCGGGCAGCGAGAGCGATGTCCGGGAAAACTATCGAAGACAGGAAAAGTCGGCTCAAGGCCAATGAATCCATGCTATTGACAGCAGCAAACATCTTTACAGATAATCTTGCAAATATAGTAAGGCGGTTCCCGAGTTTTGATCAATTACCCAGGTTCTATTATGAGCTTACGGATATCCTTGTAGGCGTGGAAAAACTTAAGATGTCCCTTGCGTCCGTAGACTGGGCTAGCAAGAAGATACATGAAGTTGCAAGGAGCTACGTCGGAAAGATCCGGGATTCGGACATCCCCGAACCTGTCAGAAAGGAGGCTTTCGGAAGGATTGCATCCATCATCAAGTCCATAAACAAGGATCTTCTTTTCCTCAACGAAGCCAGAAATATCTTAAGGAAACTTCCTGATGTCCAGGAAGAGCCCACGATTGTGATTGCTGGTTATCCTAATGTCGGAAAGTCGAGTTTTGTCTCGAAAATTACAGGTGCAAGCCCGGAAATCGCTCCTTATCCTTTCACAACAAAAGGAGTAACAATCGGGCATTTTATGCGGGATGGGGTGCGCTATCAGGTTATGGATACGCCCGGGCTACTTGACCGTCCCATGTCCGAGAGAAATGACATCGAACGGCAGGCAATCACTGCGATCCACTTCCTTGACGCGGTTGTAATGTTCATGATTGATCCAAGTGAAAGCTGCGGGTACGAGATTAAAGACCAGAGACGCCTGCTTGCGGAAATTCGGGAAAGCTTTAAACTTCCTATGATTGTGGTCGCAAACAAGGCTGATAGGCCTGAGTTTCAAAAACTGGATGAAGTGGAACTGAATATCTCAACGGTTACCGGGGAAGGGATCGAAGAGGTAATGGACAGGCTTCTGGGGATGATTGAAGAAAAGCGCCTTCTCTCTTCTTCCGAAGAGCCGGATAAAGAATCCAGTATCTGATTTCTGGTCATCTGATTCCGTTTCTTATTTTTACCAAATTCAGGAATTATTTTTCCAAATTCAGGAATTATTTTCTCAAATTCAGGATAATTCAGGCATTCTATTGGACTTTTCCAGGATGCTGTTCAGATTACTCCAAGTTGCATCAGCAGGGCCAGGGAAATAAGTATAAACCCTGTTGTCAGCCTTATTTCCACTCTCCATCTTTCCCTGAATTCAGTGACTTTATTCGGGCTAAGTCCGAAGGCAAGCAGGAGCCCGAGGGCTACTACCGGAAGCAGAAGCCCGAGGTTGTAAAGCCCCATATACGCCGTTCCCCTTACAATATCGGTTTTTGTTGCCAGGATACTCAGGAGTGAGAGGTAGATCGCTCCTACGCAGGGAGCTTTGACCAGGGAGAACATGCTCCCTGAAAGGAAGGACAGCAACAGAAGGTTGTTTTTGTCCATTTTTCCCATAAAGTTTTTCAGGGGTTCTGGAGTCCTGAAGGTTGATTTCGAATGCTTTTGCAGCCAGTATGCATCAAAAATATGCCAGAAGCCGAGCAGGGCAATGAGCAGGATTGAAATTTCTATAAAGCTTCCCTGGATTTCAGGCAGGAAATTTACCACGCTGAGGATACTCATTCCTGCAAGCATATATATGGTAAAGATTCCTGCCGAAAAACCGAGCGTAATTTTGAGCATTTCCTTTTTTCTTCCGTTCTGGACAAGGGTGACTGAAGCAAGAAAAGCCATTACTGCAAGCAGGCAGGGATTGAAACCCGCAAGAATGCCTGCTGCCAGGAGTAAGAAGGGGCTAATTTTCTCAAGGTGCTTATTTCTTCCTTCTCTGCCTCCTGCCAGGGAAAATGAAAGCTCCTGGGTAAAAAGCAAAGCAGGGATCTGGATGGTTTCTGTCAGATAAACTTCGGCTGAGTTTTTATATCCTCCATAGGAGTATCCTGTCAATCTGCTGTCAGATCTGGCTGCCGAACCGGAAGCAGGGCTCAGCAATAATAATAATATACAGACCAGCGCAAAAGAACCTTTATTCGCAAACAGCGGACGCATAAATCGCTTTTTCATATACTTTTTCCGAAGCTATTTCTACTAAGATATTTAAAATTTCCCGGATCGACGGGTAATAACCCGAGAAGCATCTGTATTCAGATCGAGTTTTTCTCTTTTTATAGTGAAAAAATTTACGTATGATAACAATAATCTCTTTCTATTTTGTATTAATATTACACTTTTTAGTATTAATTCATATATTTACCTGTATGTAAGTTTATAAAAACTTACCTGAAAGTTGATCCAAAAACAAGTACTATTTTAAATTTTTCAGTGGCTTAGCAGTTTGATAAAATTCCAGCTTAACCAGCCGAGATGTCAGCGTAGAGTACGGCAGCGTCTGGAGCGAGTTGACCATTTTCCCGATAAAGCTGGCAATATCTATCTCCTATGCAAGTTTTCTGACCAGGTATCTAGCAATTAAGTAAAAAGACAGGAAAAGGAAAAAAGACAGGAAAAGGAAAAAAGACAAGAAAAGACAGGAAAGAAAAGATAGAAAAGAATAAAAATAGAATAAAATGAAAAAATAGAATAAAATGAAAAGATAGAATAAAATGAAAAGATAGAATAAAATGAAAAGATAGAATAAAATGAAAAGATAGAGAAAGGAAAAGATAGAGAAAGGAAAAAGAAAAGCAAAGAAAAAGCGTTCTCTTTACAGGGATTTCTGAGTATTTTTTCAGAGTACTTTTTCCATGATGCTCAGGGCTTTTTCAATATCTGTCATTGAAGCCGCGTAGGAAATTCTTATGTAACCGTCACCCTCGCTCCCAAATGCCGTGCCTGGCACGACGACAATGCCGTTTGAGATCAATTTGGAAGCAACCTCTGCGGAGTCCGGGACTTTCGGGAAGGCATAAAAAGCTCCTTTAGGAAGAGCACATTCCATCCCGAGTTCATTCAGCCCTTTTACGAGCACATCCCTGCGCTTCCGGAACTCTTCCCGCATTGCATTGACGGAATCTTTAGGCCCGGTCACTGCGGCATAAGCAGCTTTCTGAGCAATTGAGTTGGCGCAGGCCTGGATGTACTGGTGCACCTTGAGCATCTGGCCGATGTACTCTTTTCTGGCTGCCACGTACCCGAGCCTCCAGCCGGTCATGGCATAGCTTTTTGAGGTAGCGTTTACAGTGATCACGTTGTCCGAGTAGCTAGCAGGGCTCACATGCTCCCCTTCATAAATGAAGTATTCATACACTTCGTCTGAGATAATGGTTATATTGTGGTCGTCTGCAATCTCGGCCAGGGCTTTGATATCTGCCCTGCTCGCAACTGTGCCTGTGGGATTTGAAGGGGAATTAAGAATAATGGCTCTTGTCTTCGGTGTAATTTTCTCAAGCACGGTCTCAGGCTTCATAGTAAGGTCTTCTGCGAGAGGGACACTTACTGCTTTGCCATTCAGGATCTCGGTAAGTGCGTTGTAGGAAACAAAACCCGGATTTGAGATAAGAACTTCATCTCCAGGGTTGAGAAGGGCTGCAAGGGCAATGGTAAGAGCTTCAGATGCTCCGGAGGTGACAATTATTTCCTGTGGGGAAACCGAAAATCCGTTTTCCTCCTTGAACTTGGAACTCAGGGCTTCTCTTAATTCCGGAATTCCCGAACCGACGGTATAACCCGTAAAGCCTTCGTTTATAGCTTTTATTGCCGCTGCCTTGATATGCTTCGGGGTATCAAAATCAGGCTGTCCGAGTCCAAGGTTAATGGCGTCCGAGCCTGCGGCTTCGAAAATCTTCCTGATCCCTGATGTGTCTATTCTGGCTACGTTCTCTGAAAACTTTATTTCCTTCAAATTGAGCCCTCCTGTATCCCTGTATATTAACGGTTTTTAAATATACCTGCTGCTTTCTGGCGATTAAGGCTTTTATTCGATGTTCGTGTGCCTTGATTTAAGTTCGGCTTCAGACGCACCTGTAAGCATAATAAGCTGAGAGATTATCGAATCAAGGAAAATAAGCGATGTAATTTCAAAAGATGTGCCCAGTGGAGGTAGGTTTTTGTAATCTCCCCGTATATTTCTTTCAAGGTAGCCGCCCGCGTCAAGGTCATTTTTAGTCTTGCTCGGAAGAATCATAGCAACATCCGAGATTCTACCGAGTGTGGATTCTTTTTTAGAGGTAACCGTTATGAGGGTTGAGCCGATATCTTTTACTATTTTTCCAAGGTCCGCTATAGAATGGGTTTCCCCTGACCCTGAAATAGCAATCATTATATCCTGCGGCCGGACAGCAGGGGTTGTGGTTTCGCCGACCACATACACGCTGAATCCGAGGTGCATAAGCCTCATTGCAAAGGCTTTGGCAACAAGCCCGGACCTTCCGGCTCCCATCACAAAGACTCTTTCGCCTTGCAGGATTTTCTGAACCATAGCCCTTATGGTTTCTCTGTCAAGTCTGTCAATTATTTCATTGAGGTTTTCCACAATCAGTCTCATGGATAATAATACATCTTCGCAATCGTTTACCTGAGCTTTTTTCATACAAGTTCTCCAATAAACATTGGGCTAAATGCCTAATTCTTTATAATAATCAATTGATTAGAACTTTACTTACTTGCCTGTATCAATAATTGAAAACAAATTCTGGAACTCATTTCTGAAATCCTCCTTCACTTCCCTTCAAATTAATGATGAGGATCTCAGGGCAAATTCCGGAAGCTTCCTTCGTATCCTGCCGCAATTAACAGCCTAAGTTTTTATCGGCTTGTTTGCGATTCAGTTTTATAATTAATAGCTTTCAGTTCCCAGTTTTCAATATTATTTTTGAATTCGTGATAGAGCCTCTGAATATCACAATCACTCCCGTTCCAGTAAAAGTCCTTACGTGCCTCTCCCTTTCGGAGTTCTTCAAGTATGAACTTTGACAGATGGAAAAGGGCTTTTTTATTGGAAAAGGGAATACTATAGTTTACGCGATAACCGCCGGCTGTTTTTCCATAGGACACGAGTGTGTACCCTTTACTCTCATATTCCGTGATCTCATCAAAATTGCAGATTATCTCAAATTCATGAACTGTAGACTGATCCACTTTTGAAATTCCTATGAGTACCTGCGCTATGATGTAATCAGGAACCTTCCGTCCAAACCATACGGCGATTTTCCCGTAGGTACAAATTACGTTGACGTCATTCCTGCCCATCTCAAAGGAGCCGAGGGACTGGGGAGGGAATATTTTGGCTTCCAGGTCTTGGGTCTTCTGGGCACACATTGCTTCCACTTCGTTTACTTACTTGCAGAGACAAGTGCACTGATCAGGTTTCGATCTTTCTTAAGGGTTTTGAGCTGGTTTGCAGGCCCTATCACCGTAAGTCTCTTGTTGCTCTGTTTTTTGAAAAGTTTTCCCAGCAACGAACCGTCTGAATTTGCAGGATAACTTTGCATTTCGATTCCTGAAAATACATCAGGCTGGATTGCTGACATTGTCATCTCTATTAGCTTTGCTTCCTCCATAGGGTTCAGGCCTTTTTCAAGAACCAGAATTTTACCTTTCCGCACCTCATCAATTATGTATCGGACTTTTTCCATCGAAGCCATCTGAGAAATTCTTGCTTCGGATATCAGATCAAGTTGAATTCCCTGCATGTCGATCACCCGAACTGTTTTGCCAGAGCTTCGTAAAACGAGTCCATTCCGACTCCTTCAAGTGCCGAAACTGGCACCATAGGGTGCTGCGGAAAGGCTTCCTTTATGACAGCTGGGTCAGCGGAGGGAAGGTCGACCTTGTTTGCTACTATCAGAAGCGGTAGGTTTCTGGCTTCCATATTTCCTATTACAGTTACATTTACCTGGGTATAGGGGTTTTCTGTCGAATCCATAACCAGTATTACGCCGTCAAGGTCATCGAGCCATTTGACAGCCTCAATCACGCCTTCTGTCGCTTCTTTAGATCTTTTCTTCGATTCGGAATCACTCATTCCCTGCTCCATGAAATCATGGAAATCGATTTTTGTGGCAAGCCCGGGCGTATCTACAATGTCAAGGCTGATTGTATGCCCGTTAGTTTCTATACTTACGGCGTTCCTTCTTTTTGCGTGCCTGGTTTCATGGGCGATATGAGAAACAGAACCCATCGTTTCTTCGCTTCCGACCCAATCCTTGAGGATCCGGTTGCTAAGGGTCGTCTTGCCGGCATTGGGGGGACCGTAAATTCCTATGCATGCTCCTTTTTTCTTGAACAGCTTGTTGAACATTTTTGAAAAGCTTACCTTAAATCGTTTTATCATATTCATAGCTTCCCTCCATTGGGAAAAGCATAACACCTAAGGATTTCTCGGATTGCTTTCCTGTATGGGTTGTATTTATAGTAATTTTTTATCTATTGATCCATGCATATAAATAATTTCTATTTGTTATACTGAGGGAATCAAGGGAAATTGGAGAGGTTTCTTCTTTCCGGCATCCCGGATATAAATAGTAAACTTCGGGTCCTTTCTATTGTGAAATATAAAGTGCCTCCGTGAAATAACACCAGGATATAAATAAACTACTTTTTATCGCCCTTTTCCCTGATTTGATTTATAAAAAACTTTTTATAAAGAAAGTCTTCAGAACTTCTTTAATTCTTTTATTTTTATTGAATTTTTCATATGTGTACTGATGTTCTATACTTTCCTTTATATCTTTTCCTATTTTTATTCATTGACTCTTAAAAATATAAATTATTTTTATCGAGGAAGGATTTTTAATATCCTTCTCAGATATTTATCTCTTTGTGATCCTTTACAGATTAGTTTCTCTATATAAATTTCAAGATATCTTTTGACAAGCTCAGGGCATTGAAAGGTAAACCTATTATCCCGGATTTAAGGTCCTAGCTATATATTTAATTTTTTTATTACTTTATGGATATTTTACTTTACAGGAAAATTTCTCTATCTTTTCTAATTGCGGAGGGCTTCTGATTTTTCCAGCAGAATTTCTACTAATCAGTTCCGAATTGACGAGTTTATAGCAATTTCAGCTATATTGGAACCGAGGTCTCCTATTCTGGATAGGCTGTCCACGACTGTCCCGAGTGAAATCATTATTTCGTGTGATTCCAGTTTAAGAATGGATTCGTGTAATTCTTCTACCCATATGCGCATGTTGTCAACACTATCTATTACCTGATTGGCAAGGGAAGCATCCGCATCAAAAAGAGCATCTACGGACTGCTTTACCAGCTCCATGTAGGCGTTATTGAGTTCCTCTATATCTTCCATCACATCATTCTCTACAGGCTTTTGCAGCTTTGAGGCAACATCTGCTATTATTTGCGCGTGGTCTGCTATTCTTTCCAGTGGGCTTGAGGCCATTCTAAACTCATGGTATTCCCCTATACTTGTTTCTGCGAGATCCGGCATATTCCCCCCGCAGAGAATTGAGCGGAACTGCTTTGAAATCAGGAGACATAGCCTGTCAACCTCATCATCTCTCTGGCTAACATCAAGTGCAAGGTCGTGATCGACAGTTTTAAGGGCTCTTACTGCATCTTTTTGCATAGATCCTGCAATAAGGAACATCCTGTGTACACCTTTTTTGATCGGAAGCTCATTTGGATTAAGGAGATCCTGAATAACCACACAGCTTGAGCTTTCCTCTATAATTTCGGGGCCTATCAGTTTGTAGCAGACCTTCCTGATCGCCTGTTTCTGTTCTGCAAGTATTCTTTTCGCTGAAAACTCGATCCTGTCGTATCCATAGAGATACGCGGCAATGATGTCTCTCTCCAGTGCTTTTACTTCACGGTCGGTCACATCAATCCTTTTGGTTTTGATTGCCCGCTCTTCCAGGATAGGGTCTATTAGTAGTTTTCCGTCTGGCTGCGCTTGAAGGGAGACTCTCATGCCGGTCTCGATTCCCATTTTTTCGGCCCATTGTTTTGGAAGGGAAACTATGTAAGTTGATCCGCCTGTCTGCTGTACTTTCCTGGTCTCGATATTGATTCCTCGTTTTTGATTTATATATTAAACTCAAAGTCATTGATATTTATCATGATTCAAATTTTTATTATATAATATTTAGATATATTCTTTCTATATACACATTCAATTTTTATTTTTTATATGTCTAAATTTATTTTTTATGAATAAATTTCTAACTGCACTTTTTAGGATCGTTAATTATTAGAATCTTTTATTCTTACTTCGAAGCGAGGTCGCAAAAATTATTACAGAGCAGTGCATTTGAATGGTTAATGAGACTTAAAGGATGTGCCTGCTCGTCGGGCGCAGGAACCATTATCGCAGCATTTGCGACCTGGAAAGGTGCAGCATTTGGAACTGACTTAAAAACATATTCACAGGTAGAACTCTCGGATCGCGAGCGAAAGGTTCACGGATCGATTGAAGGAATGCCTGAAGGAGACACCTTCCTTATTGAAAGGTGTGTTGAACTTGTGCTTGAACACTTCGAGATTGAACTTGGGGGCACGGTAAAAACAAGCAGCAATATTCCTCTTGCAGGTGGACTCAAGAGCAGTAGTGCAGCTGCCAATGCAACTGTACTGGCAACCTTAAATGCTATTGAGGAATCAATGCCTCCTCTTGATGCTGTAAAGCTTGGGGTAAGAGCTGCAAGAGAAGCAAAAGTAACCATCACAGGGTCTTTTGATGATGCGTGTGCATCTTTTTTCGGAGGAGTTGTGATCACTGATAACCGGGAATTGAAATTGATCAAAAGAGAAGAGTACAATTCAAAAGTACTTATTTTTGCGCCGGATAGAAAAGTGTTCAGTTCACAGACAAATGTTAAACGTTCAAAACTGATTGCTCCGTATGTGGATATGGCATATGAGCTTGCACTCTCAGGAGAGTATGAAAAGGCAATGACTTTAAACGGTTTCCTCTACTGCGCTGCTCTTGGCTTTGATACTGAATTCATTCTTCGAGCCCTGGAATGTGGAGTGAAAGGGGTAAGTCTATCCGGGTCGGGACCGGCATATGTTGCGCTTGTCAAAGAAAACCAGGTCGAAGAGCTTAGATCTGCCTGGGAAAGCTATGGGGTGGAAGGCAGAGTTATAGAAACCTCTATAAATAACAGAGATGCAATGTCTTTATACAGCGAGGGGTCCACTTGAGTGAACTTGATACTGTCCGCAAAGAAATTGAAGAGATTGATAGGGAAATTCTTGCCCTCATTCATAGAAGAGTAAATCTGGCTGAAAAAGTGCTTGAATCAAAAAGAATAAATGGGACTTCGATAAATGACCGTAAGCAAAATGAGGTTGTAATCAACAGGGCCTTAAATACCGCAACCGAACTTAACCTTGATGTGGGGTCTGTAAAAGATATTTTTGAGATTCTTATCAGGATGAGTATTGAACGCCAGAACGAGTTGAGTGGCAAGGGAAGCTTGCCCTGACTTCCCAAGAGGAGCTAAAAATGGTTGATATCTCAGTGATTATAGGTTCCGAATCCGATAGATCAATAGCCAATCGTGCGACATCTGTGCTTGAAAAGAGCAAATACACTTATGAAGTAATGGTTATTTCCGCCCACAGGAACCCAAACGAACTTGACAGTTACGTCTCAAGCACTGACGCGAAGGTCTTTATTGCAATTGCAGGTTTGTCGGCAGCCCTTCCAGGTGTTGTGGCTTCTAGGACAAAGAGGCCTGTTGTAGGAGTCCCTGTGAGTGCAAAACTCGGCGGGCTCGATGCTCTCCTCTCCATAGCCCAGATGCCCCCAGGGGTTCCTGTCGGAAGCGTGGGAATCGACAATGGAGCAAACGGCGCATATCTTGCCCTGAGAATTCTGGACCTAATTGACTCAATTAAAGATTAAAAAACTTATTAACAGATAAAAGAGTTCTTAAAAGGTTAAAATAATTCATAAAGGGTTAAAATAATTCATAAAGGGTTAAAACAATTCGTTAAGGGTTAAAATTATTCATTAAGGGTTAAAATTATTCATTAAAGGCTTAATCATCAATAGATTCACCATCTTCTATGGCTTCACCCTGGAACCTTTTTTAAACTATATCAATTATTCACTTCCTGTTAAGCCTTGAATATTCAGTTCTTTTTTCTTTTCAGGCAGGACTTTTCATTAAGATACAAAAAGGGCTCAAGCTGAGTTGCAGTATTAAGAAAAGCAGTATTAAGAAAAGCAGCATTAAGAAAAGCAGCATTAAGAAAAGCAGCATTAAGAAAAGCAGCATTAAGAAAAGCAGCATTAAGAAAAGCAGCATTAAGAAAAGCAGTGTTGGGGATAGGGCATCTAAGTATTGGGAATGTGGGGAGTTTGGGGGGAAAAGTGTTGGCTGAGGTTTACAACAGAAAGAGATTTTTCTCAGATGCCCTACATATAAATATGTGGGACAATATATAAAAATATGGATATACTGCTATTTTAGGTTGGTTTTTCCCAATACTTACATTTTTTGAAAACGATCTTTACAATCAGGCTTTCACTTGTAAGTCCGGATTCAAACTTAAGAACCCATACAAGTGACAGAAATCAAAAATAAAAAGTAAGAAAAATAAAGGAATAAAAAGTAAGAAAAATAAAGGAATAAAAAATAAGAAAAGTAAACGAATAAAAAATAAAAGATGGCGCTTGAAGAATTGCAGTGTTTTTAAACTCTGAACTGAATATAAAAGCCTGTTACCAGAAAGCCTTTCCCGGCAGTCAGTCTTTGTCGACGAGTTTTGCTTCCAGGATTTTTAAGGAGCCTGCATCACCCTGCCACTCAATCTCGCTTTTTACAATTTCAATGCGCTTTTTAAAGAAGGGAGCATCAAGGACAACAGTCTCATATTCTCCGCCTTCTCCGGCCATATGGACCATGTAACGCCTGTTCAGGGCTTTGAGGTTTTCGATAGAGTTTACATTTATAGGGCGGCCCAGCCAGGATTTGTCGAGGCCATCGGCCGCGACCCTGACAATCCGGATATCGAGCACTTTTGCCATCTCGTTGAGCAATTCTTCAGGGTCTCTATGCCAGAGAGGGGCATAGACCTTCAGCCCCAGGGAGTCACAGATCTTTTGAACTCTACCTGCCTGGTACTGAGATTCGATAGCTCCTACGGATACCCCATCTACATGCACTTTCTTGAGGGCAAGGGTCAGGTCATCCAGTTCAAGTTCCTTTATTCCGCTGGACTGCTGCTGGATTAGTGGGATTTCACAGGCGGCAGAGATTAGTTCTACCATATGGAGGTTGATGGAATGGTACATGTAGGAATCATCCCTTGCGGGAATAATATTAATCAGGTGGGTGACCTCATGTCCTTCTTCAAGAGCTTTATATATGGCAAAAATCGAGTCCTTGCCACCGGAAACCAGTGCTGCGAGTTTCATCTGCATCCCTTTATGTTTTACTATCTTTTTCGTACGTCGGGGTTATACTGCGTGGATCATTATTTAATATTTAATATACTTTTTGAATTTTCAGCATATTGTCTTCAGTATTCGCAACTTCAGCACCCTTTCTCCAGCTTTCCAAAATTGGCTTCATAACGGACTTTCATATCTTCCCAGGTTGGAAGACCTGTCTGGCAGCCCCGGGTCTCTACAGCAAAAGAGGCTACCGTTGATCCTACCTTCCCGCATGTGGAAATGGAGTATCCTCTTGCAAAGGCTAGAAGGAAGCCAGCCCTATAAGCATCTCCTGCTCCCGTAGGGTCTGCAGCTCTGACAGAAACTACAGGAATCGTAAATTCTTCTTTACCGGCACAGATCCTGCTGCCTTCCGCATCGTACGTGACCACGATAATGTCAATCATGGCCTTAAGTTCGGAGAAGCTTTTTCCTGTCATCTCCGAAACTCGCTTGATTTCGTGCCGGTTCGCAAAAAGGATATCAGTATGAGCAAGGATGAGCTCAAGGTTTTCTTTTGAATACGTAACAAGGTCCTGGCCCGGATCAAAGGATACGAAACCTGCAATTTGTGCGATCTTTGAATTGTAGACCGAATCTGCAGTTGCAAGATGGACTAAATCCACAGGCTCGGGGTCTAATTCTTTGAATTTTGATGAGGCTCCCCAGTAAAAATAGGTTGTCTGGTTGTCTTTCCTGTCTGTGAAGATAAAAGCCTTGGAAATTTTCTGGTCCTCAAGCCTGTAGAGGCGGGAAAGGTCAACGTGCGCATCTTCAAGGAGCTTTTCATATCCCGAGCTTGCAAAATCCGTACCTACAGGGGAAATCAACTGGCTTTTTCCCCCCAGCTTTGCGATGGCAACCGCAATATTGGCAGCCCCTCCGCCAGGGTATTCTTCGTAATCAATGACAGGGGAGGATTCGTTCTTTCCTGCAATTTTTTCAACATCTACGATGTAATCAAGGGCAGTGTGCCCCACGATGGAAATTACTCTGTCCATGTAGTGTCCTCTTTTTTCGTGGGTTAGGGAGAAGCCCAGGAGGTCTTAAGGTTGGATATTTTTTAAAAGTCAGGTAAACACGCAGGATAAACTAAAATTACTTTTTTCCGGCTTCGATCTGTGACGTGCGCTCGCCTCGGCCGTATGCCTTTTTAAACCCTGCCTTGATGAAATTACACGCATAACTAATCCAGCATCCTGCCTTCTTCTATTCCGGGATTTTTACAGCTTTTCAGGAGAAAATCTATTTATTTACTTGATTTGCTTTTCTGCTGCTGTTCGCTCTTCTCGCCTGACCGTTCGAATTCGGTCACTTCGACAACTGTTAACGGAATGTCCCTGAGGGATTTCCCGATCACGGATTTTGCTATCCTTTCCGCATGCTCTGCAGATTCGGCATCAAAAACCTTCATCTCAAAAATAAGCCCTACAAGAGCAGTATTTGCTGCTATGAAAACACTGCTGAAAGGCTCACCGCATGCCGGGCAGGACGTGCTTCCAACGTCGACCTCTACAAAATCCAGTTTGGGGTTCAGGCGCTTTCCAGCCTCAGAAATTGCGACCCCTATAGCGTCATCAGCCGTCTTTACATCTCTAACCAACCAAGCTGCTTCAAGTACCACATGAAAGTTCTTCATTATTGTCCACCGTAATTATTCAATTAACGTTTTTCAAGAATATTTCCCGATAGGGAAAAGCTTTACAGAATCTAAAGAATAGAATAAAGTATATAAATTGTTTCTGCTTCAAATAGAATAGGATTATATAGACTTCACTTTTTATATGGTTTTTTGGTTAAATTTTTAAATTTCATTTCTGCAATTTTCAGCCTTCCATTTAAGGTCTCAGTCTTTCCATTTAAGGTATCTATGCTTTCTCCTGGCATCCGGGTTCCGGCGTTTTCCGTTTTTGACTTCCTGCTCACATCCTCCTCTTTCATATGGTAAAAAGAGTTTCGTCGTCTACTGCAAAAACCCCGAGTTTTGCTCCCGCATCAAGCCAGGCATGACCGTAGCTGAAAGAGGCCAGGGCATTTACAGGGTCTCTGTTTTCCAGGAAATACACTCCATCTCTATAATAGGCATCTGCCATTGTGTAATAATCCTTTGCAACGGCATACATATGGGACCCCGGGATAGGGGCATATTTCGCTTTCTGGAGTGCTCTTTTTAGCATATCTTGATATCTTTTGACCTTTTCATCCAAATCTGCAGGCATTTTGATCACCAGGGAAGCAATTTAGCAGTTCTATCCTTTTTTTCATTATTCTGTCTCTTCCATAAACCCTATCGGGCCTCCTGCAAGTTTCACAAGTGCTTCAGCTTCAAGAAAGTGCAGTTTTCCGGGAATTACGAGGATGTGGAGAGGTTTTCCAAAATCGAAGTCCTTTAAGTTTTCTGCATAGTCAGCTTTCACAACAGGCTTTTCCGAGCCTGCCCTAGCTATTCCTACAGCAGCAGTTCCGTGCATGACTCCGTCGGCTCTTTTTTCTTCAACCTCAAGAAGAAGCTCAAGTGCAGTATTTACAGTCATGTAGCCCTTTTCCTTATCTATATCCAGGAACACGAGAGTATGCAGACCAAGTTCGGAGTTTTGTTTTATTATGTCATAAGGAGTTTCCGAGATTATTCTTGTGCCTCTCCTGCTTTCATAGGGGTGAGGAATACTTGCGGATTTGCCGAAGCGATAGTTCTGCAGACCTGTAAGCCCCGAAACTGCCGAGGCAATGGAGGCTCCGTGAATCAGGAGAGTCTCTATCCCCAGATTTTTGGCTCTCAGGCGCAAATCCAAATGGGTTGTAGAAACCATCGTATCTCCGCCAGTAAGGAAGCAAATATTCCTGTCTTTTGCTTCGCTCAGCCAGTCCGGATGCTGCTCTACATCTTCTCTTGAAAGCAAAATAACCTTTTTTCCGTAGAGCTTTTCCATTTTTTCAAGGTTTGTACCCATGAGACAGGAGGTGTAGAACTCCGCATAAACAAGGTCAGCTTTCCTGACAGCCTCAAGTCCTTTTAAAGAAATGTCGTATTCGTCAAAAAGACCCAAACCTATAAATGTGAGCATAGCCCGTTTAAGGGCGTTGTTGGCTTAAAGCTTTTTGTCCGGATATATCCGGTATATCACGTCTTTATCTTCCTGATTTATGGATACGCTTAACTTATTTATATCTAGAAATTAATACTACAAATGGGCTTACGATTGCAGTTTTTAGAGGTGGCTTTTAATCATGGTTAAAGTTACGCTTATCCACGCCAGCTGGTGCACTGTCTGTCCGGCAGCTCGCAGACTCTGGAAAGACCTGAAGTCCGAATATGACTTTGAGTACGAGGAAATAGATGTGGAAACTCCAGATGGTCAGGCGTTGATTGACAAATATGGCATAGTTGGGGTTCCTACGACTATTATTGATGGGGAGATAGCTTTTACAGGCCTTCCGAAAAAAGCCGATGCTATCGCCCATATTAAATGAATTTATTCAAGGAATTTGCACATTTTCTAAAACTGTTTTTCTAATTCAGGAGGCAAGTATGTACGACCTGATAATTGTAGGAGGGGGGCCTGCAGGGCTCGCAGCTGGGATTTATGCAGTACGTTTCGGGCTTGAGACTCTGATTCTTGAAAGAAGCGAAATTAGCGGTCAGATTGCGCTTGCAGACGTCGTAGAAAATTACCCAGGCTTTCCGTCGATCTCAGGAATCGAATTAATGGAGAAATATAAAAACCATGCCCAGGAAGCCGGGGTAAAAACAAAGATAGCAGAAGTCCTCTCTGTTCGCGCTGAAGGAGAAAAAAAGATAGTTTCCACGGACAGTGGAGACCTTGAATCGAAAGCTGTCATAATTGCCACAGGCGCAAATCCCAAGCATCTGAACGTGCCTGGAGAAAAAGAGTTTATCAGTAAAGGTGTTTCCTACTGCGCCATCTGTGACGGGCCTTTTTTTAAAAATAAAACCGTTGTAGTAGTCGGAGGCGGCAACTCGGCAATCACGGATGCCCTTCTCCTTTCAAAAATTGCTCGGAAAGTCTATCTTATTCACAGAAGGGATCAGTTGAGGGCCGCAAAAGTCCTTCAGAACCGGGTTTTTGCAACTTCGAATATTGAATTCATTTTTAATGCCTGCTTACTGGAGATCATAGGAAGCAGCGGAGATATTCGAAGGGTTGAAAAAATCGTCTTTAAAGACCTTAAAAGTGGGGAACAGCGCGAACTGGCTACAGATGGTGTTTTTATCTATGTAGGCATTCATCCTAACACTGAAATCATTGATGTGAAAAAGGACGAGGAAGGGTTTATCCAGACTGACCGCTCACTGGAGACTTCGGAGAAAGGAGTTTATGCTGTTGGAGACTGCCGTGATACACCAATCTGGCAGCTTGTGGCAGCAGTTAGAGATGGGGCACTCGCAGCTACTGCTGCAAACGAGTACATAGAAGACCTCAAAAAACAGGCTGCATGAAATCTATCCGAATCAGGACTTTGTGGCTGAAATTGCCTTAGAGTTTCACTATCTGTATTTCGAAAAGAAGGGACAGTAAATTTGCCCTGCCCCGGATTTCGATTTTCCGTGCTCTTTTCTGAGCTTTCGTTTTTCAGGCTTAATCTACCATCTGGTTAATTTTATTGTAGAAATCTATGATCAGCTTTGTTGCCTCGCTTTCCATATTCAACTGGAAAGTCCGGATTTGCTTTCCCAGAGGTTTTTCTATGACAATACCTGACCCGATCAGAGGGGTGATAACCCTTGATACGCTCGAGTGGGACAGGCCAGTTTCTTCAGCTATCCCTGAAAGGTAGGTTGATTCGTTCTGGTGTTCGATCAGGTTCTTAAGGACTGTCATCTGTGCGGTTTTTCCGAAGATTTTTTCCATTGGATCCATTGTTATCATCTCAGAGGTGGCTGTTCTCCGTAAGTGATTCTTATTTCCAATATTAACTTGCTATTTACGGTTATAAACTTATCTCCTTATTGGTTAAGTCCGGCGATCCATAAAAATTCTTCTAAATATTTGGGTAACTCTGTTCTATTCATACTGTATCAAATTTGAATTATTGTATATATCAAAAGATTTTAGAAATGTTTAATACCTAAGAAAATCTATACTGTATGGTGATGGAGGGTGATGCATAATAAAAATCTTGATCATGAGATCTTGAAATTGATTGAAGCACAACCTGAAATAAGTGAGAAGGATATTGCATGTACTCTTTCGGTTCAAGAGGAACTGGTAAAGAGCCGAATTGAAAATTTTAACGATACAAGGCAGAAAATCCTGATTATGGGTGATGGGGGTATTATCTACAATATTAAGGCGACGCTTGAAGCTGAAGATTATAACGTTGTTAAAGCCCCTGGAGGGTTTTCTGCACTTGAAGCGGTAAAAACTGAAAAGCCCGACCTTGTTCTCCTTGATACCGGGCTTGCGGATATTGAAGGTTTTAATATCTGCAGGCAGCTTAAAGCCAGTTCAAGGTACTGGTGGATACCAGTGATGATGCTGAGGGAGAAGGGCGAAGTGAAAAACAGAGTCGAAGCTTTTGAGTCAGGAGCTGATGATTTTGTTACTGCGCCTTTTAATCCTCTGGAACTGAGAGCCAGAGTGGGGATGATATTAAGGCGTACTCGAATCTGACGTAGAAGGAGAAAGCCGGCATATAACAGGAAAAATTCCTTTTCTTTTTACTCTAAAGCTCTGCAAATGGGAATAATTACCCTGAAAAACTAAATCTTTTTAGAGGCTTTCCCCAGGAATTTTTTTCCTGCATCTTTCAAGCTATGTTATAAATGTACTCCTGGATATCTTTGTGATTCCTTTACGAGCTTCTTCAACTATTTTAATTAATTTATCATCCCCGTTGCAGTCTTCTCTGCAGTCCGATTTATTATTTTTACAATGATCTTCATAACATCTCTTTAAAAGGCGGAAAAATGTGAGAAAAAACATGGCTTATTGCAAGTTTCCGGAGACCATAGAAACCCTCGAGTTTCCAATCCAAATGGCAACAATAAAGTTTTGACATGCCGTGAGAGGGCATAGTCCCTGTTTTCGCTAAAATGGAACTTCCTGATTTTTTCAGGCTTCATTTTCCAGATCAATCTTTCTCCCGGTCAGGGCAGGATAACGGATTAAAAAGCGGAAAAGCGGAAGAACTTAAGCCTCAAATAAATATATTTTTCTTAATTTTAATACTAATTTGAAAGAATATAATATAAGTTGTTTTACTTCATCTAATTATAGCCCACGTTTTCAAAACTTTATTTTTAAAATAATAGTGTGTAGGAATATTTCACAATCCTTAAAAAAGAGCAGAACGTAAATTATAATGTGTAACTATAAATGCGTCCTTATTTTTAATAAGAAACTAAAGTACAAAACCAATTTAACGCTCTGAAGGCATATATTATTATTGCTAGAGTAGATGTGGTAAACGGTGGAAAACGTAATCGAAAAAAGGTGTGGTTGAGTGATGACTTCGAACGAGTGGTACAATAAAGGTGTTGCATTCCATGAACTTAAACGGTTTGCAGAAGCTCTGGATGCATACAACAAAGCTCTGGAAATGAGCCCTGACAATGCAAAAATCCTGTTTAGCAAAGGGATGGTTCTGAAAAGCCTTTTCAGATATGATGAAGCTCTTGATGCTCTTAACAGGTCCCTTGAGATCAACCCTGCGGATGCAAAGACCTGGTATTCCAAAGCTGAACTGCTTATAGGCCTCATGGAATATAGAGAAGCTCTGGATGCGTACTACCAGGCTATATATCTCGCTCCTGAGGACCCTGAAGTATGGTACAGGCGGGGAATGGCTCTGAGGGAAATGAAAGCATACGAAGCTGCTATGGATGATTTTGAAAAGGCTATCCGCCTCTATGAAAAGAGCTATGATATGGGCTCTATGAGCGCAAGCGAATGGTGCAAGAAAGGTATGGGTCTGTGTAAGATCAAGAGTTTTCAAGAAGCCATTGACGCTTTTAACAGGGCTCTTGAGTTAAACCCTGCGAACGGGAAAGCCCTTTATAACAAGGGTGTGGCTCTCCGCTGGCTTGGAAAGCATGAAGAAGCAAAGCTCTACATCGAAAAAGCAGTGGAGGTTTTTGACACCAAGATAAAAGCAAATCCCGAGAATGCCAGGTTCTGGTATAATAAGGGAATTGCCCTGAGAGACCTGGAAAAATACAAAGAGGCGCTTGAAGCTTTTGAGAAAGCCATAGATATCAACCCGAGCTTTACAAAAGCCTGGATTGGCAAGGGTATTGTATACGACAGGGTCAAGAAACACCAGAAAGCAATGGAAGCCTACGAAAGGGCAGTCGATATAAATCCGATATATTCGGATCTCCTTTAAGTAGCCCAATTGCAGGACTTTCCATAAACTCCGCGGATCCGGAGCCGGAAAAAGCCGTTATCCAAAAGTCCTAAACCGGATTCTTGGATCCGGCGGCCAAAAACTTTCTTTTCTCCGAAAGTTTTCTTTTCTCTGAAAGTTTTCTTTTCTGCTTATGTATCTGGCTTACGGCTTCAGGTTTTACTTCATGCCTGCTCAGAGCCCGGATATCTCAAGCAAATCCGAAAATGTGTTGAGCCTGAAATCAAAGCATTGATCCGTTTCTTCTGCACGCCTCCAGTCTCCGTAGGAAGCATAAGCGGTTTTCAATCCAAGCTTGCGGGCAGGTGCCATATCCCTTTTTATGCTGTCTCCCACTACCAGGCTTTCTTCGGGTTTGGTCCCGAGAGCCTGAAGTGCAAAAAGAAAATGTGCAGGATCTGGCTTTTTTGTGCCTGTCATATCCGCAGCTACGAGCAGATCGAAGTAATCCCGAAGCCCGACTTTTTTAAGCCTTGCCAGGGTATGGTAACTATCGGCATCCGTTATAATCGCAAGTTTCAAGCCCGATTTTTTCAGCTCATCAAGAGTATCTCTTACACCGGGATAGAGTTTGAGGTTTTGCAGTTTTTCCCTTTCATATATATCGCAACACTGCCTGTAGCCCTGAGCTGAAAAAAGGCTTCTTTCCTGCATATAATCCATAATATTTTCGCAGTCTTCAAAACCGTAAACTCCTCTCAGGAAATATTCGAAAAGTTCTGAAGGTTCTTCTGCAGTATTTCTTTTTCCTCTTCCAAGATATAAAAGAATCTCTTTACAAGCCACAAGTTTTGCAGCTACGAAATCAAAAAGGGTATTATCCATATCGAAAAGTACGGCTCTCAGGCTTCCGGGATAAATCCATTCCATATTTTTCTGAATTCCGTTAGTATTCTTCTGAATTCCGTTAGTATTCTTCTGAATTCCGTTAGTATTCTTCTGAATTCCGTTAGTATTCTTCTGAATGTCTTTCATTTTTGTGCCTGCCTGTTTTTCCGAACTTTTCGGACACCGCTTTTTTCTTTTTCTATTTTCCTTTTCGGAACTTTTCCCAATGCTTGTTGGGGAGAGGCTATAAAAGCCATAAAGGATAGATGTATAAATCATAAACGAACAACGGATTTAAGTAAATAACGAACGCGGGGCACTTGAAAATCCGCAGGGTCTATCATAAAAGGCAGTACAGGAAATTTTGATATGAGTTCCGACGAACCAAAAGATAAAACCTTCACAGACGAAGGTAAGGAAGAAAAAACTGAAGAAGAGCCGTCTGAAGACATGTATGTTCTGAGTGATTCGGGGGACGTAGGTAAGCAGGAAGTCAGCAATGAAATCCTTGCAGCCGAATTTAACGAATGCGGGCTCGACTTTCTCAGGCTTGGAAAGTTTAATGAAGCAATCGTATCTTTTGATAAAGCAATCGAGAAGGATCCAGACAATATCTACCTTTTAAACAATAAAGCTGCAGCGCTTGAAACCCTTGGAAGATACGATGAAGCTCTCGAGCTCTATGAGAAAGCTGTCAAAATCAATCCCGAAGATCCAGATCTCTGGAATAATATGGCTTTCTCTTTTTCCCAGGCTGGAAAACATGAAGATGCTGTTAAATCTTATGAAAAGGCTCTTGAGCTCAGGCCGGACTATCCAAACGCATGGTACGGAAAGGCCCTGAATCTGAGCCAGGCAGGAGATTACGAGGAAGCTGTCGAAGCCTATGAAAAAGTCCTCGAGGAAAATCCCGATTATAAAGAAGCCTGGGTGGGAAAAGGCATAGCCCTCGGGCAGATGGGAAACTATGACGAAGCAATTGTTGCTTACGACAAGGCGCTTGAGCTCGATCCCGGTTTTCTCGAAGCCTGGTACTATAAAGGTGTGGATCTGGACAGCCTTGGCAGTTACAGGCAGGCATTGAAAGCGTATGAGAAAGCCGTGGAACTGGACCCTGAAAACGATGACGCCTGGAATAATATGGGAATAGATCTCGAAAATCTAGAAAAGTATGACGAAGCAATAAAAGCCTTTGAAAAAGCCATTGAAATTAATGCCGAAAATGCCGATGTCTGGTACAACAAAGGCTTTACCCTCAGCCAGATGCAGAGATTCGAGGAAGCTGTCGAGGCATACAGGAAAGCTACGCAGCTGGATCCCGATTATTTTGAAGCCTATTCCAGTCTGGGTTTTGTGCTCGCCCAGCTCAAACGCTTTGAAGAAGCCCTGGATATTTATGAAAATGCACTTAACCTCAATTCTCAGGCTGCAGATTCATGGTTCGGAAAAGCTGTCTGCCTGAATTATCTTGGGCGGGAAGAAGAAGCTGAAGATGCATACAAAAAAGCTGTAGAAATTGACCCAAGGTATGCTGAGGTAGGGGGAGATATGCAGTAACCAAAAAGCGTTATCCAATATTTTTACTTTTTCCATTTGATATTTTATTTTTTCCATTTTTTTCTCGGATCAAGCGGCCTGAAGGGGGACGGCTTTAGCGTGAAAATAGGAATCCTGTCGCAGGAAAAAAAATCATATTCCACTCGTCGTCTTGTGGAAGCCGGAAAAAAAAGAGGGCATGTGATGCACGTAATCGAAACAATGCGCTGCTACATGAATATTACCTCCTCAAGTCCTACGATTCGCTACAGGGGAAATAACCTTTGTGACTTCGATGCCATTATCCCCAGAATTGGGGCTTCTATAACTTTCTATGGAACTGCAGTGGTGAGGCAGTTCGAAGTAATGGGGGTCTTCTGCGTGAACGAATCTATGGCAATATCCAGTTCAAGGGATAAACTGCGAGCTTTGCAATTACTTTCCAGTATGGGAGTCGGGCTTCCTGCCACCGGATATGCCCGCTCGCCTGATGATGTGGAAGACGTGATACAAATAGTAGGGGGCCCGCCTCTCGTTATCAAGCTTCTTGAAGGTACCCAGGGAATAGGAGTCGTGCTTGCAGAAACCAGAAAGGAAGCCAAAAGCGTAATAGAGGCTTTTCTGGGCTTGAATGTCAATATAATGGTGCAGGAATACATAAGAGAATCGAAGGGAGAAGATATCCGCTGCTTTGTTGTCGGAAACAGGGTAGTAGCAGCAATCCGCAGGACAGCGAGAGAAGGGGAGTTCAGGTCCAACGTCCACATGGGAGGAACCGCCGTTCCTGAGAAAATCACCTCAGAAGAGCGGAAGGTCGCTGTAAGGGCAGCTCGCATCATGGGGCTCAAGGTGGCGGGTGTCGATCTACTGCGTTCGGAAAGAGGTCCTCTTGTAATGGAGGTAAACTCTTCTCCGGGGCTCGAAGCAATTGAAACCGTGACAGGACAGGACATTGCAGGTGCCATCATTGAATATGTGGAAAAACACGCAAAAACCTCCAATATTCAAACCGGGAAGAAGGAATGAGATATGGATGAACCTTTTAAAATAGCAGGTATTGAGGTCAGGCCAGGAGAGAAAAAGTGCATAGAAATGCCTGCTGCACACCTCTATACCCAGACCCCTATGAATATTCCTGTCCATGTAATCCGAGGCACAAATCCTGGCCCCTGCATTTTCGTCACTGCTGCAATCCATGGGGATGAGATCAATGGGGTTGAAATAATAAGGCAGCTACTCGAATCACCTGCAATGAGACATATTCATGGGACTCTGATCGCAGTGCCTGTGGTAAACATGTACGGTTTTATCTCGCTTTCTCGCTACCTTCCTGACAGAAGAGACCTTAACCGTTCTTTTCCTGGCAGGCAAAAAGGCTCTCTCGCATCCCGTCTGGCATATATTCTGATGAATGAGATTGTGGTTCGCTGCTGCTGCGGAATCGATCTTCACACAGGTGCTATCCACCGTCCCAACCTTCCACAGATCCGCGTAAACCTTGATACGGCAGGTTCGGGAGAGCTTGGAAAAGCCTTTAATGTTCCTGTTGTCCTGGACTCAAAACTTCGGGACGGGTCTCTGCGTGAAGCTGCAAGCAACCTTGGCATCCCTGTTCTTGTTTATGAAGGCGGGGAAGCTCTTCGCTTTGATGCCCTTGCTGCAAGAATGGGCGTGCGCGGGGTCAGGAGAGTTATGGAGTCCATAGGAATGCTGCATGTCTCCCCGTCACGGAAACGAAAGAGTATTTTGCCGGTTATCTCCCGCTCAAGCATCTGGGTCCGGGCTCCGAAAAGCGGGATTATTCATCCTCTCAAGAAGCTTGGGGGCAGGGTAAGGGAAGGAGAAATCATTGGATTCATCGTAGATCCGTTTGGCGGAGCAGGGGAAATACCCGTGAGAACAGAGGAGGACGGCATCATTATAGGGGAAAACAATCTTCCCCTGGTCAATGAAGGAGATGCACTTTTCCATATTGCCTGCTTTGAGGGGATAGAACTTGTTGAATCCCAGCTTGAAGAGTTTATGAATCTGAACCAGAGTCCCAGGGATCTGTATAAAGCCAGAGATCCAGTGCCGGTTCCTGAGAAACCGTGAATTTTTTCCGTTTTTCCCGGAGGAATTCTAAAAAAGCCCAAATTGAAAAACATGTGCAGGGGCGGAAAGCATAATTCTATATATCGGGAAAGCTTTTTAAATAGATATTTACCTTTTTTAAGTTTCGGGGCATTTCTTCGCAGGACAGAGCGGATGAAAGAATGAAAGGGTGGATTCTTTATAAGAATGGGGCTGCAGAGTTAAGGCAGGAATTGTATGAAATACACCGGTTCATCGAAGTTGCGCGCGAGAAAGGGATAGAACTAAGGGTCGTAAAACCTGACCAGTTTGACCTTATAGTAACAAGGGACGATAGAAAAAGTATCCTGCTTGACGGAGAGGTCGTTCCTCTGCCTGATTTTCTCCTTCCAAGAATGGGCGCAGGCACAACATATTTTGCCCTTGCGGTCATCCGCCACCTTGAGCAGCCTTGGAGTCCGTGTTTTTAATTCTTCCCAGAGCATTGATACTGTCAAAGATAAACTCTATTCCCAGCAGATCCTGGCAGAAAGAGGAATTTCCTCTCCGAACACGATGTTTGCCAAAAACCCGGTCAACATAGACCTTGTAGAAAAATATCTGGGTTTTCCTCTTATCGTAAAAGCTCTCTCAGGTTCCATGGGCAAAGGCATTTTTCTTTCGGAAAACCATACAAGTTTCCGGGATATCATGGAACTGATCCACATAACCAATCCCAATGCAAATATTATTCTCCAGGAGTTCATAAAATCCAGTGTCGGCCGGGATCTCCGCGTCCTCGTAATCGGAGGCCGTGCAGTCGCCTGTATGGAAAGGGTAGCCCCTGCAGGCAGTTTCAAGTCCAATTACTCAAGAGGCGGAGAAGTCCGAAAATTCGACATGACCCCTGAAATAGAAAAGTTGGCAACCGAAACCGCCCGCATTTTCGGCCTCGAGATCGCAGGCATAGACCTCCTTTTCGACGGCGACCACTTCAAAGTCTGCGAGGCTAATTCCTCCCCTGGCTTCGAAGGGCTTGAAAAATGCTGCGAAATCAATGTTGCCGGGATGATTTACGATTTTATACGGGAAAAGGTAGAGGAAAAGTAAAGGTTAAATCTTTTCTATCTGTTTCAAATCGTTCAAGTAGACTACGCAGAAATTGCCCTGATTTTTCAAATTTTCCATTTAAAAAATTTAAAAACTAATACCTCTCTCCGTGATTTATTCTACTCTTTACGATCTATTTCATTAATTCTTTCTCATAACTATTTACTGTTGCTATTAAAGCATTTTTAAAAAGAATAATCTTCAAAGTTCTTTTTTTATAAATGAGAAGCAGGGTATCGAGAACATCGGGAGTTTCATCCTTCTGTAGGCTTCGTTTTGTTAAGTAGGGGTGAAATCCTTCCAAGCAGTGATTTTTAAGCAAAAAAGCGACTGCGTTTCTAAGACAAAAGAATTGTTATGAAGCGATTTTCAGCAATTTTTGTCTATATTTTAAACTCTTTATCCGCAGAAATTAACTATAAATAAATTTATTGATAAAGGATTAGAGCTTATTAATGCCTAAAAAGTATAAATCGTTTTTAAAAACCTGTTTTTCACAAAATGGAGATTTAAAGCAATTCTGTATTTCAAATTTCAATGCTCTTACAAGTCTTCACTTCTTCTCCTTAACCACCACAGTCCCCTTCATAGAAGGATGGATCGAACAATCATAATTATAGGTTCCTGCGTCTGTAAACAGGAATTCGTATGTGTCTCCTTTCTCTAGTACCTTGGACTCAAAAGTAGGCCCTCTCACGGTATGAGTGGCGGAGTCCATGTTCGTCCATCTTACGGTATCACCTGTCAATATTTCGACTGATGCAGGATTAAAGGAAAAATTCTCAATGGCAACTTCGACGATCTTGCCTTCATCTACAGGTTGAGGCGTTACATCCGAAACCGGAGCTACAGGCGTTTCAACCGGAGTTACTGCAGGCTTTTCGGCTGGAGTTGCCGGTTCCTTTCCTGCGCATCCTATTGCCAGGAATACGCTAAGTAAAACTATGAAAATTGCAAGTTCTCTTCTCATTCTTTCCCCCCATTAAATATAAGGTGCTTTATTATTAACATTTTTATTTTATAATAGTTCCTAACAGATTCTAAACATAGTTTCTTTTATGATTAATCTGGTATCATAGTTCTTTGGAGATAGAGTTTGAGATAAACTCAAAAAATTTACTTTTTCCCGTTTTACTGTTTCTCTGAATCACAAAATAAGGCATTTTAAAGTGTCACGAAATAAGTCGTTTAAAATGAGATACACACAGTATCTTCTGGTCAATAAAAAAGAGTCTAACCAGCTAAGAACAGGATAATTTTCTCTAAAAAAGTGAAGTCATTTTTTTAAAAGGCTCTCTCCCTGAAGCTAAATTTCCAGACAATCTCGATATGCCTCCTCTGGCAAATGTGGATTGGATACTTAATTCAGGTATTTTTCTCTTCCTGTCACATGACTAGGTACTTTTCTTCTTCCTGTTACATGACTAAATTCTACAGCTACGATTCGTTGTATTTAAAGTTTATGTTACAGGATTGTACTGTGAAAGTTTTGCTATTATGGGCAGAATCCTGGTCATTACTGATTATCACCTTATAATTCAGCCTTGACCAGATTTGCCGGATTACTCTGCCCACACTCTTAGGGTTACTTCTTCAGTTGCCTCTGGCAGATATTACCTGCCAGGAGGAGTTACTTTTTTATTACAGTGGTCTTAACCGCAGTAGTATTATTGCCTTTTATAGTGGTCCTTTTTACAGTAGCGTTTTCACCCTGTATAGTGGTCCTATTTACAGTAGCGTTTTCACCCTGTATAGTGGTCCTATTTACAGTAGCGTTTTCACCCTGTATAGTGGTCCTGTTTACAGTAGCGTTAGGTCCCTGTATAGTGGTCCTGGTTACTTCCTTAACCGGAGTTTCCTTTACAACCGTAGTTACATTTGTTTCATTTACAACCGTAGTTTCGGTTTTATTCGGAGCTTCCTTTCCAGCGCATCCTATTGCAAGGAATACACCGAACAACACTATCAATATAACAAGTGCTTTTCTCATATTTTTTCCTCCCACTAAATCGTGTGTTTTATAATAGATGCTTTATAATTGATATTGGGGTTTTATAACGATTACTGCTAGATTCTGAACATAGTTCTTCTTAATCGATGAAAAACTGGTTGTAAGTTCAGGATGTTTCTTTCTTTTTGAGTCTTAGGAATAAGCTTAATACCCGGGCCTTTATTTTCTGCTCAATTTTCCTTAAATTCTAATACCGGGAATTCCAATATTGTTAAATGACTTTTTTCGGGGGGAGGTCATGAAAATCAAATCCGTTAATCCTTACACTGAAGAAGTAAACTGGACATATGACTCGTTTTCCTTCGGGGAATGTGAGCTCCGTATTGAAAATTCCAGGGCTGCCTTTTCAGGGTGGAGTTCACTGTCTGTTGAGGAAAGGACAAAATACTTTTCAAGGGCCGGGGAGGTCCTTCGGCAGAATACTAATGTTTATGCCGAAATTATTACGAAAGAAATGGGAAAACCTATCAGGCAGTCGAGAGCCGAGATTCAGAAATGCGCCTTGCTCTGTGACTATTATGCGGAAAACGCAGCCGGGTTTCTAAAAGACGAAGTTGTGGATACGGGGGCTGAGAAAAGTTATGTGACTTTTGAGCCGCTTGGAGTGATTCTCGGGATAATGCCCTGGAATTTTCCGTTCTGGCAGGTCTTCAGGTTTGCAGTACCTGCAATGTGCGCAGGAAATGTATGTGTGGTAAAGCACGCTTCGAATGTGCCGAGATCGGCGCTGGAAATTGAAAAAGTATTTCTTGAGGCCGGGTTTCCGGAAAATGTTTTCAGTACTCTCTTAATTGACTCGAAAACTGCAATGGAAATTCTTGAAGAGGATATGGTGGATGGAGTTTCTCTTACCGGCAGCATAAATGCAGGCTCGGAAATAGGTGAACTTGCAGGAGGAATGGTCAAGCCTCTGGTACTGGAGCTGGGAGGGTCTGACCCTTTCATAGTGCTTGAGGATGCCGATATCGAGAAGGCTGCGCAGGTTGCGGTAGAGTCCCGTTTTCTCAATACCGGACAGAGCTGTATTGCTGCCAAGAGGTTTATTGTTGTAGAAGATGTCGTTGTGGATTTTATCGAGGCATTTGAACTCGAAATGCAGGAATTGAAACTCGGGGACCCGATGGATGAGGAAACAGATATCGGGCCTGTTGCAAAGAAGGAATTTGTCGAGAGTCTTGAAAGGGTCCTGAAAGATGCGAAAAAGAAAGGAGCAGAGCTTCATATTTATGGGGAGGAACCTGAAAAGGGCTTCTTTTTCAGGCCGACTCTTATCCCTGCAGCCAGTTTGGACATGAAGGTCTGCAATATGGAGATTTTCGGACCTATTGCGCCAGTAATCATGGTAAAGGACGAGAACGAGGCGGTGGAAATCGCAAACTCCACAGAGTTCGGGCTTGGAGCTGAAGTCTGGTCCGGGAATCTGGAAAGGGCCGAAAGGCTGGCAAAAAGGATCAGGTCCGGATTTGTAGCTATCAATGGGATGGTTAAGTCCGATCCCAGGCTGCCTTTTGGCGGGGTAAAAAAATCCGGAGTAGGGCGAGAGCTTTCACATTATGGACTTAAGGAGTTTGTGAATATTAAGACCGTCGTGGTTAATAAATGAAGGCTCTACAGTGACTATGAAATGACTGAAGCTTTATATTGAAAAGGCTATCCAGAGTTGATTAAGAAAACATGTTTAAGCTTGATAATTTGTTTAAGCTTGAAAATAACCTGACTCAAGCTTGACAAGTAGACTTTACTCAAGCTTAACAAACAACCTAATTTAAGCTTGACAAATAACCTGATCCAAGCTTAACAAACAAATTAATCCAAGCTCACAAGCAAGCTATAATAAATTTAATAAGACTTACGCACTTGAGATACAAAATTAAGTTCAGTAAACACTGTGGTTTAAATTAATATTTTAGACCTTTCGGGGTTTAGTGTTACTGATTTCTCAGTTCAACTGCGTAAGTCCTATTTAATATGACTTGAACAGGAGCCATAAAAATGATCATATTTGGGGTTTTTTCATGAAAGCTTCGGATCTTTTCGTTGCCCAGCTTGAAGAAGAAGGTGTGGAATATATTTTCGGACTGCCAGGCGAAGAAAACCTTGACCTGCTTGAAGCTCTCAGGATTTCCGGAATCAAACTGATAGTAACAAGGCACGAACAGGCTGCAGCGTTTATGGCTGCTGCTTACGGAAGGCTGACAGGAAAAACCGGGGTTTGTTTTTCAACTCTCGGGCCCGGAGCCACTAACCTTGTCACAGGTGTTGCCCAGGCTCAGCTTACAGGAGCTCCTTTTATCTCCATATCCGGGCAAAAGGCCCTGGCTGACAACTGGCAAGCCCGTTTCCAGCTTGTAGACGTTGTCAGGATGATGGAACCGCTCTGCAAAAAAGCCGTATCCGTAACGGATCCTGGAATGATCCCCACAGTGATCCGGAACGCCTTCAAACATGCGGAAGCCGAAAGGCCCGGAGCTGTGCATATTGAACTTCCTGAGGATGTGGCTAAAGAAGAGACTGAGGCAGTGGTGCAGAAGCGAAGCGAAATTAAAATCCCTTACCCTAATCTCGGAGCTGTCAAAGAAGCTGCGGTTATGATCTGTGAGGCTAAGAATCCCCTTATTATAGTTTCTTCGGGAGCGAACCGTAAAGCGATCACTGAGGAACTCGAGGATTTTGTCAGAAAGACAGGCATCTACCTGGTGCATACCCAGATGGGGAAAGGTGTTGTCCCGGACGACTGTGTTCACAGCCTTTTTGCCACAGGCATTCATGCGAGGGACTATGTTAACTGCGGAATTGACGGAGCTGACCTTATTATCACTGTAGGCTACGACATAGTGGAATATCCTCCCTACCTGTGGAACCGTAAACTGGACAAGCAGATCGTAAATATCGATTTCGTGGAATCCGTACCTGACAGGTATTTTAATCCAGCAGTAGAAATTATTGGAGATATCGCCTCTTCAATCAGGGAACTTGCTGCAAGCATTCCTGGAAAGCGGGAGTTTCCTATCTTTGAAAACACAAGACGTTTCATTGAGGAAAAAATAAACGCTATTGCCAGGAAAAGCTACCCTCCTCCCCCGCAGGCTGTGGTCCAGAGTGCCAGGGAAGTGCTTGGGAGGGAAGATATAATTACGCTGGACAATGGGATTTATAAGCTCTGGTTCGCTCGCCTTTACAAGACCTATGCCCCCAACACTGTTCTCCTTGACAATGCCCTTGCAACTATGGGCGCAGGACTCTCTGCAGGGATTACTGCAAAGCTTCTTTATCCCGAACGCCGCGTGCTTGCAATCTGTGGGGACGGAGGCTTTATGATGAACTGCCAGGAGCTTGAGACCGCAGTCCGCTATGGAATTCCTGTGGTTGTTCTTATCCTCAATGACAACGGCTTCGGCTTTATTAAATGGAAGCAGAAAAAGATGCATTTTGAGGACTTCGGGCTGGACTACGGAAACCCTGATTTCTCTCTTTTTGCTGAGAGTTTTGGAGCTGTGGGTTTCAGGGTTAAAGAAGATGATGACCTCGCAGAAGTCCTGGAGAGAGCTTTTGCCCTGAATAAAGTGGTTGTCATTGAATGCCCTATAGACTACTCCGTAAACTACGAGACTTTCTCGGTAGAACTGGGAAACCTTAAATGTAAATTCTGATACGCGAAATTTCATGGGCTTGCGGGTTAATTTACGCAAATCCTGCAACGTTAAAATCAAATCCGGAGGGAAATAATTGGGAGGAGAAGGGACTGAAGCAGGGTATCCTATCCATTCACATGATGTGGTCATAGTCGGAGCCGGACTGACCGGGCTTCGCGCAGCAATCGAGACTGTGGATCAGGGGCTTAATACAGCCATTATTTCCAAAGTGCACCCTCTCCGCTCCCATTCCGTAGCAGCCCAGGGAGGAATAAATGCAGCTCTCGGGAATGCCGTGGCTGAAGATTCCTGGGAAGACCATGCATTTGATACGGTCAAAGGCTCGGATTACCTGGCTGACCAGGATGCAGTGGAGATTCTGTGCAAAAATGCGCCTGCTGCAGTAATAGAACTTGAACATTTCGGAACCGTTTTTTCCCGGTTTCCTGACGGCAGGATCGCACAGAGGCCTTTTGGGGGAGGTATGTTCCCAAGAACCTGCTATGCTGCAGACCGGACAGGGCATAACATCCTGCATACTCTTTATGAACAGCTTATAGGCAGGGCGAAAAATAAAGGGTCGGAAGGTGGTAAGCTTACCTTTTATGAAGAATTCTTTGTAACCTCCCTGGTAAAAGCCGGAGGATCTTCTGGAAAAGGTTCCGGGAAAGAGGAAAGGTGCACAGGATGTACTGCAGTAAACATCGCTGACGGGAACCTGCACGGTTTTACCTGTTATTCCCTGCTTCTTGCGACGGGAGGTTTTGGGAGGCTTTTTGCCCGTTCCACAAACGCCCTGATTAACACCGGAGACGGAACTTCTCTGGCGCTCAGGGCAGGTGTGTCTTTAAAGGACATGGAGTTCGTGCAGTTTCACCCTACAACACTGTACGGCACAAATATCCTTATCACTGAAGGGGCAAGAGGAGAAGGAGGCTACCTTCTGAACAGCAGGAACGAGCGTTTTATGGAGAAATATGCCCCTGCATCCATGGAACTTGCCCCAAGGGATATAGTTGCCAGGGCCGCTCAGCAGGAAATAGACGAAGGCAGAGGATTTGAGGGCGGTTACGTGCTCCTTGACCTCAGGCACCTGAAAAAGGAGAAAGTCGCAGAACGCCTCCCCGGGATAAGGCTTATTTCCCTGGACTTTGCAGGAATCGATCCTGTTGAAGCTCCAATTCCAGTACAGCCAGGTCAGCATTATTCCATGGGAGGCGTGGATGCAGGAAATGACCTTGCAACCGAACTGCCTGGGCTATATGCGGCAGGGGAATGCTCCTGCATTAGCGTTCATGGGGCAAACCGGCTTGGGGGCAACTCGCTGCTTGAAACTGTGGTTTTCGGAAAGCTTGCAGGGCAGGAAATTGGAAAGTCTTTCCCGGTTTCAGGAAGTTGGGACAGGAAAGGAGCCGAACATGCTGTCCTTAAACGCCTGTCCGGAGAGGATGCGCGGATAAAAGCACTGCTTTCCAGGGAATCCGGAATGAAAATGTACAGCCTCAGGGATGAACTGAAGAAAACGATGTTTGAGTACTTCGGAGTTTTTCGCGAAGGACAGAGGATGGAAAAAGGGCTGGAAAAGCTTCTCAAACTCAAAGCTAGTTACCCTGAAGTCTATATCGATAACAAGTCCACTCTATTCAACTATGCAGTTATTTATACACTCGAACTTGAAGGATTATTTGATATCGCAGAAGCCGTTGCAAGGGGCGCTATTGCCAGACAGGAGAGCAGGGGTTCCCACTCAAGGGCTGACTACCCGTACAGGGATGATGAAAGGTTCCTCTACCATACTATCTACAGGCTAAAAGAAGGAAAACCTGCGCTTGAGTCCCTGCCTGTAAGGCTCGGGAAATTCGCTGTAAAGGAGCGTGTATACTGATGAAATTGAAGGTATTCCGCTTTGATAGGGAAACCGGGGAATCCCACTACGATATCTTTGAAATCGAATCATCGGCAGGGATGACAGTGCTTTCCGCCCTCTTCAAAATCCAGGAAGAGTTCGACGATTCCCTTGCTTTCCGCTATTCCTGCAGGGGAGCAGTTTGCGGGAGCTGTGCAATGCTGATTAATAAAATCCCAGGGCTTGCCTGCCGGACGCGGATCGAAACACTCCTCAAAGGTGAAGGAAAAATAAAACTGAGGCCTTTTCCGGGAATGGAAGATACCGTTTCCTGGGATCCCAAAAATGAGATACTTGTAGAACCCCTTCCTTCCATGCCGAAAATAAAGGACCTTATTGTGGACATGGATAAATTCTTCGAATTCTACAGGGCAGTCGAGCCGACTTTTAAACCGGCTTCAAAGTCCTCTGATCTGGAGAGGCTCATGCAGCCTGATGCAGTAAAGGAGCTTGAGAAGTACACCAACTGTATACTCTGTGCTGCCTGTGTTGGTTCCTGTCCGGTTTCGGGAAAGGACCGGAATTTCCTGGGTCCTGCTGCTCTTGCAAAGTTATACAGGTTCCATATCGATCCGCGTGAGGCTGATGATGAGTCGAGACTCATGCTTGCCAACAGTAAATCCGGCTGGTGGGGCTGTGAATTCCATGCAAACTGCAGGGCTGTCTGCCCGAAAGGCGTTCCACCTGTTGAGGGGATCGGAAAGGCCAGAAAGGAAATTAAGGCTCTTGGAAAGAAACCTGAATAAAAACTCTGAAGTTTCAAAGAAAATTTTCTGAGGTGAACCAATTACTCTGAAAACCCGGGTCGAAAAGGATTCGCTGGGAGAGATGGAAGTTCCGGAAAATGCCTATTACGGCATCCAGACCCAGCGGGCTCTCTGTAATTTTCCTGTCAGCGGGCAGGGGGAAAGGCCGGAATTCATCAGGGCATATGTCCTGGTAAAAAAAGCGGCAATTCTTGCTAATATGGAACTAGGACTTCTTGACAGGAAAAGAGGGAACGCTATTGTATCGGCAGCCGAGGAAGTGCTTTCAGACCCCACAGGGCGGTATTCGGCTCAGTTTCCTGTTGATGTTTTTCAGGCAGGAGCAGGCACTTCCTTTAATATGAATATTAACGAAGTTCTTGCTAACCGTGCTCTCGAGCTGCTGGGTAAAAAACGGGGAGACTACGATTTCCTGAGCCCTAACGACCATGTGAATAAGGCCCAGTCAACCAATGATACTTTTCCAACCGCTTCATACGTAGCTGTCATTTTTGCGGCTGACAGGCTTCTTGATATTCTTGCTTCTCTTGCGGAGGCTTTTCAGAAGAAAGCTGTGGAGTTTTCGGGTATCCCCAAGTCAGGAAGAACACATCTTATGGATGCCGTACCTGTGACCCTTGGCGACGAGTTTGGGGCTTATTCCGCTGCGCTGTTAAGGGCTTCGCGCAGGATAAAAGAACGCAGAAACGACCTCCTGGAACTTCCTTTAGGAGGGACTGCAACCGGAACAGGGGCGAATACCGATCCGGGATATCGGGAGCTTGTGATTTCAAAACTTTCCGAACTTTGCAAACTGCCATTTCGCAGGGCCGCTGACAGTTTCGAAGCTCTGCAGAGCAGATCCCAGCTTGCAGCTTTTTCAGGGGCTCTCCGGGAACTTGCAATTGAACTTATAAGGATAGCCAATGACCTCAGGCTGCTTAATGCCGGCCCCATGACAGGGATTTCTGAAATTGAGCTTCCGCCTGTGCAGCCTGGCTCGTCCATAATGCCAGGGAAATACAACCCTGTAATGGCTGAGTGCCTGGATATGATCGGGTTCCAGATTATGGGCAATGATACAGCAGTCGCTCTTGCAGCCCAGGCAGGACAGCTTGAGCTCAATGTCATGACTCCTTTGATGACCCATAACACTCTTGCATCCATTGCCCTTCTCGCGAACTACCTGCCAATCTTTCAGGAACGCTGCGTAGAAGGGATTAAGGCGCACGAGGACAGGTGCAGGGTTTACCTTGAGCTAAATCCTGCTCTGGTAACCTTCCTTGCCCCGAAGATAGGGTATCTTAAGGCTGCGGAGATTGCAAAAGAGGTGCTTGATAAGAAAATGCCTGTTAAGGAAATTATAGTAATGAAAGGGATTTTGAGCAAAGAAGAAGCTGACGAACTGCTCAAAATTGAAAAGCTATTATAACTCGTATTGAGTTTGCAGTTTAATTGTATTTGCTTGTGGTTTTAATATTTGATTTTTCAAAACCACAGGTTAATTGAAACCATAAGTTAAGGTAGTGTTATGTAAGTCGAATAAAGTATTAAGGGTATTTAAGATATTTTAATTAAGGTATCCTTTTCTTTCAAGCCATTCTACCTGAGGTCTTGTGTACTTCCAGGTAACATCGGCTTTGGAATCCTGAACTTCCCAGGGGTTTGCTATAACAACATCGCCTTCGCGAATCCACATTCTCTTTTTCTTGGAACCGGGAATTCGGCCCATCCGGATAACGCCGTCCATGCACTGCAATGTGACCCTTTTTGAGCCAAGTAAACTTGCTACTGTTGCCAGGACTTCGTTTCTGTCCCTGCGAGGAGTGCGCACCCTTGATACTTCAGGGTTGTCTCCTGCACTTACAGGTTTATTGGATCCAACTTTTCTTTTTCTAATAGTGCTTCTGTAATTAGCCAAATTAATTCCTCCTATACTGATTCTTCATTCCGATAGTTTTTATATTGGATGTTTTTGCTGGTTTTTATTCTCGATTCTACTGGTTTTCCTTTTTTCGCGAGTGGGATAAAAGACAATTTCTATTCCCCAACAGTCTGGATTTAATTATTATGTTTTCGACTTCCGAACACATCCCCCGAAACAAAAGGTGAAAAATAGAACGAATAAAGCCAAAAGCGAAAAATGAATTAAGTGTTAATCCAGATCAAATTAACACCCAATACGGATTATCTTTAAAATTTCCTGTGGTTAGGAAGACATTCCCTGCAGTAAACCGGCCGTCCTTCTGTTGGTTTGAACGGAACTTCAGTCTCAACACCGCAGTCAGAACAGGTTACTTTGGTCATTTCCCTGGGGCCGCTGTTGCCGCCTCTGAAACCACCGCGGTTGCTGTCTCTGTTGCCTCCACGGAAAGAATTTCCTCTGTCATTAAAACCCATTTTTGTTTCACCTCCGCTTATAGCGGGTAATATATAAAGTAAAAACAAGATTGTATAACATTTTTGATTAAAAACAAAAATTGGTTTTTAATAACAGATTATACGTCTCTTTATTTACTACACCTACACAGTGTTTTAATTATATAAATCTTCCCATGAAAAAACGGAGTAAAGGGTATAAAATATTCTACTCCAAACAAATATAACGGGTACAGGAGAATTTGTCTCTTTTATTTGAAACGATTGTGAAGAACGGTAAAATTTGTGATTCTATCAAAGTAACAGTATAATTATACAATAAGAAATTCAATAAAAAATTAACAATGTAATTCTATAATAAAGAAATTCGATCAAAGTAATTGTATAATTATACAATAAGAAATTCGATCAAATTAACAATCTAATTCTACGACAAAGAAATTCGATTAAAATTAACAGTATAAATATACAATAAAAAAATTCAATGAAAATTAACAATATCATTCTATGACAAAGAAATACGATGGAAATTAACAGTATAATATACAATAAAGAATATGCAATAAAGAATTCGATCAAATTAACAGTATCATTCAATAAAGAATTCGATCAAAATGTAACGATATACTTTACAATAAGAAGTGAGTATAAAAGAAGTAGTCCGTTTGGCCTACTCAAGCTAACCGAAACGGACATAATTGTCAAGTGAAATTTTCAAAGAATCCGGTATTACCAGTATTAATACCTGTTTTCTCTGGGTTTCCTGTGGTTAGGAAGACACTCTCTGCAATAGACTGGTCTGTCAGGGTCAGGCCTGAAAGGCACCTGAGTTTCAGCGCCGCAGTCAGAACAGATTGCATTGTGCATTTCCTTCGGAGCTCCGAAACCTCCACGGTTGCTGTCTCTTCCCCGGAAGGAATTTCCTCTGTCATTAAAAGCCATTTTCTTTTCACCTCCGCTTACAGCGGATAGTCAATAGTTTAAAAATAAGACTGATATATAACTCTTTGATTAAAAACAGAAATTAGTTTTTAATAACAGATTATATGTCTCTTTATTTTTAATGTTCCTAGTACACAGTCAGATTATATAAATTTTACTCAAAAAATCCGGAAAACGTTAAAAGTACTTTCTATCCTCAGAGTTGCCTGCGTTAAAGCCAATCTTTCTAATTCTTTTCTGACAGATGCGGCAATTGCCAGTTGAACTCCGCGAGCAGCAGAGGGATAAGTTGAAAAGGTTAGAGGCAAGCGCTTGAAGGACGAAACACGGAAAAGAGGAATAGAGGTTTAACCGAAAACTGGTTAAAACCGAAGTATTGTCAGGACAATATAATTTTTATTTAAACTCTACTGTAATTTTCAGGAATTATTTCAGGTAACCTTTTCTTTCAAGCCATTCGACCTGGGGCCTTGTGTACTTCCAGATTACATCGGCTTTGGAATCCTGGATCTCCCAGGGAGCAACGATTACTACATCTCCCTCGTGGATCCACATTTTCTTATTTTTGGATCCTGGAATTCTGCCCATTCGGACTATACCGTCCATACACTGCAATGTGACTCTTTTTGAGCCTAAGAGGCTTCCTACAGTTGCCAGAACTTCATGATTCTCCTTACGTGGAGTACGCACTCTTGTTACTTCCTGAGTAACCGGTGCGTTGCTTCCGGTTCCTGCCTTTCTCTTCCTTATATTGCTTCTATAGTTTGCCAGGTTAATTCCTCGTAGTTTTATTAGTTTAAATTATTTTGTCGCTGTTTCCTTAATATCATGTTCTTCGGATTTTCTGTGTTCACCAATTCTTTAGGTACTTTGATGTGATAGTTCATAAATGAATAGGAATTAAAAAACCTCTTAATAATCTGAAATCTCTGAAAAACCCGAAATCTCAGGAAACCTCTAGATTTTAAAGATCCTTCAGTTACTCCATAACCCATGGACTGAGGGTCTGCTTCAAAATCCTTCAGAGCAATTCTATCTCTAAAGATTAATTTTAACTGATGTACTGGATGTTTTTGTTCCCACTCAATAAATAAATTATTAAATATCAAAGGGTTCCTATGCCTTTTACCTGCACGTAAGGTAAAAAACATAGAATAAAAAGTGGATAAGTGTTGATATAACAAATTTGTAAATCAACACTTTACATTGAGAAATTTAAATTTAGAACTTTCTGTGTTTAGGCAGGCAGTCTCTGCAGTAAACCGGCCTTCCCTCTGTCGGTTTGAACGGAACTTCAGTCTCAACACCGCAGTCAGAACAGACAACCTTGTGCATTTCCCTGGGGCCGCTGTTGCCGCCTCTGAAACCTCCGCGGTTGCTGTCTCTGTTGCCTCCACGGAAGGAATTTCCTCTGTCACTAAAACCCATTTTGTTTCACCTCCGCTTGAGCGGATACATATATTCGATAAAAACATGATCGGATATAACTTATTATTTAAAAACAAAACGGAGTTTTTAATAACAGATTATATGTCTCATTATTTTTACTAAAGATAAAACAATTTTTATGCTATATAAGATTAATCCATAAAAACTGAAGAAATAACATCGTCTTCTTCAAAGAGAAAAGGTCTTGAGTGGCAGATATGACATGATAATAAATAGGGATAGGAAACCCTGTTGAAAGAGGGTTTCCAGTGATAAAATTATTAAAAAGGTTACGAATTTTTGGAATTAGAACTTCCTGTGGTTTGGTAGGCAGTCTCTGCAGTAAACCGGTCTTCCTTCAGCTGGCTTGAATGGAACCTGGGTCTCAACACCACAATCGGAACAAACTGCGGAGTGCATTTCCCTGGGACCGCTGTTGCCGCCTCTGAAACCTCCACGGTTGTTGTCTCTGTTTCCCCGGTTGCTGTCTCTTCCCCTGAAAGAGTTCCCTCTGTCATTAAAGCTCATTTTTGCTTCACCTCCGCTTATAGCGGATATCCTCTAGGTTGCTATAAAAATAAGATCTATACATTCTTTTATTAAAAACAAAAATGAAGTTTTTAATAACAGATTATATGACTCTTTATTTTTACTGCAAATATTTCCGTGGTTATCATTCTATATAAATCTATCTGCAAAGTTTCGGGGACATAATGTCAAAGGATCACAGACGCAAGAACACTTTCTGCGCCTTCATCCGTTCCTTTATTTAAAAAAATGTTATATATATAACAGGGTACATATAATAACTATTAATAGCGATTTTTCAATAGTTGTTTTTCGAGAAATTTTCGAGAAATATAACTTAAAATGGCGTTAAAAATTACTGATTAATAAAGAGAAGAATACTAAACAGAAGATAAATACTAAACAGAAAATATAATATACCGAAGATTAAATAAAAATAATAGTAAAATAAACAGAAGATAAATAATAAACAGAAAATAAATAATAAACAGAAAATAAATAATAAACAGAAAATAAATAATAAACAGAAAATTAAATAAAAAAAAGGTAATTACTCATCTACTAAGATGATGTACGAGGATAAATTTTCTAGTTTTGTGATATATTTACAAGAGATGATAATTTTAAAAAAGTAAATTGGGAAATTTCAACTTCCCTGCTTCTTATTATTCAGACTTAATCTATTATCTGATTAATTTTGCTGTAAAAATTTATAATAACACTTGTTGCCTCACTTTCCATGTTCAACTGGTAAATTCGGAGGTGCTTTCCGAGTGGTTTTTCAAGGACCACGCCTAAAGTGACTAGAGGTGTGATAACCCTTGATACGCTGGAGTTAGACAATCCAGTTTCCTCAGCTATTCCTGATATGTAAGTTGATTCGTTCTGTTTTTCGATTAGGTTCTTAAGGACTTTCATTTGTGCAGTTTTTCCAAATATTTTTTCCATTGTATCCATTGATATCATCTGATGTGGCTATTCTAGAAATAATCAAAAACATAATGTCTTAGAAGATGTTGAAGAAATTCTCTCTTTTTTAAGTATAATTCTTTGCGAGAATAACTATAATTATTCCGAGCATATCCTAGTCATCGAAAGCCGAGGTTCAGGTGACTGAAGTTACAGATACCATCCCCAACTTTCGACGGTGCGCAATTCTATCAAACATGGATATGTAATTACTCACCGACTAAGATGATGTACGAGGATCTACATGATAGTTTCTCGATATATTTGCTAACCTTATGGTATATTCGCTATTTTTATGATATATTTACTATTTTTGTGATATATCAACAAATAAATCTATCTTTTTAAATATTTTAACACTCAAAGTCTGATTGACCTTTGAGAGTTATAATTATGCTAAGAACTAAATCTAAAATTATCAAAAGTAAAGAATCCCAGAATGTTACCAGCCTTATCGGTTGGCAGGACTGGAAGAAGGACTTCAGGCTGAATAGTTACAAAAATCGTAAAATAAAGAGAAGATACCTACTAGACAGATAAATTCTAAATATTAAATAAATACTAAAGACAAAATAAAAATAAAGAGACGATAAATAATAAATTGATGAATTATTATTACCTGCTCTTACTTGCAATTATATTTGAGGTCTTCGGAACGACATGCATGAAACTTTCCCTGAGTTTTTCAAAATTACTTCCATCGATCTTGATTTTCGTTTTTTATGCTATCAGCTTCTTCTTTTTTACTCTGGCTCTTAAAGGTATAGATGTTAGCATTGCATATGCAATATGGGCAGGGCTAGGAACAGCTCTTATCACTGTAATCGGGATTTTCTGGTTCAAGGAACCTGTCAATGCCCTGAAGATAGCTTCTCTTTTTATTGTCGTGGTAGGAGTCATCGGGCTTAACCTTAGCGACAGAATGACCTGAAGTAAGCCTGGATACTCTCAGTTTCAAAACCGGTTTTAAAAGATAAGCCAGAGTCAAAGTTTTCTGGCAACAATAACGAATCCGTTGATATTATTTCCCGTCCTTGTTTTGAGCTCTTCAACCCTGAAATAATCGATATCGAACCCGCAGTTTACGAGTAGACATACAAGTTCTTTTTCGGAAAAATGATGTGCAATATATTCGATTTCTCCTGTCTCCGGGTTCAGGGTACGGAAAGAGCCTTCTTCTTTTGTAACCGGAAAATCCTTGAGATATCGGTTTCTGTAAAGTTTGAGGTGCCAGTTCTGGCTGAATTCTACAAGGTAAAGATAACCTTCAGGCTTCAGGACCCTCCAGGCTTCCCGCATTATCGCTTCCCTTTTCCTTGCATCAGGCACGGAGGTTAGAAAAGCCTGCATCACTGCAAGATCGAAGTTTTGTGCAGAGAAAGGAAGTCCTGAAGCATTTCCGATTTCAAACTCAGCCTTCCCGATCATTTTCCCATTCAGTTTAAGGCTTTCTGCAGCAGCTTTTAAAACCCTGATCGCGTCCGGGTTTATATCTATCCCGTTAACCGAATATCCGAGGAAAGCGAGCTTCAGGGTGGCCTTTCCTAAACCGCACCCGACATCGAGAATTTTGTAGCCATGCTGTAAATATTCGTATATTACAGGATATAAGTCCAGGCTCGAAGGTATATATTCTCCAGAAATTTTTATCCAGTACGCTTCTGACATATACAACCCAATGCCACCCGGAAATAATGAATATTTCGAGATATTTTGCTCAAACTGAATATCCAGGAATTACCGGGTTAGAAACTGATCATTAAAAATCCTGAATCTAAAAAATAATCTGAAAGTAACTTTCTCGAAAATACTTTTATCCTGAAAATACCTGCTTAAAAAATAAGAAAGATATTTCAGGCAACCCCTGAAACCGCCCTCAGGAATTGCCTGAAAGATTCTTCTGTGTTAAGGGATAGCCCTGATTCATCGGTCTCTGACACCGTCTTGCTACCGCTGCATTCAGGGTTTTCATTCCCGCAACAGAACCTGTTGCAGTCCCTGACCTGCAGGTCTGATTCGCCACAGAGAAATCCGACAGCTATATTTTCTGCTGCCGTGCAAATGCCCTCTTTGAAATCTGTCAGGAACGCAGGGCAAGTTGTCTGCACGGGATTCGCCAGCGGCTTCGGTTGCGCTCCGGAAGGACTCGGAGCCAGCAACGTTATTGCAAAAGCAACAGACGCCGCAGCTTTCCTTTGAACTTCCCTAAAGGTTCACTTTTCTCCGTGTTTGAAGTTTTTATCCGTTTTTTTACATTCCTTCTTATTTTTTAGGATCTTTATTCCTTCAAATTTTAAAGACCTTTTAAATTCCCATATTCTCGCTTCCCGACTTTTTACTTTACTTTTCCGGGAGATAAGCTGGGACTAAATCTCATATTGTAAAATTAAAATATAAGTATACTTTTTTAATAGTCGGAATATTACCCTGAATTACCCTGAATTGAGGCTTTTAAAACTTGATAATACTTTATTTCCCTTTATAAAAGATGAAAGAAACTTAAAATCAAAAAATAATATATATAAGCTACTATATTAATTAAAAAAAGGTCCTAGAGAGCAAAAAAATGTTTTCAATTATTGCCTGTCTTCCGATCATCCGTTCTATCTCTTAAACTAGCTGGAAAAACAAACAAATCAATAAATCTTTTTCAATAAACCTCGCTGTCAGTATCCAGCTCTAAAACCCCATAAAGAACCCTGCATGAGCTTTTTGGGATTTAGTTTTAAATTATATCGGTTTACGGTCTGGGTTTTTCAAGCCCGCAGAAACGACAACCACCTTTTAGGTTACAATGTTGCTATCTCGGATTGTTTTATCGATTTTAGGAGTAGCGAAGGAGAATCCCCGTCACTTCAGTGGCGGGATGAATCCGTCAACTTTCTCCATAGTCACCATTATTTAGGTAAAATTACATAATTTTCTATTATGCCTAAAGTCAATCGATATAGAATCTATCCAACGAAATCTCAGGTGACAAAGCTGAATCAAACTTTGGAACTCTGTAGGTGGGTCTATAATGAAACTTTGGCATTAAGAAAAAACGCTTGGGAATTTGAACAAAAGAAAATAGGTTATTACGAATCTAAGAAAATGATTCCTATCTGGAAGAAAGATAAACCAAAACTTAAAGGAGTTCATTCCCATACACTTCAAGATATAACTATGCGTGTTGATCTTTCTTTTCAAGCTTTTTTCCGTAGAGTAAAAGCAGGAGAAAATCCCGGATACCCTAGATTCAAAGGTAAAAACTGGTATGATAGCATTACTTATCTTCAATCAGGATTTTCTTTAAACGGTAATATATTAAGTCTTTCCAAAATAGGAGATATAAAAATCAAGAAGCATAGACTACTTGAGGGTAGCATTAAACGTCTGACTATTCGAAGAACTTCGACTAAGAAATGGTACGTGTCAATCCTTACTGGTGTTGAAATGTATCAACCACTTGAAAATTCTGATAAGTCAGTGGGTATTGATGTCGGAATTCTTTATTTTGCTGCATTATCAGATAGAACATACATTTCAAATCCAAGGTTCTACATTCAAGAAGAAAAAGCTCTGGCTAAAGTTCAAAGAAGGTTTTCCAAAGCTGAAAAAGGAACACCAGAAAAAGCCAAACTTCTTAAATCATTATGTAGGGTACATGAACGAATTTCTAACAAGAGAGAAGATTTTGCTCAAAAACTCAGTAAATCCCTTGTTGATAATTACGGTATTATCTGTTTTGAAGATCTTAATATTAAGAATATGACAAAAAATCACAATCTGGCTAAACATATCCTTGATGCTGCTTGGAGTAAACTTGTAACTTATACTTCCTACAAAGCTGCAAATGCTGGTAGAAAAGTAGTTCTTGTTGATCCTAAGAATACTTCAAAGATGTGTTCAAATTGTGGGATGTTGGTAGAAAAAGACCTATCAGAAAGGGTACACAATTGTCCCTATTGTGGCTTATCTATTGACCGTGATCTTAATGCAGCTATTAACATTCTCAGATTGGGATTACAATCTGTTCGTAAAATCGAGAGATGCCCCTCACTTCAGTGAGGGGAGTAGTCACAAAGCATTAGAAAAAAGATTTCGCCAACTTTTGCTAGTATCTAAAAAATAGGTAAAAATAAGCATTTCTTCTTAATTTTGTCATGTATGTTCATTAATAATGAATACTGGAATAGTAAGTTATTTATCCTTGTTCTATAGTTAGATAATAGTGAGTAATAAAGGAGATTACTTCTATTTTTTAGTACTTTTTATTATTTACACACTGACTTTTGTTTTATTTAGTCCAGCCTATGTTTTTGCAATCGTTTGTATTGTTATAATCGTATGTTTAACCTATATTCTATATTATTCTTTTTTTCCTAAATTTAATCGTTGAAAAATGATTAATCACTTTGTCATATATTCGGATAGTACTGGAATTTCCACCAGGACCTTTTACAGTTTGTTAAAGTAGAATTTGTAGACATTTATATAATGTGTAATGGCATCACTATTTGAGTAAGATGAAGGAGCTTTACAGAAATCATAGTACGAAACTAAAGACCCGGCTGCCGTCCAGAAAACTATCGACTCCTGCATGCCCCTGCAAGACGCAAAGCTCATGTCATATCCATGCCTGAAGTCGGTGAGAATGCCTGGAAAAGTACGAAAAGCTGGTTAAGCAGAATGTGATGTCTAAAATCAAAAAGGATAAGCTGCCTGAGGACAGCCTGATAAAGAAGTGCCGCTCCTTTGAAAGAAGGCTTAATTTTCAGGTTTTGAATAGATTTCCTTAACTCTTCCAACCTGGCCATTCGTTAACTGGACTTTTATTCCGTGCGGATGAGTTGAAGAATTGGTTAAAATTCTCTTTACAACGCCCTGTGTAATTTTCCCTGTTCTCTGGTCTTCTTTTAAGACGATTCCGACGTTTAACCCTTCTTTAATGTTTGCTCTGATACTGCCGTTGTTCATGGCAGAAGGTAAATCTGGGATTATATAAATCAGTACGTTCTTAAAAAATTAAATTTAAATTTAATGAAAGTGCAGCCTTACTGCTGTATCCCGGACGTTCATTATATTGAATGTTGAAAGAATTCAGTAAATTTGTTGGGAACAAAATCCTTGGATGGTTTCTTTCTCATCCTACCATTTCGGTGAATATGAATGAGCTTGCCCGTGAACTTGAGGTCTCACCCGGCAGTGTTAAGAGGTTCGCAGATTTGTTTTATAGAGAACATATCGTGGACATGAAAAAGATCGGCACGGCGCATATGTTTACTCTTAACAATTCCAGCCATGTAGTGAAGGAACTAAAAAAGATTTTTATGGTGTTGAAATTGTGGGAAGGGAAGCTGGAAGAACTGGCTCCGAATGCGATTTCTCTTGCGGTATATGGAAGCACGGCATCGGGAAACTTTGATGAAAAAAGTGATATTGACGTTCTGGTAATTGGGACAGAGCAGGACGTTGATTATACTCTCGTTTCAGAATTTGAAACAAAAGCTGGGCATGAGCTTCAGGTAATTGTTATCCCCTACTATGAATGGGAGAGCCGAAAGGAAAGTGGCGATCCTTTTGTCCTGAGCGTACTTTCCAAGCATATTCTTTTCGCGGGTGCAGAACTATGAATTGGAGGGAGTGCGAAGCCGAAAAACTGATCAAGCGTGATTCCCGAGCCAGGGAAAGGGTGCCTGTATCGCTTATCTACGGCAGAGCGTTTTCTTCGTTCCGCACGCCGCTAAAACCTGTAGTAATCTCGTTTGAATCTATCTGGAGTAAAGTGTTGCCCCTTTCAGTTACTTTTCCAAGTACCTCCCCATGACCCCCTTATACCTTTAACTTCTCCAACAGCGGGAAATCCAAAGGTGGATACTCTATGATCAGTTGCCCCTGCTGAAGAACCGAGTGATAAAACATTAACATCTGATGGAAGCTCATTTTCTAGGTGGAGTATGGAAAGATCTTCTTTGTCAGGACCATGCCATCTCTCTGGCATGACAATGGCATTACCTCTTTTCTATTTAGATAAAAACGAACCCTTACTTTGTCACCTGGAACTGCGTCCGCAGCTTGAATTACGTGAGCACAAGTTGCAATCAGATTATTAGAAATGATAAACCCGGTTCCGGCAACAGTGCCATCATGCCTGAGAATCTGAACAATTCCCTCAGTCAAATCTTCAGGTATCATGAAGTCCCCACTTGTTGAATTATTCCCGTGTTTCAGATGCAGATTTAAAATCAGGCACAAGAATTAAAGTGATTTCAATTCTTCCAGGTCAAAGTCACATTAAAATTAGCACCCGTACCCGCTGCTATAAACATACCAGCTTTTAAATCCATTGAAATGCCAAAAGAAACTTGAACGTCTTCGGGTTGCTTGCTGAGGTCTTTTAGCTTATTCAAGACCGTATCAGCAACCGGTTTTACAATACCAAGCGATTCTTCAAATGTTTTATTTGAGATATTTACAATCTCACGCGATGTAGATGAAATGCGAATCATTTCGCCTTCAACTTCAGTCTCTTCTGCTTCTATTAATATAGTGCTTCCATCTTCCAGAGTAAATTTAACAAGGCGTTTCATAGAAAACCACAGTTAAAAATATTTTTGCTTTAATATTTTTTAGTAGTATAATTAAATTACATCTACGAATATGGAAAAAAAAGATATTTAATTTGCACGAAAAAGAAGTTAGGAATACAGGTATAGATGAATAGTTACTTTTCTTTTTTATTCATTAGGGAAAATCAGTTCGTCTCGCTTTGCTTGTGATAGGTGACAGATCCGTTTTCCCTGTATTTTTGATCCTGTTGATGAGGATTGAGAAAGTTAATTTAAGGCATCTCCTGATTCAAGGGTTTTTTCCATGATTTCTTAGTTTCCGGGCTCATCAAGATACGGAGCAAGCGAGGATAGAGCCTGTGCCCTTCGATACTCGGATCTAATCCCAAATGCCAGATTAAAGGCTTTTTCCGGAGAACTTGTTGAGACAGAGGCCGAGATTGCAAGAACGGAAGGCAGGGATTATGAAACGGCTGAAGTTTTGCTTAAGAAAATAAAAGAAGAGAGGATGAAGAGTGGAAAAACGACAAATGTCATACTGTTAGGACTTACGCAGTTGCCTGCTTTGCAGGCAACTTTTGAATCTCCGTATCTCGGCGTTCTCGGAGTATGTAATAAGGGAATTTTGCGAGTTTTGCAACCATGTAAAAAGGAAAATTCTAAATGAAAATACAACTCATAAGATGCAAGTCCAGGAAAAAATAAATCATTTGGTAAATATCCCGGGATCCCGGCCATTATCAGGAATGATTATCCGGACCATATCACAATTTAAAAGCTCTTCAGGTATTCCCTTTACAGGGTCATAAGTCAGTTACAGTTGTTCTTGTAGGACTTACGCACTTGAAGTACAAAATCACGTACAACAGGAGTTGTGGTTGAATTCATACTTTAGACAGTTGAAGGTTTAATGCTATTGATTTCTCAGCTCAACCGCGTAAGTCCTATTCTATAAATCGATTCCATGTTTCTCTTCTTCTGAATTCGTCTTCTTCGCGACTTCAAAGATTGCTTTTATGTTTTGGGATTGGTTAATCATCGTTACATTTTTCCCGCGAATCATGAGCAGAAGGTCTTGTGCGAATTCGGGACTAACAGATTCTGCGTCTGCAAAGTCAATAATATCACCATTACATATCTCCCCGTCTGATGCTTGTGTAAACATCCGCAATGATAATCTGCTCGCATTATTTCCAACAAAAAATATCTCCATAATACCTCTATTTTTTAAGGGTTAATATATTTAGTTACAAGTTCAACCGCGTAAGTCCTATCTTGTTTATAGGTGTAAATATTTCCTGCGTTGACTATAATAAAAGAATGTATTAAAAGAAAGTATATATTTTAAATTAAGAAAAAAGGATATTCTCCAGAGTCATATCATAAAAGGGAGTGGATAAGACGGAGGGAAATCTTTTCAAAAAAATCCTGGTCGCAACGGATGGCTCGGAAAATGCCGTAAAAGCGGCTTCTTATGGAGTAAACATCGCAAAGGCAACAGGAGCCGACGTGTATGCGCTTTATGTTATCTCTACTGAACATGCAGTAGCTACACGGACCGTTATGGGCTGGAGCGAGGCATTTGAAGAACAACTTGCCAATAAAGGGGAGGCTGCAATTGACCATGTAGAAAAGCTCGGGGAAGAAGCCGGGGTTAAAGTTGAGCCCGTATTTCTGAAAGGCATTCCGGCTGAAAAAATTCTTGAATATGCAGAGGAAAGCAATATTGACCTCCTAGTAATGGGCACACATGGTCTGACAGGTGTCAAAAGGTTCCTTATCGGCAGTGTGGCAGAGAATGTTGTAAGGCACTCAAAAGTTCCTGTAATGATTATTCGATGAATGCAGGCCTGAAGGCCTGCCAATTTTCTGTTTTCACTGCCGGGAATTTTCCTTAAATTACCTCTCTTCAATCCTCAAAGATTCCGGAGCCTTTAAACACGGCTTTTGCTTCTTCAAAACTCAGGTCTCCAGGCGGCACGATAATGTCAGAATTAAGGATTTCTTCAGCTTCAATTGGCTCTCCTTTTTCCTTAATTTCGGAAATCAGTTTCTCAAGCTCTTTTCTAAACTCTTCGGCTTTTCCTTCATTAACAATGGCCACAATCCTGTTGTCTATCTGGTTCAGCTCATCGCAGAGGGCTTCGGGCGCCCTGTACTGGCCTTCTCCCATGATCCTGATAATCATTTTCAGACCTCCTTTCTTTCTTCTGCGCCTTTGGCTTCTTCTCCGGTTTTCGCTTTTTCAGGCCCCTTTCCGGCTTCAGCTTTTAGCCTGGAAAGTTCGGATTCTACATTGCTTTGCGTACTGATTTTTGCAAGTTCCCGGTCTATATCGTCCCTGTTTGCGGATGTGAGGTCTTCGAGTGTGCCGGCTTCCATAAGCTCATCAATTGCCTCTGCCCTTGCCTTCATCTCTTCTGTCTTGTTTTCGGCTCTCTCGAGCGCAAGGCCCACGTCTGCCATTTCTTCGCTGATCCCTGTGACGGATTCGTTTATTTTCACTTGGGCTTCAGCTGCTGAATACTGAGCCTTGACCGACTCTTTCCGTGTCCTGAAGATTTCCACTTTGGTTGAAAGGCGCTTTTCCGAAGCTATGAGTTTTTCTTCCTGCTTTTCGAGTTCTGCAATTTCCCTATCGATCCCTTCAACCTGTTGAGCAAGGGCGGCTTTCCTCTCGAGGGCGAGCCTTGCAAGATCCTCCCTGTTAGCGGCAACTGCATCTCTTGCCTGTTTTTCAAGCTTGTCCGTGCTCTGAACCAGTTTTGCACGCTGGAGCTGGAGGCGTTTTTTCGAAGTTGCAACTTCTGCAACCCCTCTCTTCACGTTCTGCAGCATTTCCAGTTGCCTCTCATATGAATAATCCAGCGTTTCTCGCGGGTCTTCCATCCTGTTAAGCACTTTATTCATCTTTGATTTGAATACTGTCTCCATCCTTGCGAATAATCCCATAAATTTACCCCATTGCTTTTTAAAAGTTATCAAGCAGTAGATCTTAATTTTTATTTTTTCCTTTAATATTCCTGTCGAATCCTTTCTGATACTTTATCATGCGTTTTTGGTATCTTTACTGTTTATTTTTGCTACCTTTACTGTCTATTTGTTCTGGCTGGAGTTATATTTTTAGTTTATTTATTTTTTATCTATATATTCTCCCCCCAAACCCCAGAGACTTCCAAACTCAAGCAATATTTATAAGTTTATTATTATATATATTATGACATTATTCGCTTGCATGCGAACGATTTATATATTCAAAATGCAACTTATCTAAAGATATTATGGCAAAACCCGAGAGCAAAACAGAATTCTTTTATAATGAAAAAGGATTGGTAGCAATAGGCAGTCCTGTTAAACTCCAGATACTTGATTTGCTCAGGGAAGAACCCAGGTCTTTTGATGAAATCGTAAAATCTACAGCAAAAGCCAAATCAACTATTTCCGTGCACCTCAATAATCTCAGGTCGTCCGAGCTTGTGGAAGAGAATTCTGACCCTCAAGACCGCCGCCGAAAAACATACTCCCTCACTTCTCGCTATATGGGCTGCTCTCAGGAACCTTTCATCGACCATTACAAAAATTTGCTCGAAAAGGTTGCAGCAAACGAAAATGACAGGTTCTGTTTCACCGAAACTCTATTTCATGCCCTTTATTTTGGCTTTGAAGCATATGGGATTGATAACGCTCCGGTCGTGAAAATGATAGGGAATGATATTGGAAAATATCTTTCCCCCATTTTCGAATCCGAGGCCCCTGAAGAACTCCTTGCGGAAATTGCAGGCTTTCTGGAATTCCATTGGGACTGCCGGGTTTCTCCACTCCTGGACATTCCTGCTCTTCAGGTTGAAGATAATTTTAAAGCCAGATCAATGCCTGTCATCGGAAAACCTTTCTGCACCTTAAGAGAGGGCATTATCGAGGGGATACTAAGTGGAAAGCTGGAAAAGGAGTATGAGGTTCTCGAAACTGAGTGTTATGGGACAGGGCACGAGCATTGTCTTTTTAAGATTACAATCTAAATTCTCAAGATTACAATCTAAATTCTTTTTTTAAATTCGCGATTGGACATGGAAATTTTTCTTAGAAACTCTGCGTTTTTAAGCCCTGCTTTAGTTTTAATGCTAACTTGATTATAAAATTTTTACCGGAAAATCTCATTCCCTGGGTCTCATCCTCTTTTTTTCCTTCCGGGGCGCCTCAGCGGGCATCTCCTATTATAACCCCCATTTCGGATTTCAGGCGGGGCCCTATTGCTGCAACTATTCCCGGGCCGTCGGTTTTTTCCCGGCATACGATTGCATGTTCCAGCAGCCCAAGGCGCTCGATTTCGTAAATATCCCTGCCGTGACCGGTTTTTTTAATCACACTTTTGATTTCCGAACGTGTTGCTCCATTAACTGTTACCCTGTCAGTAGCTGCCTTTTTCCAGTTCCACCAAAGATCAAGCTGCTTTTTGGTGAAGCGGGCTTTTATCTTCCCGTTTGCCTCAAAAACCTCAATTTCAACCGGCAAATGAGATATTAAGCCGAATCTGGATGCAAGCTGTTTTGGTTTTCCGCTGCCAAGAGCTTTTAATTCTTCGGTTTCAATCCTTAAAGGGATACCGATGTTGACCACAAAAGCATCCTCTCCGAAGCTCTGGAGAAAACCAATGTATACCTTTCCAGCTTCAGCTTTTACTGCAGGCGTTCCATATCTGGAAGTCAGGAAATTCGCAGACACTTCCTCATCTTCACCTTCAAGGGAAAACTCTGCCCAGTTTTCAGGGGTAATAGATATCTCAACCTTTACGTCAAGATCTTTCAATTCGTTTTCAACTAGGGTTTTTAAAAGGCCACTCATCCTTTCCCTGTTTTTTCCATAAATATGCTGGAGGGTTACAACTTTTTTCATATTTTTCCTACCGATCATTCTCGTCTGCCTGTTTTGCCGGGAATTGAAAATTCCGGCTTTCAACCCTTCAGGTAAGATTCAAGAAGCCTTTCACTTTCTTCAAGGGCTGAGATAACAGTTTCATTAACAGGGCTTTCAGTTCTTTCGATCTGGTTCTGGAGCTTTTTAATGTCCCTGCTGTAAGGGCCAAGTTTCCGGGAAATCGTATCCCTGTTATCTCCCTGTTCGACTGCATCGCTGTGGATGTTTTCGATCTTATTTCTAAGTTTCTTTATTTTCTCAAGGATTTCGGCACTAAGAGGGTCAAGTTCTTCTGCCTTTTCAGTTTCTTCCTCTCCTGCAGTCTCTATCCCTTCATCTTCTGTACCTGCGTCTCTCGATTCCTCTTCCCGGCTTTTCGGAGGCTCCTCTGCGATTATATCCCTGAATTCTTTAAGGGCAATCTCTACTTCTTTTCCGTATTCCGTAAGTTCGACAAACTTTATCCGACCCTCGAATGTGAATCTTATTAGTCCGCACTGTTCCATTTTCGCAAGGATCCTTGTGGTGTGGGCAAAGGTGGAATCTATTTCTTTTGAAATAACAGACGCATAGGTCTTCCCCATCGAGCCTATCAATAGCAGCGCAAGAGTGGGTTTTTCCTGCAAAAATAACTTTTCTGCATTTTCATCGGACATAATATCACATTGAGATTTTTAGCGAATTATTTCTGGATTTGAGTCAAGGCCTTTTCATATTCTTAATTGTTTATATAACATTGGAACAGTTCCCAACAAGTTTTACCGAAAGGTTTTCACCTTGAAAGTGCCGTGATTATTTCCTTTATTTCTCTTAGAGGCGCATCAGTTCTGAACGAGGTGCCGCTGAAGTGAGTCCTCGACGCTTCAAATCCGTGGGCTTTTAAGGCTTCTATCAGAGTTTCTATCCCTGTTGCAGAAGCCCCAAGTTCTTTGCAGATCACATGCTGGTCATAGAACATCGGGATATCGAGTTCGTCCCTGCAGAAGGTGATTAACTTTTTTGCTTTGTCCTTTGTGTTTAAAGGATGTACTTCTAGTTCTGAGATAACTTCATTACAGAATTCCGATTCTCTGAATGGACCCAGCCACAGAGGACCTGCAATTCGTGTGACAGACCCGCATACAGGGCATTCCTTTTCGATATGTACTGCAAGCCCGTATACACGGTTCCGAAACCCGCAAGCTGAACAGTGAATGCTGAAACCCATTGATTTCAGGGTTATATCAGCCTGCTTTGTTCCCGGAAGAACTTCAAGGTAAGTGCGGATATAGTGGCGTGTTACATGGGAAAGCAGGGGTACCATTCCTTTTTCGTGCTTTGCAAGTTCTCTGGCACAGGCCCCGAGAAGGACTCGAAGGCCCATCTCGCTGTGATACTCAGTATTAAGGGGTACGGCCGCATATTTCCTTATCCCGGAATTCAGGTGGGCTCCGCATAAGGGAGCCGTATCCGTTGCCGTGACTGACAACATACTCTGGGCCGAGGCAGACGCTGCATCCAGGAAGGGCGCAGGAGTGCCAAAGGGGTCGATATCCACGATATGGAATTTTTGTTCGTGGAGCAGCACATTTGCGTTCTTGCGGGTAGCCAGTGTTTTTCCCTCAAGCCCGTTAATTTTTACATTTTCCTTTATCATTTCAAATGCGTCAGGGCTCCAATCATTCATGGTCGTATGGATTCCGACTTCGCCTGCTATCCGAATCCCCCTGATTCCTGAAGCTGAAAAGGCATCCACATAGCGAATTTCTTCCCTGGGTATCTCTTTTCTCGAAAGAAGCCTTTCCACAAATGCAGCCGTGGCTGCAACATTAATATCGCGGTTAAGCTCCATCTCCGGGTTATAAAAAACCGGAGCTGCCGAGGGAGGAAAGGTTGCATCCGGAGGTGGTATCGGAACAGAAACCTTTGTTGTGCCTTCGACTATAGTTTTACATGTCATTTGAAATTGCTATTCTGTGGGATCTTATTTTACAGTGATGGTCATTTGCATTTTCGGATATCCTTTTACACTGAAATTGTAGCTTCCGGGCTCATTGAATGTATGCTCCAGGGTATTTCCATATACAAGCCTTTCGTCTCCGAAAAGGTGCTCCCTGCTGGTCAGGATAAGAACACTGGATTCCTGGTAATTTCTCCACACAACCGTATCTCCGGTATTCACTTCCAGTCTTGAAGGGATCATAACATAATTTTTAAGCCTTACAAGGTGCGACGTCGATGCGGTTCCGGCAGGCTGCACGGTGCCGTCTCGTTCCCCTCCTGCGGTCCCGGATTCCGTTTGCCCAATTCCAGGCTCTTCTCGCATTCCCGAAGTTACAGTCTTTTCCGAAGCCCCAGGTTCTACCTGTCTTTCCGTCTCTTCCTCTGTTACCGTCTCTTCCTGTGTTTCTGTTTCTACCGGCGTCCCAATTTCTCCACGCATTCCCTCTGGTGTCCTCATCTCTCTCGGTTTTTGCGTTCCTCCTGAACTGCCGCCTGACTTCTGTTCTTTATCCTTCTTGCTTTCCGAATTCAGGCAGCCTGAAGTGATTATTGATAGGACTATAAGGAGTAAAATTATTTTTTTTGTTACCACTTCTCCCCCCTTGTAATTAATCTCCCTTCTGTACTCCCAATCTAATATAAGTCCTTTATAAATAATAATGCTTTCTTATAAAAGTCCCTTAAGACCGAGTTAATTTGAAGCATGGGCATTAATTTTGAGTTATGGAGTCTAGTCTGGCTGGGATAAGAGAACAGCAGATTAAGTGTTATTTTTAAGGCTGTCTGGGGAAGAAAAGATGCCGCTAAAAAGCCGGTTTACGACGCAAGTTCGCAGTGGCCTTATTATACAAACTATTTCAGGAGTGTACAGAACCTGGGGTGCACATTCATGTGCCGGAAAGGATAAAAATATAAAAAATAGTAGACTTGTCAGGAAAGCTTTTCTGCTTTTTCCTGTAAAGTCTATTTACTGTGTTTTTTACGGTGTTTTTCAGGGCTCGGCCACACTAACATTAACATTCATTCTGGGCTGGCCGTTAACACTGAAGTGGTAGTCTCCGGTCTCGTTGAAAGTATAGGTAAAAGCGCGCCTGTACACAAGGCTTGTGTTCTCAAAGAGATTTTCTTCGCTCACAAGCGTAAAGACCCTTTTCGGGTTGTCCTTAGTATTTAACCAGGCAACGGATTCTCCCGTCTTAATTTCAAGGCTTGAGGAACTTGCCCTATTATTATTGTCCAATCTTATAGTATAGGGAGTTTTCTTTATACCGGGAGTTGAGACCCCTGTAGTTCCTGAGGTTGCATTTTCTTCCGAAGTTACATTTTCTTCCGGTGTTTCCGTTTCTATTACAGTTACGTTTTCTTCCGGTGTTTCGGGTTGTACAGGAGTTACATTCTCTCCCGGAGTTGCGGTTTCTTCAGGGGTTTGGTTTTCTTCAGGTGAGGGTTGTTCATTCCCTGCGCACCCTGAGAGTAAAACGGCGCCTAATATGAGAAGCAGAACAATGATTTTTGTTTTCATTTCATTCCCCAGATCTTGTGATTATGAAATTTCGGAAATTCATATCTCAACCCGAAGTTTCACTCAGTTTTTATGTCAAATACTTAATCTTCAATCTTAAATGCTTCTAATCTTAAATGCTTATATTTATTGACCTGAATGGAGCTCAATAGTCTGTGTTTTTACTCGCAGTTTTCTTTATCAGCGTCTCCAATCCTATTTTCCTTTTAAAATGATCAGTACATATAAATATACTTTTCACTTTTTTTGACTTATTTCCATTTTTTTAATCATGTCCTTTATTTAAAAAATACTTCGGACTTGCTTCCACATTCATGAGCAGCTCGAATTTAACTTATTAATAAATTTATTACCGTGCTCGCATATAAAAATATTCACGTTTAAGCGGTAACTACTGAGATATTAAGTATTTTTTTCCCTGAATGTTGAATCCGCACCAAGCCCTGTTCATATACTGTTCCATAAAAGTAAAGCAAGAGTCCCGATAACTGCAATTATCCCGAAAGTATTCTTTGCAAGAGAGAAAAGGCTGGAAGAACCTGAAATTTTCGAAAGCAGAATCTTATTAACCGTACTGATAAGGCTTGCAAGCACCGCAGTATTTGCTGCGGTTGCATGGGAGATATTTCCGCTTACTGCAAGCAAGGTTACGGAAACTATCACTCCCGAACTGCTGACAAGAGCCCCAAGCGCAGTGACATAAATTCCGGCAGTTCCTGCAATGTCATAGGCAAAGCTTCCTATAATGAGGATCAGGGTAAAAGCAATGCCGAATTTAAACGCCTGACCAAGTGAGAACGGAGACTGGATTTTAAGTTCTCCCCCGCCCATAGGGCAGAATTTCTTATTGTACCTGAGAGCTATCACTATGGAAACAAGGATGATCACAGATTGGGGCGGAAGCATAAGAAGGGTTGTTTTTCCTGTAGGCTCAACTATCAGGGCTAATACAAGGTTCCGGATAAGCATGGAGATATTGCAGAGCAGGATTCCTGTAAGGATAGGGTCCGCCATTTCCTCGGCTCTTTTAGAGATGCCGGCAAGTGCTGCGGTTGTAGCTTCACTGTTCACAAAGCCGCCCACAAAGCCTGAATAGCATATCCCGCGCTTTGTGCCGAACTTTCTCAGGAGCACGTAGCTTAAGAAACTGATTATTGAAACAAGAATTACAATAAGGATTGCAGACCTGAGGTTTATAATCCCGAAAAACTGTTTTTCCGGCATTACGGGATAAAGTATAAAAGCCACGGCTAGAAACTGTATGGCATTATATAGCTCTTCTTTTGTCAGGTTTCCTGCAAACTGGTGGAGAGGTTTTTTCTGGATCAGAAGGAAGCTCACAACTATTGAAGATACAATGGCAAACAGTCCATAACCGTAACCCACAAGGACTCCCATAACAAAAATGAAAAAGAGACTAATAGGGCTGGTAACTCCGATCCGTTTGAAGAGAAATATCTTGGCATATGTAATGATGGAACAGATTGCTCCGAAAAAGAGCGCGGCTACATAGACAAAACCTGGCCCTGTTGACTCGCTTACGAGCGCAGTTAGCATGCCTGTTATGCAGGTTATGCTATAAGTTCTCACACCCGCAAAAATTTCGTGTTCAAGGCCTCTATGCTCCCTTTCTATACCTACCATTATCCCTATAAGAAAGGCTATGGCCAGTTTTGTCATGAAATCCAGAAAAACAGGATCGAAACCGAACTCTTCAATGGTGCCCGTAGCTCAACCTCTCTGACTTTTCTATCTGTAAAGTCTAAAGCTAAGTCCTAAGAAATCTCGGTTTAACTTATTTAAGTATTCCATCTTCCATTTACTCCGGCTCTGCTGTCATTTAACCCTGGTATCCGCGTTCTCCAAAGAGTTTCTCATCATGCCTGAGCTTTGTCTTTACGCCAGTAAAATACTCAGTCAAGTAAATAGTTAAGAGTGATATTAAGAGTAATATTAAGAGTATATTATGAGTATATTAAGAGTGATATTATGTGTTTCTGTAAAGTGAAGTAAGCAGGACAATCTAAATCAAAATATAATTATATAGTAAGGGTGTTCTTACTAATGAATATAGCCCCTGAAAGAAGAAAAAAGGTTCAGAGTACAGGGAGAGCCTGCAAAATTCTAGAGGTGACGTCGAAACCCAATCAAAACCTGCTCACCTGATTTTTTTCACCTGATTTTTCTCACCTGATTTTTCTCACCTGATTTTTCTCACCTGATTTTTTTCACCTGATTTTTCTCACCTGATTTTGCTCACCTGATTTTTCTCACCTGATTTTGCTCACCTAATTAAAGTCTGTCAGCCTTGTAGGAACCAGGCTTATACCTCCACGAATTCAACTTCAATAGGCTTGTTTTCCCCCGTCTCTTCAATAGTTATCAGGGCGCAGGAACCTTTACAGGCTTCGCCCGGGTTTATAACTATAGTTTTTCCGATTTTCTCCATGCCTTTTGCCTCATGGATGTGCCCGCAGACGATCAGGTCAACCCGGTCAAGGAATTTCTGGATAGCTTTGCTGCCCACATGCCCGCAAGTAAGCTCGTCCCTTGCGCCGTGCGGAGGGGCATGGGTTAAGAGCACGACTGTTCCGCAATCGTCGATATTTTCGGCAGAGCAGACCATTTCTTCAAGGATTTTTTCGATTTCTTCTTCAGAAAGCTCAAATGGCGTATTGAAAGGGGTGGGATTTGAGCCTCCGAGCCCTATAAACCTGATGTTTCCGATTTGTTCGGCTTTTCCGTGCAGGTTTGTAGCCTTCGAAGCGTCAAGGGCTTTTAAGATGCTTTTCTTGTCGCAATTTCCCGGGATCGCAAGTATCGGTCTGTCAAACATTTCCATCAATTCTTCGACCTTTTCATCGGGCCCGAAATTGGTAATGTCCCCTACAACAACTGCAAGGTCGAAATCTCCGGCTCTTTCCATTATTTCCTTTATCTTCGAGTAGTCCCCGTGGGGGTCGGAAATAGCTAGTATCTTCATCAGTATTCCGTCCTGTAATCCTGAATCCTTTTTCAGGTTTTTAGCTTCCTTATTTCGTGATGCTTGCCTTTGAACATGCACACATCTTTTATATCCCTTGCGTAAATATAGTGCCCATGCGCGATATCGTTATTATAGGGCATAAGGCAAAGACAAGCGGCGATATTTCTTTAAACGATCTTCCGGGTTCTGCAGGAAGAATGGACATTCTTTGCCGCTGTGTAAGCTCTGCCCTTTTTCTGTCTTTCGGGATGCGCAGGGATGTAAACGTGCACCTGCTCCTTTTAGGAGACCCTGACCCCGGAAAAATCATAAGGTTTGAAGGGCTCCACCTGAGATACCTGAACCCAGACGAGCGAAGCAGCGGCTCGCTTATCCAGAAAGCCCTCCAGAAGGAGGTAACCGAACAGGATATTCGTTCCACCCCTGGCGTCTGGATTCGCAGGGGAGACCTCAAGTCCCTGCTTTCAAATTTTGAAGGGCGTACCCTGCTTTACCTGAGAGAGGATGGGGAGGATATCCGGGAACTGGCCAGTGAAATCCGTAACCCTGTTTTTATCCTTGGGGATCATACCGGTGTTACGGAAGAGGAGGAAAAGCAGCTTCTTGAGGCAGGGGCAAAAATTATCTCGGTCGGACCTATTTCCCTTCATTCCAACCACTGCATAACCCTTATCCACAATGAACTGGACAGGGCCGAAGTGAAAAGAGGGGAGTCACCAGGAGAAGCCGACTGCAGGGCCGAGGACTGAGCTACAAATTTAGGACCGGGCTGTAACTTCTGAATTTGTTTCAATACAAAAAGTTATATTCCATTTCCCTGTATCAGGATAGAAACTATCCGGCTGTATTTTTCCGGAGATTTTTTCCGTACAGTTACCTTTTCCGTACATTTGCCTTTCCGGATAATTGAAGTCAGGCACATAGACTCCAGGGCATTCGCTTTTATCCCTGCATTTATCTCTTATATTTGATTCCTCATTCCCAGGTCTATTTCCCGAACAAAGAGCTTAAAGAAAGTGAAAGAAAATGGATGTACTCGAAATTTCAAAAAAGATTCTGCACGAAGGCCCGTTATGTGACCACTGCCTAGGCCGTCAGTTTGCAAAATTATCCACAGGCCTGAGCAACAGAGAACGCGGGCAGGCCTTAAAACTCACCCTCGTGCTGGAAGGGGATCGAATCTACAAAAGTGAAAACGATGATTCCCTTCTTAAAGAGCTTGCCCCTTGCAGTGCGTTTGCAAGGAAGGCTCTCGGAACAGGGGGTGAAGACGAGCAGTGCTGGGTCTGCCTTGACCAGTTCAAAAGACTGGATGGATGGGCCAATGAAGCGGCAAAAGCCCTGGAAGGCCTTGAGTATTCCACATTCCTTGTGGGCACAAAGGTCAGCGGGCTTCTGAGTGAAAACGAAGAGATCCTTTGGGCTGAGGCAGGTACAACATATGCCGAACAACTCAAGTCCGAGCTTAATAGAGAAGTAGGCAAACGGATTGCCGAAAAAGTTCAAAAAGATGTGGATTTTGAGAATCCTGACATTACGATTACCCTTGACCTTGCAAAAAACAAGCTTGAGCTTCAGCTCCGTTCTGTATATGTCCTCGGGCGCTACCGCAAAATGATAAGGGGAATTCCCCAGACGCGCTGGCCTTGCAGGAAATGTAAAGGCAGGGGTTGTGAAAGCTGCAATTTTACAGGGAAACAGTATCAGGAATCCGTAGACGAGCTTATAAAAGAGCCTGTAATCGAAGCTTTCCAGGCAGTTGATACGGCTTTTCACGGCTCGGGAAGGGAAGATATCGATGCCCTTATGCTGGGGAGCGGCAGGCCTTTTGTGGTGGAAGCAAAATCCCCTGAAAGGCGCAGCGCAGACCTTGAAGAGCTTATGAGGAATATTAACGAGAAAGCTGCCGGAAAAGTTGAGGTAAGAGAACTTTCTTTCGTCGGAAAAGGTATGATTGAGACCCTGAAAAGTTCAAAGGCGGATAAAACTTATAAGCTTAAAGTTACATTTAAAGAGCCTGTTTCAGAGGAAAAGCTTAAATCCTGCCTCGAGTCTTTGAGTGACATAGAAATCTCCCAGCAGACTCCAAGGCGTGTAGTTCACAGGCGGGCTGACCTTGTCAGGAAAAGGCATGTGCACAGCATCAGGCTTGATGAACTGACAGATGATGGTTACGCTTACATAACAGTAAACTGCGAAGGCGGGCTGTATGTAAAAGAGCTTATTTCCGGAGATGAGGGCAGGACAAACCCGAGCCTGAGTGGGCTTTTAGGTGTTCCTGCGCTTGTGGAAGATCTTGATGTGGTCAACGTCGATATCTGAACCATATCTGAATCAGGTTTATTTAATGAGTTGGGTCAGGAATGAATTGCCTGACTGATCGTCTTATTTAAATAATATCCATCTTATCTAGAGAAAAAAACTGTATGTATAGAGAAATTAATCGAGCATTCTAAGGAGGAACATGCGATGACAAACTCCCACGGTGAAAAACGCTGCACAAGGTACAAATTACAGAAGACGGTTCGTGAAAGAGGGATTTCCCCTGTAAGCAAGGCAATCCAGGAATTCGAAGAAGGGCAGATGGTCCACATCGACATTGACCCTAGCATTCAGAAGGGCATGCCCAATGCAAAATTCCAGGGTTCTACCGGAAAGATTCTCGGACAGCGTGGTCGTTCATACATGCTGGAAGTCCGTAGCGGAAATGCGAAGAAGAAAGTTATTTCCCTCCCTCAGCACCTGAAACCGCAGAAATATTAATTTTCGGTCCAGGCAGTTAGGTCGTAAAACCTAACCCCCTTTTATCTTGAGTTTACAGTATGCAGGCTTTTACCGAAGGCTCGGGCTCCTGCCCGGGATTTTCGGTAACTTGCGGGAGTTGCGGCCTGCAATTAAGTGTAAAAAACTTAACGTCCCTTAAAAACCTGCTAAAAAGGCGAGAGGGGAATTTGAATAAACTGCTTTTAAAATCCGATCTATTATTCCGATACGGGATTATCTATAATTATATATCGTTTGTCAGACATATACCTGAACCAGACCAGGATAATGTTATTCAAAACAACTTCAGATCATCAAATACGGTAGAATTTCATGCACAGTGGCAATCTGGATAAGGCTTCCGCTGCAAGATCTGCAGTATGAAGGGTGATTCAGATTTCCGGGTATTGACAGGCAGAAATTTACTTGCAGCCAGGAATTATTAGAGTATTGAAGAGTGATCAAATTAGATTAATCTGCAGGGAATGGCAACTACCTACAGCTTTTAAGTCAAAAAGAGTGTATTCCAATGATAGTTAAGGAAGTCGTCAGTGAAGAATTATTGACATTGGCCGAAGTCAAAGAAATACTTTCCAGGATCGCTGAGGAGCGTAGAGACCAGGGGCTTGAAATAGGATACGGATTCCGAAAAGCCCTGCATCATGCTGATCAGTTCTCAAAAGTCAGCGGAGAAAAGTCAAGAGAACTGATTAACAGGCTTTTAGAACTCGAAAAAATGAAGCCTGTAATCGCGGTCAGGATCGCAGATATTCTGCCCCAGTCCAGAGACGAGATCAGGTCAATTTATGCAAAAGAAAAGTATACCCTGAGCAATGAGGAACTGGATCAAATTCTTGATTATGTGCTGGAGACTCTGGGATAAAATTGAGGTGTAAAGGGAATAAGCTATATAGCAGTTTTCATCTTGTTATTTAAGGGAAGTATCCGAAACTAGAATACTTAAAAATATCAGGAAGTATCCTGATCTTAATTCAAATAGAGAGAGGACTCTTTGGGTTATGGAAGGTATCGTATCCGAGGATACAGGTTACAGAAAATTCTAGTATATTACAGAATGCTGAAGATTTGTGGATAATCGACAGGCCTGACTAATTGGATAGGTTCCGAACCGGATCGAAATAAGCTGGGCATATCACAGTCTGGCATATTCTGAACACAGATTCCATATGGGATTCCATATTTATCGATAGGATGGGTGCTGATGAGAGTAGATAAGTCGCAATCAGGTAGACCGTACGCTGGCAGATCAGCTGCTGAAAGACCTTCTTATAGCGGCAGGCGTCCGACAGGCAAACCGCAGTCAGATAGACAGTCAGAAAGAGCTCCGCGCTCATCCGGAAAATCCATGGAAAATCCGCAGGACAGAGAGGAATATGTATGGGTTCTTGACTATCTTCCCTATGGGAAGTCAGTTGACGGGACTGCTGCATTTCAGAAAAAACCTCTTGTTCAGGCTGTAGGGGACAAAAAGTTTACCCTTATGGAGCTTGTTCCCAAAAGCGGTGTGATTCCTGAAATTCAGTCAAGAGTCTATATCGGGCCGGGAGATCGGAACGAAATAGACCACGTAAAGCAGAAGATAGGCTATTCTGACCTTACTACAGGGGCTAATCTTGAGTTGCCTTTTATCCTTGAAGCCTGTGTCAGGCATCAGGAAGAACGCTTCGTAAAATTCTTTAACGATGCTCATCCCATCACAACGCGCATGCATATGCTTGAACTTCTGCCCGGAATAGGAAAAAAACTCATGTGGTCCATAATCGATGAGCGTAAAAAAGGAGACTTTAAGAGTTTCCAGAACATCCGCGAGAGAATTCCAAGCCTGCATGATCCGGCCAAAGTCCTTGCCCACAGGATAGAAGAAGAGCTTAAGGACGACTTCATCAAGTACAGGCTGTTCACAGCCCCGCCGCGCCGCCAGAAACTCGAGTGAACAGTGAATTCTTCCTGTTCTATTTTTTTAGATTACTCTCTGGCTGCCAGGTTTCGACAGGTTGAGTTTTTAATTGGTTGAGTTTTTAACTGGTTGAGCTTTTAATTGATTGAATTTTTAATCAGTTAAGTTTTTAATCAGTTGAGTTTTTGATTATTACTTTAATTCGCAATAATTTAATCCGTTTCAGACCAAATTATTCGCTTTATTCAGGAGGTTTTAGCTCTGGTTCGTTCTCTTCTTAAAAAATATAACATAAAAGGAGGCACTTTCGACCAGCACTTTCTGGTCGATACAGGCTACCTGGACAGAATTGTGGCAGCTGCTGAACTGGAGCCCGAGGATATTGTTCTTGAAATAGGTGCAGGCGTCGGAAACCTTACTGAAAGGCTCGCAAGGAAGGCAAAAAAAGTAATTGCAATCGAACTTGACCCTGCTCTTGTTAATATCCTGCATGACCGTTTCGATAGCGTCGGGAACATTGAGATAGTTGCCGGTGATGCCCTGAAGATCGATTTTCCGGAATTCAACAAGGTAGTTTCGAACCTCCCCTATTCTATCTCTTCGGAGATAACTTTCAAGCTCCTCCGGCATAAATTCAAACTCGGCATCCTCATGTACCAGTACGAGTTTGCGCTACGAATGGTCTCCCTGCCCAACTGCAAGGACTATTCACGCCTTACTGTTGACACCTGCTATTTTGCCGATGCCTCGATTTTGATGAAAGTCCCGAAAGGTGCTTTTCAGCCGGCACCTGAGGTTGATTCTGCAGTAGTCAGACTTGTGCCCCGCCCGGCACTTTTCGAAGTCAGGGACGAAGCTTTCTTTATGGATTTTGTGGCAGCAGTCTTCAGCCAGCGGCGAAAAAAGCTGAGAAACGCAATCCTGAACACGAATCATGTGCTCAAAATTCCCGGTATAAAAGAAGTAATTGCCCGGCTCCCTGAGGATTTAATGAGCAAGCGGGCTGAAAACCTCACTCCCGGCGAGCTTGCAGAAGTTGCAAATCTGATAATCGATTTTAAGAAGTCAGTTATCTCAAAAGAAAACAACTCAGAATCCTGAACCCGATAAAACATGGTCGAAATTGAATATGGAAAAGCCCGGGTAAAACTCGGGAACTCGAATCTTGTCTATGAGCCTGCAGAAGATTCTTTTTTACTTGCCGATGCAGCACTTGACGAAGCAGGACCAGGCATGCGTGTTCTGGAAATCGGGACAGGTTCAGGCTTCGTATCTGCGGTACTTCTTGCAAACCTGAAAGATATCTACCTGGTTGCAACAGAAATTAATCCACATGCCGCCCTCTGTGCGAAAGCAAACGGTGTCGAGGTTATACGTACCGACCTTTTCAGGGGAGTCAGGCCCGGAAGCCCGGAAACCCGCTTTGACCTTATTCTCTTCAACCCTCCCTATCTGCCCACTTCAGGGGAAGAAAAAGTTCAGGGATGGCTTAACTATGCTTTTGACGGCGGAACCAGCGGGAGAGAAACCCTGAACCGGTTTTTGGATGAGGTAAGGGACTATCTCAAGCCAGGAGGAAAGATTCTTGTGCTTATCTCTTCAATTACCGGGCTGGATGCTGTCAAGGAAAAAATGAAAAGTCTGGAATTCAAGGTCGATATTGCAGCAAGGGAAAAGGTTTCTTTTGAGGAGTTAATCGTGGTTAGAGGGAAACTTTTGTAAACCTCCGGAAAATCGCTCTCAAAACTGCTCTCTTCTACTCATTTTAACGTTGAATTTTCATTTTAAAGCCTTGTAGAGAACTTACAATCTTGTTTTCATGGTTTATTTCATCCCAAATTCTATATCCTATTAATGAATTAACTACCCTCTCGAATACTATACTTAGAACTAGCAGACAATAAGCACTTTTTAATTCGAAAGCACTCGCCATTGATTAACTGGAGATATAAACTGGATGTATTATGATAAAGCCGCAGATGCGGTTCTAAAAGCCCTGAACACGTCCGAAGCCGGGCTTAATTCAGGTGAAGCGGAACACAGGCTTGAAAAGTACGGGAAAAACGAACTAAAAGAGGAAGAAAAAACCTCGGTTGTAAAGCTTTTTCTCTCTCAGTTCAAGAGTTTTCTCATTCTTATTTTGGTGGTCGCAGCACTTGTTTCTGCCTTTCTCGGAGAGACTGTCGATGCCTTAGTGATAATGTTTACGGTATTTCTCGCAGGCGTGCTTGGCTTTGTCCAGGAGTACAGGGCAGAAGAATCAATTAAACTTTTAAAATCTCTGACAAGTCCCGAAGCCCTCGTAGTAAGGGACGGAAAGGAAGTAAAAATCCCTTCATCTTTGCTTGTCCCGGGCGACATCCTTATTTTGCAGACAGGAGACCGGATTCCTGCTGATGCAAGACTGCTTGAGGCTCTTTCCCTGAAAATTGACGAATCCTCCCTTACCGGAGAATCCGTTCCTGTAGGAAAAAGCACCGACGTTTTCCCTCCCGAAACCCCGCAGCCTGACAGGAAAAATATGGCTTATACCGGAACCTCAGTCACCTACGGCAGGGGAAAGGCCGTTATTACGACAACAGGCATGAGTACAGCTTTCGGGAAGCTGGCCGGGCTTCTGGGAGAAATCGAAAGGGAAAGAACCCCTCTTCAGGAAAAACTTGACCAGTTCGGGCGCTGGCTCGGGATTGCAACCCTTATAGTTGTAGCTTTTGTGGCTATACTTGGAATCTTCCAGGGCTTCGATCCTTTTGAGATGTTTCTATGGGGCGTTGCCCTTGCTGTTGCGGCGATTCCGGAAGCTCTCCCTGCGGTTGTGACGGTCGGGCTTGCTCTTGGCGTCCGAAGAATGGTGAAAAGGCATGCTCTTGTAAGAAAACTGCCGTCGGTGGAAACGCTTGGCTCTACCAATATCATCTGTACCGACAAGACCGGGACGCTTACCCAGAACAAGATGATTGTTGAAAAGGTGTACGTAAACGGAACTCTCTTAAACGTTACAGGCGAAGGATACAAACCCATAGGAGACTTTTTCAGGGGAGACATGTCTGTTTCTGAAGACATACATCTTCACAGACTGCTGGTTGCAGGAACCCTTTGTAACGATGCAGGGCTGGTTGAGGAAGAAGGTACATGGGATATAACAGGCGACCCTACCGAAGGCGCTCTTGTAGTCGCAGCAGCTAAAGAAGGCATCTGGAAAACCGCCCTTGAGGAAAAACACAGGCGCACCGGAGAAGTTCCCTTTTCTTCCGAAAGGAAGATGATGACTACCCTGAACAGTTCCGAAGATGGGCTTTATGCGTACTCCAAAGGAGCTCCTGAGGTTATCCTTGCTTCCTGTACGAAAATTTTCCTTGGAGGGCGTGAGGAAGAGTTTACTCCTGAAAGAAAGCAGGAAATTCTGAATGTCGTAAACGACCTGGCAAACCAGACGCTGCGGGTTATGGGGTTTGCCTACCGCAAGGTTCCAGAAGATATCCTTCCTGAAGAAGCTGAAAAAGAAATGGTTTTTGCAGGGCTTATGGGTATGCGCGATCCCCCAAGAGAGGAGGTAAAGGTTGCGATTGCTACCTGTACCAGTGCAGGAATCAGGACCATAATGATTACAGGCGACCACAAGACCACGGCTTTTGCGATCGCAAGGGAACTTGGGATTTTCCGGGAAGGAGACCTTGTCCTTACAGGCACCGAACTGGAGACCCTTGGTAACAGGGAATTTGAAGAGATCGTGGAGAAGGTTTCGGTCTACGCAAGGGTTTATCCCGAGCACAAGCTGAAGGTGGTTGAGGCTCTCAAGAAAAAGGGATACATAGTTGCAATGACCGGAGACGGGGTAAACGATGCTCCTGCCCTGAAAGCCGCAGATATGGGCATTGCGATGGGCATTACAGGCACCGATGTCAGCAAGGAAGCCTCAAGCATGATCCTGACCGACGACAACTTTGCATCCATCGTGTCAGCAGTTGAAGAGGGCCGGAATATATTGAAAAATATTAAAAACTTTATTGCCTACGGCCTTACCTGTCACATAGGTCTGGTCATCATCGTCCTTGCAGGGGTGCTTGCCTGGCAGACCCTGCCTGTCATTGCGGTTCAGATTCTCTGGATTAACCTTATAACAGACGGCCTGCCTCCAATGGCGCTTTCTCTTGAAGCTCCTGACAGGGGGCTTATGAGGCAGAAACCCACTAAATCAACAGAAGGGCTGGTTTCCAAGAAAATGATTGTAGCAAGCCTCGGACTGGGTCTTTTGATTGCAGTCCAGTCTCTTGGAGTCATTTACTGGGCTCTCAATAATGGGGTGGCCCTTCCGAAGATCCAGACCCTGATCTTTACCCTGGTGGTCATTTCCCTGATGTTCAACGCCTTTAACTGGCGCTCGGAGAGGTATTCGGTCTTCTCCCTGGGAATCTTTACCAACAGGTCCCTTATCTATGCCGTATTGAGCACTGTAATCCTGCAGCTTGCTGCAATCTATGTTCCGATTCTGCAGACGGCCTTCAGGACTGTCCCCCTCTCGCTTTCCGATTGGACAATGATAATTCCGCTGGCTTCTACCACGCTTATAGTCATGGAACTTGCGAAATATCTGGAATGGAGAATTCACAGGTAAAATCAAGGAACAGGGTTTGCTTTTGAGCACGCCCTTTTTCCAACTTTTTAGAAACGCTGGATCGTCCACTATTACACAATTGATGTTTTACACAATTGATGTTTTACACAATTGATGTTTTAAAATCTGTTAATGTGAGGCATATGATACTCTCAGCAATTAATTTTTAAATTGTTTTGGTCACATACCTTTATTTTCAGAGTAATAAATCTAAATTTTGATCACCGTTGCATATATATCGACAAGTATGTATAGATAAATCGGATAAAATAAATTTTCCTTAAATCTA
>CAVZFI010000048.1:0-74089 GCA_963774465.1 uncultured Methanosarcinaceae archaeon | reverse complement strand
CCATAACCGTAGTGGTAAAGGCAACTGACAAGGACGGAAACCCGGTACGGAATGCAAATGTTATTCTGAGAGGGCTTGGCGGGGCAGCATCTAATACTACGGGCGCTGACGGGACCACTTTCCTGACAACCGCGGAAAATGCACGTGTCAGGCTTGACCCTAACCAGAATGAAGGGGCAATGGATCTGAAAATCCTGGCCGACGGCTTTTATGATTACGATAAAAAAGACGCAGTCATGATTATCAAGACTCGCTAATTACATATTTTCCAGGGGTTTTCCAGGGATAAAACTATAGAGAGGGGGTGTAGATGCTGCCTGAAAAATTCAAACGAAATGAAGCAGGAACTATCGGGCTCCCAATAAGGATAGTAGTCCTTTCGGTTGTGGGCCTCGTAGGATTTTATGCAATCCTCTCAGCCCTCAGCAATGCCCCTACTCCTCCAGAACCCATGTATGCAACAGCAAACATAAGCGCATTTTCGTTACCTTCGCCTGACGCAGAGACAGAAAAGGAAACCAATCTAAGCCTGCTTGTAAAAGTGCTTGACAGGAATAACCGCGGGATAGGGGAAGCAAATGTGATTGCCTGGAGCCCGGATAGGAAAAAAGCGTATTCAGGCGTCACCGACCCTAACGGAAATGTAACGATAAGGATTTCTAAACCTGAGTTACCTCCCGGAAAAGCTGAAGGATATATTGCCATAAAAGTAATGAGAACCGGATACAGGGACTTTACCAGCGACTATTTTTTGAAGGTTATCAGGAGCTAAATGCTCCTAATATTTCCGACTTTTTCGAAAAAAACAGGAAAAACCGTATATTGAGATTCTGAAAAACCAGTATTTATTGATTTAGATTATAAATTCAGATTATAGATTTAGATTCTTGGTCATCCGTTAACGAATTTTATGCACAACTTCGAGTAGCACATGTAGCGATTTTCCAACATAATCCTTAGATATATTACATAAAAAATAACACTTTTTAACGTTTTGCACCTTAACCGAATCCACATGAATTTAGATTATATTTATTCATAAATTCAGATCATTGCAGCGATACTACTGTTATTTATCATGAACCACATGCCGAAAAACGCCATAAATCCACCACATAAGTATACCATTATTTCATGTGTATGCTGTGATAGAATTTTATTTCCTTGTGAAAAAGATGAGGATACTGCTACAAGGAACCCAAGATCTGCCATCCAGTGGCCGAGAATAAAAGCGATTACTGCAGAGATACCTATCAGGTATTCCTGAAGGACAATTGCACTGCCTGCTGTCAGCCACCATATAACGAAAAAAGGATTCAATGCAGAAGTTATAATTCCTGCAGATACCGGACCTGAGAAAGGATTCAGTGCAGAAGTTATAATTCCTGAAGGGGCGGGGTCCGAAGATGAGTTCAGGCTACGGGCCGAAATGGAAATATCCATCGTAGAAGCCTCTTTTGCACCTTTGATCATTACCAGCCCGGAAATTAACATAACCAAACCACCTACTATAGCCAGATATGAAATGATTGTTTTTCCGAGAAAAGACGATGCACCTATCAGGACAATCACAAAAATGGCCAGCTCTACCAGGGCATGCCCTATAAAGATTGAAGGCCCTGCTCTCCAGCCGTTCTTAATAGATGCCGCAATCGCTGCGAACATCATGGGCCCTGGAATAATGGCTGCAGATATGCCTACCGTAAAACCCAGAATAAGAGCTTTGGTCAGTTCTATCATAATGTCCCCAGAAAAAATAAGACTATATAAATGAAAGAAGTAATTATATAAATATTTATGGAGACTGACCATCTAACAGCTTTTGTGACCGTATCAAGAAAATAAGCATTTTCCAGTTTATATTAAATACGAAGATTTTTCTTTTTCTGTTTCATACATTATCTGTTAACGACTTCTTTTTGCGGTTTACCAGATAAAACTTCATTAAGACGGCTCCCGCCATCAGCACGGCAAGCCCGGTAGAGAAATAAGGAGACCTTATGACATCCCACCTGCCAGACCAGACAAGGAATCCGGTAAGGAAAAGAACTGAAGATCCGGCAACTCCTGAAACCTCAAAGGGAATCTTCATTGAGCCGAGGGTTAACCTGTTCTGGTTCTCAATGATTTCGATACGGGACTCAAGCTCTTTTATATATGCGTTTTTTGTGTTTTCCTGAGCCTTGAGATTCCGGATTTCCAGATTCAGTTTTTCGATTTCAGATTCCAGGTTGTTATGAGCAAAATTCGACAGTTCGGATACTGCAACCTGAAGAGAACGCAGACTTTCGGAAATACTGGAAAAAACGTCATTTATACTCCTGATTTTATAGCCGGTTCCGGAAACTTCGGAAGAATTATCCACAGAAGTCATAGAAAGATTCGAGGTTTCGCCAGAAGGAAGTACCGCACTGAGCGCAAAACTCGAAATATCCCCCTCTGAAATTGACGGAACTAAATCAGAAAGGAAAGAATTTCCAGGAACGGAAGATTCAGGAGAAACCGAAGACCTCTGTGGAAAAACTGATGAACCGGCAGCAACACTCCCTGAGTTTTCCTCCGGGAAGGGACCGGAGAAATTTCCGGAAAAAACTCTCCCGGCCTGCAGTGCAGGGGGAGTTTCCAGAGAAAGGCGCCTCTCGACCGCCCTGAGCCTTTTTTCGAAACTCCTGATGCTCTGATCAAAAACCTATATCAAATCCTAAGGCTTTTATTTTAGTACTGAGTATTACTGGATATGGCTAATAATATTGTAGATACAGGACTTAATAGGCTTAAGTTGCAGTTTTATGATAAAGAAGGCAACCCATTAGAGGGTAAGTGTATATCAAATTATGATAAAATGTGTTCATTCATCAGATACCGAATGAATGAGGGTTTAGCGCCTGATACTATATCTAACGATATAAAAGCTCTAATTGAGTTATCAAAAATCAATGATAAGCTGTTGGAAGAATTGACTTCTGACAACCTTTACGAAATTTTCAGCTTCCTTAATTCTAAGGCTAAAGGGACAGTGGGACTCTATAAGCTCAAATTTAGATTGTTTCTGAAATTTATTGATCGTGAAGATATGGCGCAACTTTGTATTGTCAAGCAGTCTCAAAGGGATAGGAAATTACCTGAGGACTTGCTGACTCCTGAGGATATTGAATTATTGATTAATTACGCAAAAAATCTGCGAGATAAAGCGTATTTTGCTGTATTGTATGAATCGGGGGCGCGTAAAGGTGAGCTTGAAGAGCTGCAATTAAAACATATTGTCTTTGATGAGAATGGGGCTGTCATAACACTACCTAAAGGTAAGACCGGAGCAAGGAGGATAAGGCTTGTATTTTCTGCTGGGTACCTGCGTAATTGGATTGATAATCATCCTTTAAAATTGGATAGAAATTCATGGTTATGGGCTTCCAGTTGGGATGAGAAGGTACATGTTAATTATATGACTTTTTGGGGGTCATTAAGACTTGCTGCTAAGCGTGCAGGTATTGAGAAAAGGGTAAATCCACATTCCTTCCGCCATGCGCGTGCGACTCACTTAGCGCGTGACCTTACGGAGCAACAGTTAAAAGCTTATCTAGGATGGACTCCTGGCTCTAACATGGCGGGAATTTATGTTCATCTGAGTGGAAAAGATCTTGATAAGGCGATCCTAAAGCTTAACGGGATTGCTACTGAGGAAGAGCCTGAGGATAAGGCGTTAAAAACTATTAAATGTCCGAGGTGCAAAGAAATACAGGATAAGAAAGCCTCTTTTTGTTTTAAGTGTGGAATGCCTTTAAATGAAACTTCAAGCACGAAAATAGACTCTGATAAAAATGCTGTACTACTTAATGTACTTGCTCAGCTTGAAAAAAATAATCCCGGTATTTTATCCGATTTGCAGAATACCTTAAACGATATAAATCATTAATTTTATAATTTTTGGATTAAGTATTAGAAATTCTAGTAACATAACATTATATTGGTCGTATAACACTACATTATAAAAAATATAAATACTTTTAATCCAATTACCGTATGTTAAGTGATTATGCATCGGAAAAGATAACTGCATAGTAATCAAAACACTGAGCCGTACTCAAAATCGGCCTTAATACCAGGAGTACTCCCCTAAATCCAATTAATACCGGATTAAAAAACATAGGGGACGAATGGAACTTGATGCAGATTAATTTTTGCTGTATTCAAGAGTTGACACCAGCAACGCAATGCGGTGGAGCACTGCTTTTGTAGATCAGTGTGCTTGATTGGTTAGTATCTTCGGTACTGCTATCAAGATCATAGACACGAATGTGGGCATAAATGCTCTATTTCTACTTTTTTAAGTATTTTGGTAACTATTCAGCCCAGTAAAACAACATCGATAGTCATCGTTCTTGAGATTAGAGGAATATATTTCTATGAATTAATTTTCTTAAATTGTAGGCTATAATTACGTTTTTTATGTTTCCATCAGTTGAATCAAACATATTGGTTACATCAAAATCAGTATCAATCAACTGATTTTGATAGGCTGAATAGTTACGTATTTTGAAAAATACATCTGTGATGTTTTCTGTAAAAAATTATAAGTTTTACCCATTTTTTTAGTTTTTAGGACTTACGCACTTGTTATGCAAAATCAAGTGCTTTAGACATCGTAATTAAAATTTGAATTTTAAGAAATTGTAAGCTTACCGCTATTTGTTTTGTACTCCAAGTGTGTAAGTCCTAGTTTTTTAAAAATATCACACTTTTGAATCAAAAAACCCGCTTCGTAAACAATATAAAATATTTTATATTTAATTTCATTTTATAATAATATAAGGTAAAATAACGAGGTATTTAAATGAGTAACATAATAGTTGAAAACTTCAGACTTGTTAGTTTATTAAATCAACTTTTGGGGGCTGGTTATGCAGATTAGCCTATGCTCCGATGATGTTTCTGTTTTTCAGCGTATTCATGCTGAGAAGCCCGAAACTGTGCAATGGATGTGGAAATTCGGAAATCCGTTAGAAAAAATGATAGCGGGACTGATAAAACAAGCAGTTGAGGAAAAAACTGGAATTTGATCTCCAAGTGTTACCAGCACTTGAAGACCGTTGGAATGTGTCTAACGTTGGTAGCGTGTAGAAAATTCCGATAAGTAGTATGAATGTGATTGTATATAGCAGGCTAGAATTAAGCAACTGTATATTCATTTATATCTATTATTACTTTCGATAATTTTCTATTTTTGATATATTCCATTCCGTTTCCTTAGGAGTGGAACGTGTTTGAAACCTTCAGTTATTTTCTGGTGAAAAAATCCGGCATTCTGGTCATGTGTACTAGATGTAAGCGTAAATTGGAGTTTCAAAAGAAAAAATCCCTGAAACTCCCTTTCAGGAAATAGAGTTTGGGACAGCACGTGAAAAAGCAATGGTTGAGATTATTTTAACAGCCGGAGGTAAAGAATGAAATTGTTTACTGTAATTGAAGATATTTATTACTCTATATATAGGATTCAGTTCATAGATGGACAGAATAATGGCAGACCTTCTAAATTTATCTTGTACTTTCAAGATAACTTTGGATTCATTGAACTTGGAATAGATGAAATTGATACCCATACAATATTTTGTGACCGATATAATCAGCTGTGCCACATTCCAGCTCCAATTTTTAACATCAAAACATGGGGTGCTTTCGTTAAGATGCTTTATGAACGCGCTCAAGTGGTAGATAATACAGATTCCTGAAAATGGTGAAATTGCTCAACAAGTATTATTTTTATTTGTGGAGTATGGGAGCGGATTATAGCCGGAGTATTGGCATTGCGTGTATGCCGTTTTATTAACCTATTTTTTGATTGGACTAAGCATTATGCTTATTCTGATTGTAAATGTTGGGTGTGCTGTAGTTGCTTTCATCCTTCTGTAATAATACGGCAGTCTATGAGAGGTTCAATTTTGCAGAAATTCATGGATATTGAGTTGCGGCAAATTTCTCTTTTTTTCCTTTAGTCATCTATACAATAAGTCTTGATTAGTGTCTTATTATTGAAATAAAGCGTTTAAACTCCTTTATTTCAATGAGAAGGTTTTTATATTCCTCACAGTATAGTAACTTATAGTAATTATTAATGAGGTGATACAAATTACAAAATCGAAAATGGTAAGCCTATATCTTGATCCAGAATTTGTAGATTTACTGGATATTCATAGAAAATCATATTCGCGCAGTGCTTTCATTAAAGCTGAATTATTGGAACGATTTGAAAACAAAACCTGAGGAGCTTGAATGGAAAAAAGAAAAAGAAAATCCAGTGACTTTCCTGGACTGGATATTACGAAACTGATTAGTATATATTACTATATAGTTTAAAGTAAATAAAGCTTTTTCTAATAACATTTAGCTCCTCTACTATAAACATAGAGGAGTAAGATAAAATGAAATGTGATAAAATAATAAGAGATATAACAATAAATAAAAATAAAGAAATATATTTTGAACAATTGATAAATTCAATTAGTGTAGTTCAAATTTTCCGTGAGGATAACATCTGCGTTTATCAGATAGAAAATGCTCAATACCCATATCAGAAGTTTATTGAGGTTGGTTTAGAGGATTTAGACTGCTTAGAGGTTTTCAGTAAAAAATACGTCGATCTCTTGGGGGTAAAACCAAAACTTACTAAGAAAGAGTGGGGCGAATTTAAACAATTTACTATAGGCAAAGCTTCAAAAGAATTGACGGACGATGATTATCACTTAGAGTTAGCCTATAGGTTAGCAGTTCATTTAAAGGAAATGGATTCTACCTTTGATTTAAGTAAAGCATTGAATAAACTCTGTTTCTATAATAGTAATCGTGTCTATGTCACGAAACTCAAAGTTCAATCAATATTGGATGAAATGAATTGTAATCTTCCGTTAATTGTATTAAAAAACATACTTACCGAATGTGAATTAGTACACCCCGGTGAAGCAGAACTATGGTACGGCAATAAAATATGCTTAAAAACATGGTGTCTGACATCAAAGATGTTTCCAGTAACGACTATGGCAGATGTGTTAGATTCTCTAAAACGGGGGGTTGTAATTTGTTAGGGATGGAGTTAAACCTCCCACCCCTTTTAATGAGTAGGGAGTTGTTAGAAGATTCTAACACCAGTATGGGGGAGTTCGGAACGCAACAATCCCTCTTTGTCAATGATGAAAAGAAAAAGTGGAAGGATTACTATTGCCCTGAATCGTCAGGAAATTATTACTATTCCATCACTAAGGCTGGAATAGAGTTAATTGGCGAAAAGGAATCATTTACAGTATCAAGAACACCTTTTATTTTATGCGCAAAAACTGAACCTTTGGTAGATGGAACTGCATACTATACTATACGACATGGAAGGGAACAAAAGGAGTTTCTGGCTAAGGAAAGCGACTTGCTGATAAAGAATTCCCTTAAAACTGTTCTTACTAGCCACAGTATCAATGTACCGGATAATAAAATTTTGAATCAAGCACTGGAATACATCTCCATGTGTATTGCTGGTTATGGGGATAATCTCAAGATAATAAAGGTCGCAGAATCAAACGGCTGGAATGAAGATTATAGTTTATTCGCTTTGGGTGAAACCGGAATTACTGGTGATGGGGAGACACCGATTAAAACTCTTGTGACTGATTCAACCTCATTTCATAAAAAGGGAACATTAGATGAGTGGGTCAAAACAGTTACCCCAATCATGGGATATGATTTATCCCGATTTGATTTTTACGACGCTATGACTGCGCCACTAAAAAAACTCTTGAAAATAGAATCTCACACTTTAGTTCATCATGGTGCAACAACAAGAGGGAAAACAGCGCAGGAAAACGTAATTAGTTCTGCAATAGGGAATCCACAAAAGTTAGAGTTTCTTGCAGATAGTACAAAAAATGCAATCCTTGCTTATGTAGCGGCTATGAATGATATTCCTGTAGACTTAGAAGAAGCAACTGATCCAAAAGCAAGAGAAGTATTGGCAAGTGCAGTTTATGACATTGCTAATGGGAAGGATAAGGGTAGGTGCACTATCGAAGGGAAATTAAGGAAAGACATTAAAACGTTCAGAACTGCTGTCCATGTCACTTGTGAGAGTCCATTAAGAGAGAACCTCAATAATGCAGGTGCTGCATATAGAACCGGACAAATAGGTGATCTCCTGCCAGATGGTTTGGGGGATATGATCAGTAAGGTAAAGAGAGGAATTCAGGATAATTACGGTTTTTTCTTTCCCTTGTATGTTCAAAAAATAATCAGTAACAAGAGCAGATTAGAGGATTTATACGAAGAGGCTTTGGAAAAAATAGAATCTGCTTGTGATGATTTGTCTCCTGAATCTAAGAGTATTGTTGAAAGGAGCAAATTCATTTATGCTGGTACTCTGGTTGCAGGCTGGTTATGTGAAGAGGTATTTCAGGATATTCAGCTTCCTTCTAAGTCAAAAGAGGAAGTAGTGAAGATAGTTAATCACTATTTTAAAATGTGTGTAATTAGTGAACCTGTAGAGCCAGACTGGGTTCGGGCATTGAGAGTTATTAATGATTGGACTGTTACTGAGGCGAGGAAATTTGATTCCGATTACTATTTTGATCTTAAATATGAGTTATTGGGGAAGATAACAGACAAGTTCATTGATATTATAGGAACGGAATTTACAAAGAAAATGAAGGATTGTGGGTTCTCTCCTACTGCGATAAAGAAGGCATTATTAGAGAATGGTATCACTGTATGTACGAGTGCTAGAAAAGATGGGAATTGTACTGTAACAGTTAATCGGAAGGGATGTGCAGGAATTCGGATAGTAAGGGATAATATGGCGAAGAAATTGCATTTAAATGAAAATCGGCGCGACGAATATTCTGAAAAGGTATTAGATACAGTGATTTTTATATGTAACAAACGAGGATCTGCTTCACTACAGCAAGTGCAAGATATAGTAGGATACAGTCATCAATTAGGAGTTAGTACGGAAAAATGCTTAGAAGGATTGGAACTTGATGGACATATTACTGTAAACGAAAAAGGTGAGTATGTATCAAATGTATTATAAAGTATATAAAGACTAATACAAGGTAAATTTAAGGTTTTCAATACCAGTAGAAGGAATACTAATACAATTGATACAATTAATACAAAAATAGAATAGAGAATATATTTAGTTTCAATATAGAATAGCTATAAAATATAAGTCTTTATTATTTTAAAAATGTATTAATTGTATCAATTTTTGCATAAATTCAGCCTACTGCTACTGAAAATCAGATTTTTGATATGTATTAGTATAAAAGACAAATCAATAGCATTAAACTCTTTCCTATTAATACACGGTTGTATTGTCAGGTAATACATTTAAAATGGATGAAGTATGCTTCCACAAAGAAGTACTTGATTCAAACAGACAGGGGTGCTAAGGATCACAGGCAAATGCTAATAAAATTTTTTTAATTTTTTACTTTTTTCCAAAATTCAGAGCCATTCTAAGCTCCTTCGCTGAGTTATTTTTAGTTTCAGGGCTATCCCATTTTCCTGTCATTTTTAGCCTGTTTTTTCAACTGCTAGTTACTGATTGTTTGTTATATGAATTCGCAGTTGTGTTTTTTGATAACTCTAAATTATAGTCATATTTTGAGTAACCATCCAGTTACAGGTTAAAATTCAAAGGAAAGATTTAAAGAATATTAGAATGTAATCAGTATTAATATTTTTTAAATTTTGGGGGGCGATGGAGAATAAATGAAAAATAAAGGAAAGTTGTATTCAATAGCTTTAGCTTCAGTATTTTTGTATTTTCAATTTTAATTTCATCCGTGGCGTCAGCGGCACAGGTGACGAGAATTGGTAATGGATCTGATCCTGCTATTTATGGTAGCAAAGTTGTATGGACAGATGGTGGTGTTATTCATGTTTATGATTTGACCGCGAAAACAGACACTACAGTTAGCTCTTCTGCAGCATCTCATCCAGCTATTTACGGCAACAAATTAGTTTGGTATGATGAAAGCAGTGGAGTGCCAAGACTTACGGTTTATGACATACCTTCGGGTGCTCGGTCTTATATTACAAAAGATGTAGACAACAGTAGTATTCCAAAAATTTACGGTAGCAGAATAGTATGGAGTGCAAATTATAATTTGTCCAATTATCAATTCCAATGTCTACTTGTTCGATATATCTACTTCCACTCAGACTCAAATAGCAACTGGTGGCGATCCTGATATATATGATACAAAGATTGTGTACTCTACTCACTGGTGGTGAGATATCTATATGTATGATATCACAACCAGGAAAATCGAGTTAATAACTCAGATTATGAGACGACTTTCTAATCCACATATTTATGGAAATAAAGTGATATGGTCAAATTCCTTTACAAGATCATGGGATTTATACAAATGTATGACCTCGCCACTAAAAATACTATAGCAATAACCAGTGATATTGCATGGTCTGGTAATCAACAAATGGGTGATGATACTGTTTGGCCTGCTATATATGGCGACAAAGTCGTGTATGTAAAACTTGGCGATGACAAATTTGGTAATGCTGGTGTATACGTATACAACATCTCTACAGAACAAAACGCTCCAGTCTGTGTTTATACAAATGGAACTCCCAAAACACCTGATATCTACAATGATACTATTGTATGGGGAATGGACAGTAACTATGATGGACGGTTAATGATAACGGCATCTATATGATGAGTGATCTTTCTGCTACAAACACCTTTCTACCTATAGCTTTATTTACTGCTAATATAACTTCTGGAACTGTGCCTCTCGATGTTAGTTTTACTGACAATAGTATAGGTACATGTACTTCCTGGATATGGGATTTTGGAGACGGAAAGAACTCTACAGACAGAAACCCAGTTCACGAGTTCACTGATCCCGGAAATTACACAGTAAATCTGACAGTAACCAATGAAAAAGGCACAGCTTCAACGTCAGCTACAATAACTGTTTTTGAGAAACCAGAAGCAGTAATTGAAACTCCCATTACAACCAATGGATTAGCAATAGACCCTGATATCTACGGTGACAGGATAGTGTGGCAGGAAGTCACAGCGAAAAATTTAATATCTACATGTACGATTTGTCCACTAAAAAGGAGACACAAATTACCACAGACTGGATCACCGAGCAGTCTTGCTATATACGGTAACAGGATAGTGTGGGATAATTCTAGCGATTTCAATACCTACATGTACGATCTTTCTACTTCACAAGGAAACTCAAATCACTACCACTGGAGGAATTTATCCTGCTATTTACGGTGACAGAATAGTGTATGTGGCTTATTCGCAATGCAAACTCCTACAATATCTACATGTACGATCTCTCTACTTCCAAGGAAACTCAGATCACTACCAGCGGGTTAGCACAAAGTCCTGATATCAACGGTGACAGGATAGTATATCAGGCTTATCACAATGGAAAAAATGATATCTACATGTACGATTTATCCACTAAAAAAGAAACTCAAATATATCACTGGTGGATTCGAATATGGTCCTGAGATCTATGGTGATAGGATATTGTGGGTGGATACTAACAATGGATGGGATAAACGTAACCTACACATGTTACGACCTCTCTACCTCCAAGGAAACCCAGATTGCCACCAATGTATCAGATGGTGCTGTAATTTATGATATTTATGGTGACAGGATAGTATGGGAGGAGGATCACAGTGCAAACAGGAATATCTACATGTATAATATTTCTACTTCAAAGATTGATCGGGTAACTACCAGTGGATATGCAAGCTATCCTAAAATCTACGGTGACAGAATAGTATATCAGGTTGATCGCAATGGAAAAAATGATATCTACATGGCCACCATCATCTCAAACCCTCTGGCTGCTATGTCTTCAGAAAATGCATACGAAGACAGCAGTTCCAGTGGCGGGAGCAGTGGAAGCAGCAGCGGCGGCGGTGCAGGTGGTTCTCCTGAACCTGCAAAAAATGTTGAAGTTAAAGAAATTTCACAGGCATTTATTACAAATGGAAAACCTGTAAAGTTTGATTTCCCACAAGAATGCAACCTGTGTTGTGTATGTAAGTTTTGATGCAAAGAAAACCTTTGGCAAGACCACAACCATTGCCGAACAGCTCAAAGGAAAATCAACTCTGGTTTCCGAACTGCCCGAAGGTGAAGTCTACAAATACTTCAATGTCTGGGTTGGAAACGGAGGATTTGCAACCTCAAAGAATATAGAAAATCCAGTTGTTTGTTTCAAGGTTGAAAAAGCTTGGATACAGGATAAAAAGATAGAGCAGGATTCCATTACTCTGAACAGGTACAATGATAAAAAATGGGAGCAACTTCCAGTAACTCTTTCAGGTGAAGATGACAAATTCCTGTATTTCACAGCAAAAACTTCAGGATTCTCTTCATTTGCAATAACAGGTACAGCGAAACCATCTGAAGAAACTGTAACGGAAGTACAGCTTGATTACCTGAAACAATTAATAACAATACATCGAGTAAAGAACCACAAACTCAACAAAATGAAATCCTGAGTACACCAGGCTTTGAGGTATATTACGGAATAGCTGGCCTGCTTGCAGTACTCCTGTATAAAAGAAAGTAAAAAAGGAAATCCAAAATTCGATGTAAAAAAGTTAGTGCGAGGGGTGGGATTCGAACCCACGAAATCCTTCAATACCGGATCTTAAGTCCGGCGCCTTTGACCGGGCTGGGCAACCCTCGCGCTTTGAAAAAAGGCAGGTTATTTTTAAGCCGCAAAAATTCATTATGCGAACATGCTTTAAATAAAGTTAAATTATTTAAAGTTTATTCTTTACCTCATGGAAATTACATTTCTTGGCACTGGAGTTGCGATCCCTCAAAAGGGTCGGGTACAGTCCGGAGTTCTTGTGAAATTTGAGGAAAAGCCACTCCTTATTGATTGCGGAAGCGGAGTATTGAGCAGGTTTCCTGAAACAGACGTTTCCCATACTGAGATAGACACCGTATTGCTCTCACACCTTCACCTTGACCATGTAGCTGATTTGATCCCCCTCCTGAAAGCAAACTGGCTCCGCGGGAAAACCGATATGAGGGTCTACGGGCCGGAAGGAACAGAAGACTGGTTATCAAGAGTTCTTGGCGCTTATGAATATATTCTTGAAGAAGTGGACGTGGATGTGGTTGAGCTCTTCCCCGGAAAAGAATTTACTCCTGAAGGCTTCGACTGTGAAATCAACTGCACAGCTGCAATACATAGTGTTCCGACTCTGGCTTACCGCGTGACTGCAGGAGATGGAGAGTTTGTTTACTCAGGAGACACCGAGCCCTCAAGGGACATACTGGACCTTGCAGCCGAATCCGATCTCCTGATTCACGAATGCTCATTCCCCCCGGGCACAAAAGTTACAAATCACACCACTCCAAGCACACTTGCAGAATTGCTGGAAGAGTACAACAACGAAATCGGAAGCATCTGCCTTACACATTTCTATCCGGATATGCGGGGGCATGAAAGAGAAGCAGTATACCGCCTGAAAGGGTATTTTGAAGGAGAAGTGATTCTTGCTGAAGACCTCATGAAACTTGAACTGTAATGGGATTCCGGCTGTAAAGTAAAATTTCGACCGTTAAGTAAAATTCCATCTGTAAAGTAAAATTCCATCTGTAAAATAAGTCTGTGCCGTTGAAATGAGCGAAAAGCCGAACAATGGTTTCAAATTCTTCGGCACTCTTCAGACTTTAAATTTTTCACGTTTACTCTTCACGTCGTTTACCGCACAGCCGTTAGGTTAAGAAGTATGCAGCCTTATCGTTAAATAGCAGAAAAGCAGAATCATCTTTGATTCAGGGAAAATTCTGAAATACAAACTGTATATTTTATAATCAGGTGACATATCATGGCAAGAATACTCTCAGAAACAGATATCGGTATCCTGAAAACGGTTGCTCCGGAGTGTGAAGATCTCCTCTGCTCAGGCTCAGGAGTACCCTATCGTTCCATACTTCCTCCCCTTGCAAATCATTATTCAAAAGATGCAGCCGACTTCCTGAGAAGAATCAATTTATTATCCCTATACGAACTCGAATACCTTATCAGGCTTATACTATCAGGAGAAGAGAGCCTGGGCTGCGTACCCTTTGATTACATAACCGTCTTCGTGGAGAATGTATCTGAAAGGCTTGGCGAAGAAATCGCAGCCCGGGTAAGGAAATCTTATGAAAATTCCGAATGCCCTGCTTAAGGATTACTTAAAGTAAGTAAATAGAAACTAACAGAGCCTATAATAAATCAAGGCTAAAATAAGCTTGACGCAAGGCTAAAATATGCTTGACGCAAGGTTAAAATATATTACAACCTGTATCACCATCTGTACAGGTTTCCAATCCGTAAAAATCTGTTAAATCCGTTCATGCTCTACCGTATTTGTCTTCAAGCCTTTCGATATCGTCTTCTCCAAGGTAATCTCCCTGCGCGATCTCAATGAAAACAAGGTTTTCGTTGTCTATATTTTTAACACGGTGCACCTGCTTTACCGGGAAGTCGACAGAATCCCCGGCTAGAACCCTGATTTTACTCTCGTTTTTAGTTACAATTCCCTTTCCACTTACTATGTACCAGTGCTCGCTTCTATGGGAATGGCGCTGAAGTGAGATTTCACCCTCAGGCAGAACGGTAAGACTTTTGACTTTATATCCGGGCTTCTCAGTAAGCACCTCATAATGACCCCATGGCCTTTTTTCCTCGAGTTTGCACTTTTCCAGGATAGTTTCGTACACCTTGATATAATCATCCACCATCCTGTCAACAGAAAAGCGTTTTTCAACAGTCTCCCTGCATTTTTTGCGGGATAGGGAGCCAATCATTTTCACAGCTTCTGCGGCTTCTTCAACGCTGTTAACCAGAAATCCGGTCTCTTTATCCATTATCAGCTCAGGCATCGAACCCCTGTTCATTGCAATTACGGGCGTACCGCTTGCCATAGCTTCGACCACACCAAGTCCGAAAGCCTCCTCATAATTGATCATGTGCAGCAAAGCGTAAGCATTTGACAGGAGTTCCTTCTTACGCTCAGGATCGACATGCCCCTCATAAATAATCTGTTCATTGTCTATATGGGGCTGCACTTCTTTTTCAAAATAGGCCTGATCCGCGATAAAACCAGCTATTCTAAGCGTCCTTCCGGTCTTTTTTGCAACTTCTATTGCTTCTTTTGCGCCCTTGTCTTTGTGCAGGCGTGATAAAAAGAGGAGATAATCCTGCGGCTTATCATTGAAATGAAGACCTTCTATGTCGATCCCATGCATAACCGTTGCAATGTAATCCAGTTCCTGGCATCTGTAGGCATCACTTATAGATACATAAAAAGTGCTATTGTTGTATTTTTTGTACACAGCCAGGGTTTTTCTTGAAGAGATGCCGTGTATTGTTGTTACAACAGGCGTGTCGACAAGCGCACTATAGGTAAGAGGGAGATAGTCGAAATGGTTATGTATTATATCGAATTCGTTTGCCTTCTCAAAAACCTCTGATATGTGAAGACATTCATACACTTTCACAAGGATTTCCTTGTCCTCTTCGTAAGGTCTCGGGCATACTGCATGAAGTTTGGCTGCTGTATGCGAATCTGCTGTCGCAAACAGTGTAACATCAATACCCCGTTTTACAAGCCCTTCGGTTAATAAGGATACTACCGATTCCCACGGGCCATACTTTTTAGGTGGCGTGCTCCAGGCAATCGGAGATAACATCGCAATTCTTATAATAATACCCCCAAAACTACTCACATCCCAAATTTATTGTTTATTTTATTTTATTTTATTTTATTTTAATTTTATCTTAACTTAAGATCACCTTTTTTCGGATCAGTGGAAACTCCCATATCTTCTTCAAACCATTTGCAGTACTCGTCAGGGCATTGTTTCTCAGGGCATCCATGGATATATTTCAGGATATCCTTCACTTTTGCACTGGCCATTGATACTGACACATCCGCACTTCCGTAATAAATACGGATTTCATCATCCACTAAGACCCACCCGCAAGGGAAAACAACATCATTAACGTCTCCACTGCGTTCATACATTTCACGGGGCCCGAAAACCCATCCTTCTGACCTGTGAAGCACTATCCTGGGGTCATCAGGATCAAGAAGAGCCAGCCCAAGCCGATAACTTGCTTTGGATGTTGTCCGGCGTACGCCATGGTACATAATTAACCATCCATCAGATACACGGATTGGCTGCGGGGATAAACCTATCTTGTGGGCATCCCACCATCCACCTTCCCGAGCATACAGAAGAACCTCGTGTTCTCCCCAGTATTTCATATCCGGAGAAAAGGATATCCAGATATTTGCCTTTGCACCCTCCATACTAGATACAGGCCTGTGTAGCATTGCCCATCTGTCGTTAAACCTTACAGGAAAAACAGCAGCATCTTTATTTTCAGGAGGCAGGGTAGGCCCTACTCGATCAAAATTACGGAAATCCTCTGTAAAAGCAAGCGCAGTTAAGGGGCCTGAATCCGAAAAAGCCGTGTATGCAACAGCCCATTTCCCCATCTCATCTATATAAGTTATACGCGGATCTTCAATACCATATATTTCTTCAGGATAGTTTATAGGATCAGGAACAAAAGTTGGCTCGGTGTCAATTTCCCAGTTGTCAATTCCGTTCTCACTCTTTGCTATTGTAAAGTGAGAAAACCCTCTGTGGTCTTCGACACGCACCAATAATAGGGTTATACCATCAACTATAACGGCTGCAGGGTTAAACACTGAATGAGCTCTATACGGCCAATCCTGAACAGTAAGTATAGGATTTTTATCACACCTTTGAAACAGCTCTCCATGGTCTTTCCATATCATATTATCCCACTTCTTTACTCAGCCTGGTTTGCTGATAACAGGCTTTTTCTCTTCGGCAGGGCTCCGTTGTCCAGTTCGTTGCTTAGTCTGGATTGCAGTGTCGTACTGAAAGCTTTATTTGTGTGTTTGTTTAAAGAACTTAAAGCCATAAGGAAACAGATTACGGATTCCGCACCCTGGTTGCAGTTCATGCCATCGAGATTGAGCCCGTCGCAGACAGCACCTGTCGAATAATCGTACATAACAGCCTGCAAGCGGTTTCTACCCAGGAAGTACTCAAAAGAGTATTTTGCAAGCTCGAGATATTTTTTCTCACGCACAATCTCATAAGCCGAAACATAAGCCTGGCTCAGGTAACCAGCCTCTATAGGCTGCTGGTCAAAAATCGGCTTTTCTCCTTTGTAAGAGTACCAGCCCTGGTTTCCAACAGTGTCAAAAAAGTCTCCTTTCCACTGGATCTCAGTAAGAAAATCCAGGGTAGCAAGGCCAACTTTTCTATAAGTTCTGTCTTTGGTGTAATTGTATGCCAGTAAAAGAGATTCGCTTAATTTTGCATTACTGTAGGTAACTGTGGGCTCAAACCAGTTCCAGTCTTCTTTATGGTTAGCCTCATATAAGTCAACCAGAGAATTCGCATGGCTGATAAATATGGATTCAAAGGTATCTTTGTCTATAAGGGAATCCAGGGACTTGATGGTATCCCTGCGTGAGTTGAACACAGACTCAAATTCGTCTGCATCTATGCCTGCCCTGAGAATCTCATATAAACCGCACATTGTATAGGCTTTTGCTCTCGGAGAGCCCAGATTTTCCATTTCCTGCCTGGATTTGCTGATCAGGGTATGTGCAAGGGTACGCATATTTTTTGATAGATAAGGGCAGCTCGCCACATGTCCAAGCCCGTAAATTGCACGCCCGAGAGTATCTTCACTTCCTTTTTCATCTAAAAATTCCCTTTTATAACTCATAAAGTTATGAAAGTGGCCCGTATCGGTCTGGGCATGTTCAAGGAAGCTCATGTATGTTGTAGTTAGCTTCCAGAGTTCTTCGGTTTTCTTTTGACTATCTATCAGCTTTGTCAGTGCAACAAGAGCCCTGCCCACATCATCAGTACTGTACCCAAAATGGCGAGCCGGTATACCAAGATTGGTATGCTGGATAATGCCTACATCATCGGTCAATAGCTTAAGATAATCAAGTTTTATTTCAGGCAACTGATCTGGAAGGAAATTATATCTATTTGGCGTTCTGGGGTAAGCATTGTAGTTCTTTAAAGCCTTAAGGAAAACATTATTATATTTTTTACCCACATTTTTCCATGTCATTTTTCTACCAAAATCGTATGCTTTTTTTCGCATGTTATCACACTCTTCTGGATTTTCAATTAAATGTAAGAGGGATTTTTTAATGCCGTCCGCGTCCCCGAAATCTACAAGCAACCCGCGATTCTCGGAAAGCATTTCCTGGGCGTACCAGTAAGGAGTGGAAACAATTGCTTTTCCCATGCCAATGGCATAGGTCAGAGCGCCGCTTACAATCTGTTCTCTGGAAAGGTAAGGAGATACGTAAATATCGCTGGCCAGGATGTAATTGCAGAGCTCTTCTTTTTCGACAAATTTGTCATGGAATACTACATTGTTTTCAAGCCCGAGTTCGGAAACCTTGTTCTCAAGATATTGCCTGTATGCTTCTCCCTGAGTCTTTTTGACCATAGGGTGTGTGGCACCCAGTACAAGGTAAACAAGGTCAGGATACTGGCTTACAACGTCAGGAAGAGCCTCGAGCACACTTTCAATACCTTTATTCTGGCTCAACAGACCGAAAGTAAGGACAAGTGGAGATCCTTCCAGATTCAGCATTTTTTTATACTTACTGCAGTTGTTAAACGGATGGTCAGGAACTCCATGGAAAATAATTTCTATCTTGTCCTCTGGAGCCTTATAAACATCTTTTAACATCTCGACTGCAGTCTGGCTCATCACGATAAGCTTTTCGGAATACTTTATGAGCTTTTCAGTGGATGCCCGGTACTCAGGTTCAGGTTCCTGGATCACGGTATGCATTGTTGATATTACAGGCTTGTTTATTCCTGATAGAAGAGCAAAAATGTAATCACCTGCATCTCCACAAAAAAGACCAAATTCGTGCTGGAGACATACGATATGGGCATCGGATTGGTTTATATAATCAGCAGCCCGGTAATAATCCTCGATTCTATCCCTCTGAATTTGAAAAACGACCTCTTCCGGATAATTGTAAGTTTCAGAAGGATCGTTCAGAGCAATTACCTCACATTGAACGTCGTTGTACTCTCCAGATACTGAATTTAAAAGATCAGAAGTAAATGTAGCAATCCCACATTCTTTTGGAACATAAGTTCCTATAAACAATACTTTCAGTTGCCTTTTCAATTAATACCCCCCAAATTCAAAGTAATTTAATCTAATTTTCCATTTTTTTTTCAAATCTATAGTTCCATATATAGTTCCCCAATCACATATCGTAATTCCCCATGATACGATATATCTCTATGCTGATGCAAAGAGTGTTTATCGATAAAGTTTATTACGGCTTTGAGTTAAAGCTATATATATTTATTCCGAACACGCGGTTACAGTGAAAAATATATAGTATGGAATCTATAAAATATAGTTGTCTATCAGGCATCTATAATCATTAATAGCTCAGGTGATTACAAACAGCGATAAACTTATAATACCCACCCAATAACTCACTTTGTGAAACTTCAGCAAAGTGAGTGATAAAATATTGATTAGATCTAATAATTGTATTCAATGCTATTTAATATTATTTATAAATATAATTGCACAAGTTGACCTAAGAAAATGGAAAAAATATAGAGAAGATAGTGCCCGAAAATAGCTATGAGAAAATTTCTGCCAGCTGGAAGCTGCATCTCAAAATCAGGCAGCAGCTTTAACTTTGGCAGATTTTGTGATCCCTTATTCATCTGCCAAAATATTTTTCTCAAATCGATACTAAAATTTTTTTTATGAATTATTTTTTATTCTTATCAGCTTTGTTCAAATCCGGATGTATGTCAATATTAATCGTAAAATATAAAACGAAAGCTATAGTAAAGTTAAAAAGTATTTAATAAAGAAAACATGAACTCTTTGAATATAGACTGCTGGAATGAATTCTTAAATACTTACAAGAGTGAGCGGATCTTATGTGTAAAAAAGATTTCTAGCTGCAGTAAAAAAGCTGTGAGAAAGCACTTATAAAACAGGTGATGCTCTGAAAGCTGTCTGGATCTTGATTTCGCAGGAAGAAAAGGATTTCTGCAAAATAATGTTGCGTTGCCTGTTGTCTTTTGCCGTATGGGTCGGCCGGATTATCGCAAAAGTTCTCGACTTTTATGCTTTCCCGCAAGCAATGGATTCTCTATGGCAAGCCATTAAGCCTGATACCCGAAGTCTTACCACTTTAGAAGAACAGGAAGCGCGAAGAATATTTGGGGATGGTATCAGTTACTGGCAGGTTCGCATCGACGAATGTTCTCTCATTGCCTGGATAGGAGCGAAGATAAACAGGTGCTCTGGCATGGGTGTTACAACTTTCCATACGATCAATTTCAATCGAAAGATTAACACGGCAGCAGACAATTCTGAAATGAAGTGGCTTATTCATGAGTTAACCCATGTTGCACAAATGGAGTGTGTGGGTTCGCAATATCTGATTGAAGCAATTTATGCGCAAGCAAGCGCAGGGTACGTGTACAGGCTTGGTGCAAAAAAGCATTTGCGCGATTATAATCGAGAGCAGCAAGCTTCGATTGTTGGGGACTATTATATTGCACACCGTTCAGGCTGTTCAACTGCAGCTTATGATCCGTATATTGTAGAATTGAAAGCCGGGAAGTTGTAGAATTGAAAGCCGGGAAGTTGTAAACTGTAAATGAGCCATTACTCACTCTTGAATTTGCCAGATTAATTTCTCAAGCTGGATATGTAATTATATATTCTATTGTTAATAAAAATAGATATGGAGCTCATCCCAAAACCAATTTCATTCTCAAATAGGTAATTTTCAGAACTATTTTTCATGATCAAAAACGCGATTGATTATTCGGAATACGAGATTCTGAGAAGTAATTTTGAGTTTTAAATGCATGAAAAAATCAAATAGATTCGGCGGAAAAACAATTGTTGTTTAAAATGACGCAAACCATATGATAAGTCAGATATTATAAGTTAGAGAGAAGGAGTTTTAACCTCAGAGTCAAAAAAGCAGTTTTATTTATAAAAAGTGTGTATAGCCCGGCACGGATTCGAACCGAGGTTGCAGGATCCAGAGTCCCGCATGATTGACCGCTACACTACCGGGCTTCTATGATTTTTCGCTGTGGGGCGCATTTCTTTCGCCCTGAAGCGTATCTTTTAAAGGATTATCTCGTATATATATCTTTCGACTGAAGAGCCCTGGACTTCTAAAATTGAATAACAAAAAGTTATACTTTAGGGTCCTCCAAAATCAGTGTGTAAACTGAGGATTCAGAATGCTTATTTTAGGTAATAGATATATAACTAGAGTTCCCCCAATAAAAGTACATTCTTAAAATCCAATTTAGAGGAAAATAAACCCGATTAAACTTTAAAAATAATAGATGGACGGGATTAGAGCTTTATTTTTTGACAAATCACATTTTTTTGAAATTATGGCAACTGACTCCGTTTTCCGTTTTACAAAATTAAATGTTGAAAATAAGGGCTAAGAAAACCTTAAAATGAAAATTAAGGATATTTAATTTCTTTAATGGAAAATAAATTCTTTATCATCTGTACTTTTATTGGGGAAGCACTAGCACCACATCCAATTCACGAGATAAGGCTTATTAACCCTTGAAAATTGAATCATTTTTTGAGGACCCTATATACTTACATTACAGGTTTTCCTCTGGCTGATTGAGAACTGCAGTCCACCACCAGCGAGCCATATCCAGAAGGTCTTTTGAAAACTGGCCTGAAAGCCTGTACTTTTTATCCTTTATCGAGATAAGCCCCGCTCCAAGCAGCTTATTGCGCATTGCATAAAATGAGGCACGACCTATCTGGAGTTCTTCCAGCATGGCCTTCCATTCGTCAGTCCGGATTGCATTTCCTGCGGCTTGCCGCTCTTCAATCATTATCAGGAACTTTTGACCCGTAACAGCGGTGGCATCCTCTTGAAAAATACGCCGCATAAGACTGTAATAAGGGTCCCTTGAATGGCTTATACGGGTATTGGCATCAGATCTTACCACGATGGTTGTTGCTGTTCTGGGCGCGTTTTTCACAAGTGACATTGTCCATCAGGAAGTTGGGGGTGGAATAGTATACTTCTCAAGCCGTGAATTCGGTAGATTTCTTGGGTGAAGTTACAATCTTCATGAGCAGGTCTACATATTCTTCTCTCAGAAGATAAACCATCGGGGTCTTATAAGATTCTTTATGCGCCCTCAGAATTCCAAGTTTCGAATGGATGTACCCTACCATGGATGCGACTGTATTTCTCGATACATTATACTTGCTTGTAAGCATTTCATGCAACTCATCAATAGTCGCTTTTTTTACCTTGATGAAGATACACAGTATAGCCCTTCGATATCCACTGGAATCAACTTCAAGAAATTTCTCTAATCTGGATTTAATTTTACCTCGGATGGATACCATTAATTACCACCTTTACGATATAGTAAACTATGTCAGTTATAGCTCTATATATAGATTTGTAAATTAATTCATCCTGATGAAAATGAATATAAAAAAATTCACATCCATTAAACAATTTTACTTTAATTCAAGTCCGGTTTTCTGTATACCTATATATTCTTTCTCTGATATATCGCTTTTTATGTCCTATAAGTGGCGCTTATACTTTCAAATCTGTTTTAGAGTTTTTCCTTATAATTGCCTGACTTTAATATTTTTGTCTTTAGCTTCTCATTTTGATAAAAGCCTTAAACTCCTGTAAATAGAAAAAAACCCTTATTTACCAGAGAGGTTATTTGAATACTTACACAATATATTTACTCAGATTTGTTATTATTATTCTTATGGCCAATATTAAGTTTGCGTTTACTCTACTATAACTATCCACTTTTTACTCATTACTAAAATGAAAACTGTGTTTTCCGGATTTTTTCAAGATTCTGAAAATTGTACATAGAAAACTGGCCATGAGAGTATTTCTCAAAATTTATCCTATTTTGAAATATATTCATTCTTAAATATTTCAAGTACTCTCTGTTACGTAAGCTATCTTTAAAGGCATATTCTTCAAGAACCTTGCCTTATCCTGATATTGAATCTTATGTTCTTTCCCCGTATATTAAAGCTGTTAGTAAAGCAAATGAAATTAACGAACTCATTCGTATTGAAGGGAAAGCGGCAAAAATTTACTGGAAAGAATATGGAAAAGCCTTACCTGATAAATGGGGTTTTATGGAGATATTGGGAAGAGAGGCTTCTGATACTGTTAATACAATGCTAAATTATGGGTATGCCTTACTAGAAGCTGAATGTTTAAGAGTAATTAATACAGTAGGGTTTGATCCTATGTATCGGCTTTTTGCATGAGATGAGAAATGAAAAGCGGAGCTTAGCATATGACCTACAGGAGATTTTTAGAGGGGAGGTAGACATAGTAGTGTATAGATTACTTTCAAAAGGTTATAGAGTTCCTAAAAGCGATTTTTTGAGAATGAATAATTATTCCCTCAGGTTAAGAGAGGGAGGGACAGATAAGCTAAGTAAGGCTTATGAAACCCGAATGAGTGAGAGAATAGAATACGAAGGAAAACTTATCCCTAGAAGAAAGGTAATAGAAAGGAAAGGGTTTGAATTAGCGGAATATGTAGAGGGAAGAAGAGAGGAAATTAATTTCATATATCAATGAATGTGTAAAACGTGAGTTTTTCATTTAAAATGTGAAACGTAAATTTTACTTGCTCTGTATAAATTATATAAAATTAAGATTTAGGCACTTGAAGTACAAAATCAAGAACAATAGACATTTTGGACCCATTTTAAATAAATCTTATTATGAATTTCTAAAGTCAAAAAGAAACTGTTTTAAGCTTTTAGTTTTATCGGAACTTATGGTGTAGGTAGTTGGTCGACCAAGAGAAAATTACCAATAAATATCTAAGCGAGAATCCAAAAGAGCGTAGATATGCGTTAGAGAAATTAATAGACAATTTTTTACAACTGGATAAACAACAGGTATGGAATGACTTAATTGGATTTACTTCTGATGAAAACAGTTTTATGAGATCTTGAGCTGCTTCTTTACTTGGTACTGCATTTTCTGATGTGCCCGATAAACAACAGGCATGGAATGACTTACATAGACTGACCAATGATGAAGACAATGATGTAAGGTATAGGGCTGCCTCTGCTCTTGATTCTGCGTTTTCTCAAGTGCCAGATAAACAACAGGCATGGAATGATTTACGTAGACTGACTAATGATGAAGACAATGATGTAAGGTATAGGGCTGCCTTTGCTCTTGGTTCTGCTTTTTCTCATAGTGCCAGATAAGCAACAGGCATGGAATGATTTACATAGACTGACCAATGATGAAGAAAGTTATGTGAGGTATAGGGCTGCCTCTGCTATTAGTTCTGCGTTTTCTGATAGTGCCAGATAAGCAACAGGCATGGAATGATTTACATAGACTGACCAATGATGAAGACGAGTCTGTGAGGTCTAATGCTACCTTTGCTCTTGGTTCTGCTTTTTCTCTAGTGCCAGATAAGAAACAGGCATGGAATGATTTACATAGACTGACTAATGATGAAGACAATGATGTGAGATCCTCCTCAAATCATTGTCTTGGAAGAGTATCAATATTCATGGCTTCCCAGGCAAAAACAGATGAAGATTACAAAAAAGAATTAGAAAAGGCAATAAAATTTTTCGAAACTTCATCAAAGGAAGCGCCTTACAATAATCCTGCTCAATTTTGTCTTCCTTTTTATCGCTCATTTCATACAATAATTTTCAAAAAACAAGAAGCTAGAGAAGAAGTGAAAAAATATCTGGAAGAAGCTAAAGCTGCAATTAAAGGCTCAGAGAGCAAAAAACAGCTTTTTGAAGCTGTCGAAAATCTCTCAGGCGCATTAAAAGAAGTCCAGAATTTGGGATATCTAGACTTACAGGCGATGAAAGGCGAGCTTAATTTTTATAGGAAATACTGTGATCATGCTGCAGAACTAATGAAATACACTGACAAAAAAGCACCTTTTGCGACAGAAGTTCTGAGAAAAGGATTACCAATATTGGACAGAAATTTAAAAGAGCTTCTAAAAGAAATCCGAGAAAAAGCAAAGGCTGCTTGTCAGGTCTCTCAAGGAACTCCTACACAGGAACTCGCATGCACTGTTAGTAAAGAAGTTCAAAAATGGGAGATTGGTAGTCAGGAAGAAATGTCTCACAATATTGAAAATCTAATTTTCACTCTCGAATCAAATATTCAGAGGGCACCAGAAAATCAATTTATTTTCAATAGGATCCAACAAGTTCGAGAAGAAAAGGATTTAGCAAACCAGTATGGAATTGTATGTACCATCATTCCACTAATCCCGAGATTAAATATAGAAAGGGAAATTTGTAAGATTGAAAAAGTTGTAGATGAAGTTAATGAAAAAGTAAATACTATCATTTTAAAACTAGACGAGATTCAAAAAGAATTAACTATAGGTTTTGAAAAGCTGGATATTCTTTCCTCAGAAATAGGGGGAAAAGAAGGAGAACTTATACAAAATTTTTCTAAAAGAATTCATGAGTTAATAGAAAAAAGGGATAAAGAGACCCTTGATAACTTCCTTGAAGAGATACGTAAAAAAGAAAATATACTAACTGAAGAAATTGAAAAGTCTTCTGCACCTCTAGAAGAAAAGGAAGAGTCAAAAAGAAGTATCTTGAATATTGGGTCAGTACTCGATAAAGTCAAGCACCCAATAAAATCATTTGGGAAAGATGTTACAAATGAGATTATTGTAAGTTATACCGCTAAAGAAACAGTTAAGCTTGTTTTTCAGTTAGTATCAATGGCAGCTTTAGGTTTTCCAATTCCTACTCCAATTTTGGATCTCTTGAGTAGCATGGTAGACGATCTGTAATAAAAGATGATGAGTTTTATGATAATTTTTTTATCAAATTAATGTATCAACTTGCCATATATTGAGGAAGAAGCAAATATATTAAAATCAGCCTTTGGATATAACTAATATACATGGGTGTATACATTAGGGAAATTCGGAAGCCCTGGGTGGCCGGTTGCTACTGCTAGGGCTTCTCCACCGAGGCCAGGAGAAGGAATATAATGAGGTTTTCTATCCCGTCCCATGAAGGAAGTACAAAGCCTGAAGGTTCCTTCAGAGGGTACCGTAGTTTTAAGCTTTAAATTTTATTTGAATGAGCGGATCCCAAAACTCAAAATTGCTTCTCTGAATCCTGTATTCCTAATAATCAATCGAGTTTCAGATCACGAAAAACAATTCTAAAAATTTAATGATTTAAGAATAAAATTGGTTTTGGGATGAGCTCAATCTATAATTATTATCTTATTTTTTTTCGTTCGTAAGCATATTCTCTTAACTTTTCAAGATATTCATTGAAATTGTTTCGAATCCCTTGTAATTTATTTTTCTCATCTCTATTATAATCGCAAACAACTATTCCTATATTCTCCAAAATAACTAATAACTCAATCATACATTGATCTATGTCATCACATTCACAAGGTGAATAACCTCTATCAGCTGTAAAGTCAAGATTTATTTCCTGAATTTCCTTAAAATGGTTTTGGAAATTTCTAATTAGTAATTCACTACTTATTCGTCCATTATTGAAATCGTCAATGTAACTCTTTTGTTTTTCACCAACGGTTTGTATTTTTCTAAAAGTTTCATCAAGTAAGTTTATATACTCTCCTTTTGTCATTCTGTTGTTAACATAAATTTCTTCAAGGGTGTCACATTCTTCTCCCCACTGTATTTTAATACCATTAATTGTTTCATCTGCTTTCATAGGAATAACGTCAACTTTGATATCCTGCTTAAACCATTCAGTTCTACAAAAAGGAAGTCCATTCTTTATCTGTCTCAGATCATTATAAAAAAACATCCATAGAATATCCACACTTCTAGAATGAATAAGTTTTACGTTCTCATTACGGTAATAATCACTCACTTCATATTTTTTGTTCAACTTTTGTATTAAAATTTTTGTTGCGTCTCTACTTTTTGAGAAAGATTTCTCCAATAATATTCTGATGACAATCCTTCTATGCGAGAAGGTAGATACATCTTCGTGGCTAATTTCTGTATAATAATACTCAGCTTTGTTAGTTTTTCGAAACTGAAATATTTCATTTATTCCAGCTGCCGCTATTTGTTTAATTTTTACTTCAAAGCTTGGTTCCGTGACTAGATTTTTAGTTGGAACTTTTATGACAACTTTTGATGGGTTATCCCTCCATGATTTGTTATTTATATCCAAATAATTGTAGATATGTTCCTGTAGCCATAACCAATATGCGACCTTCTTTTTTGCATCATATAAAACTAAAACTACTGGTTGGTCACAGACATCTGCAAAATGTAGTAATTTTATACTACATGGATAACTGATAGTTTCCTTATCAGAATTAAGCTCCGCTGATGCTTTAAGTTGAATCTTCACAAATTCAGCTTTTGTTTCGTTATGTTCTTTATTATTAATGATTTTCTTCTCAAATACTTCGATTTCGCCATCTATATCGTTATCTTGTTCATTTGTTCTATATTTCCACTTTAATTGATTACATACATTAGAAAAATAAATTCTTGATTCTTGTTCAAGAATTTGTTCATCACTATAAATTGATCTCATTCATCGAATCCTCACAAATAGCAATAAATACTTATTTTCTTTCATACCAAAAGTGGTTTTTCCTTGAATTGAAAAGAATATAAAATTTTATCTATTTAATCTAATAATTTTCCATTTAAGATAATAGCTGTCCTTTAAATTAAACTCATACGATAAAATTTAATCGAGACATCTTTTACAAAGTAGAGGATTAAGGAGTCTTGGATATATAATACCTCAATGACTTTGTGGAAAAACAAAAATTATATAGATATACAGATAAATCTTAAAATATTAACTGAAAATCTGTTTTCATCTCAGTCATGAGTAAAAGCTAAAACCTCAATAAGACTATATAATTTTATAGACCACTATGTGACATAAAAAATAAAAAAAGTGCGCAAAAATTTTACAATAGCATACAAAGAGTTTTACTTTATTTGAGCGTAATAATAAAAGGAGATAATTACTTTTATCAGGTCAACTTTTGACAAAAAAAGTATTTGTTTTTGAGAATTGTACTTTCTAAAAAAGTAACTTTGCATAACTCTTACAATAGCGTACAAAAAACTAAGTTTTTATTTAATTAATTTTTATAACTAATTTATAATATTCATTTTTAACATCAAAACATTTGAAAACGTGTACTGCGGAAATATTACAGTTGCGTACAAAAAATTTGAGTTACCTATATCCCCCAAAATTTAGTGCTAGGGGTTAAATTCGAACCCAAAAAATCGTATTAAAACTTTGTTTGGAAAAATTTGCTGGTATTAAAAGATTCTGATTTGAATATCTTTACAACACAAACAAAGAAAAAGATTTAGATTGGATTAAAAAGCTCGTTGCAAATATAATTTTGAGTAACATGTTTTGATTACACCTCTTCCGATTGTGATTATTTATCTTCTAGTCTTGCTCATTTGTAAAAACGAGTTAAATAAGGAATCGGTGTTACGAATTTAATGAAAAGTATGGAAAATTATCCGAAAATGACAGTTCTACAATCAAAATTTTAAAATATTATTAATATGTCTGAATAAAACTATCAAAAATGCCAACCCTTATATCCCGATTAATATTAATAGGTTTATAACCTTTAGACAGAACATAGAAGGAGATAAATAAAAAGCCTGAAAACTAATAGCAGCGCCAATTTTCTCAGTCTCATCCAGGAGCGGATAATGTGGAATACAGCTATGACCTTAACAGGAATGATCTTTGCATTGAAGAAAAACGAATACCTGCATACAGCCTGGAAGAAAACGAGATAGGTAATTGCACCAGTTGCGATTCCATAATTATGAGCCTCAGCTACCATTCTGCAGGGGAGAGAACTGTAGTCGTCACAAAATGTGTTTCATGCGGTGCATTCTATGCAAATATCTACGATTCGGAGTGGAACTGGGTAGATGAAGCCAGGGTATCCCTGCTCCCAATTCCAGTCCCTATAAGCAACCAGATAATTGATGATTGGAAAGGGCTTGAGGCAATTCCCATGAAAAAGCTTGAAGCCGTTTTTTCCAGAGGTGAAATCGAAGCCCTTATTGCCAGGGCAAGAGATGAGACCCCTATCCGCCAGTACCTTTATAGAGCCCGCAAAAAATACAAACTCTTTGAAGAAATATTTGATCTTAAACTGGTATTATAATTTAGTTACATATTTTTTCCAATTTTTTGATGATTTTTCCTCTATGCAGCAATTTAAATTTATATTTATGCTGTGTAATAATATAAAGATTCGTATAAAAAACGTTTTGTATATTAATTAAAAAATATTAATTAAATAAATAATACATTTTAAATATAATTATAATTAATGAAATTAAATAATAAAACAAATACATAAGAATTATACCATAAAATTAAACTTTATTTATGCTGGTGTATATTTATGGTCTTAAAAGGGAAGACCTTTTAATAATCTGCATTTTGCGAAACCAGATTGTATGAATATATTAAGGCACTCCAGATTATATTTAGACTGCTTTTACTCAATAAGTTTGGATTTTAATAAAGGATTTAACAAAGATTTCTGCGTTTTTAACGTATGTGTTTTAACCTGCTTTTTGCTTACGCAGTATAGACTCAACAGATCAAAAATAGATATATAAATATAGGGGTATAAAACACCGGAATCTCTTATTTATTAAGCCAAATATAATAATCATAGAGTAAAGTTTGGAATCTGTTAATTAAACTGGCGAATAGACTTGAGAGAAAAAGCTTTTCCAAAATTAAGTTTTTTATTATTGATAATTTATTAAATGTTGAAACGCCTGATTATTTCCGGTCCGTAAATTACAACCTGAGTAAACAAAGCCGGAATTTTTTAATAATTGAAAGCAAAAAATATAACTTGAACGCATACTGTTAATTTCGCTTCTTACCCCTTTTATTTGGATCGGTTTTAAAAGCTCAAAATAGTTCCGGAAAACCTTATTCATATATGATATATGAATGACTTTCACTTAATTCCACAAAACAGCACTTGACCCCCAATTTTGTTAAGTCGGTTATTCCAAAGACTATAGGAATATGCTATATTCTACCGATAACCGCACTATTAAATGAAAAAAAATACTGCAGGAAGATTATTGAAAAAACGAGGCGAGTTATTCCTATATACTATATGTATGGGCCGTGTCTGCAAATTAAAATCCAGAAATTTAAATGTCGAGTATAAAGAGGCTGGTATTAATATTGATTGACTTATTACAGGATATATGTAACCATGTGGCTAAATTTTACCTATGTGTTTTTACTAACTTTTAAGATGGAACTACTACCCTATTCACACGAAAAACCAAATTATAAATATAGCGATATATTAAACACATTACACAAAAAATAAGATGAGATCTGAAAAAATTTAGAACTAAACTTTCAGAAGTAATTTTAAGTTAGAAAAAAAGTGATTTTAAAAGAGATAAGTTCATTTTTTGAGTATCTAAAATAAATGATATATTTTAACTGCATATCTCATAAAATAATTAAAAAAGCATTCAATTAATGTAATAATTTAGTATATTATAAGTTTAATAAGTAATAAATTGTAACTTTTGAAGAGAATATAATAAATATAATTCGTAACAATGCAAAATAGGAATATTATAATTTATATTTAACAATATTATTCATTGAGGCATTTAGGTTAACATATATTTTTGACACAAATATATACATATAATTTGATGCATAGTTTCTGAAACGTATTAATATTTTACTATTTATTAGATACATAAATAAATATTTTAGAAATTAGAGGCATTAAATAGCATATATTACATTATATACTCACTCTAACTGTTTTTTATAATATGTCTGTAAAACTAAACATATATTTGGAAACATATAATTTTTGTTTTGTAAAAAATAATAAATTATAAATCCATGCGAAATTAATATGTCTATTTATTATATTCATTAATATGATTATATTATATAATACAATTACAGTAATAATTAATTGTTTCATTTGATTATTACAATAGAATATATGTATTGCATCAAGTTATAATAATATGAATTTAGTGGCACAAGAAATAATAGTATATAAGATATTACACATAATTAATAGAAGAAATATATGCAGCAAATTGGGCATAGAACTATAAATTTAATAGAATATTTCTAAAAACACTGATTAATTATTCATCTATATTTATAAAATAACTTTTCTTTCGGTTGGTGTAGACTCTCGAGAACAAATATGCAATAAAACACATATTTATTAGTAAAAGAAGAAATTCCTTCATTGGACTTGTCTGGTAAATTTAGCATGTATCATGTAAGCTCAGAAATAAAAGAACTATTAAATTCAATAAAATTATAAATTAAAAATGTTATTAAATTATATCTTAAATTAAATATTATTAATTACAGATTAACTGAAAGAGTATATTAGTTCTAAAATATATTAACTGAAATCTTATATTAACTGAAATCTTCGTCGCATAAAATTAGAGAATTCCATTTTCCTTTTTCCAATCGATATTTGCCAGAGCGAACTCTATCAAAAAATTAAAATATCTAATTAGACGAATATACTAGATATCATATGTTCATTTAACATATTATGCGTTCATTTAAAAAATATCATATGTTCATTTAAAGACAATTCTTATACCTAAAGAGTCAACGTTACTCAATTGATTTTAACGTAGTTATTGATGTTAAGGCAGTTATTGATTTTAAGGTAGTTATTTATTTTAAGAAAATAGGTTCAGGGCTCCAGCATGCTTGAAAAAATCGACCTTTCAAAGACAATAACAAATGCAGAATATAAAAAGAGCGAGAAAGTGCTTAAAGCCAAGCTCGGAGAGCTGCAACGGAAAGCCTGGGAATTAAAAATACCTCTTATTCTCGTTTTCGAAGGCTGGCACGTCTCCGGGATGGCAGAAGACATTAACCGTTTTATTCTTTCTCTGGACCCGAGAGGATACAACTTTCACACCATGACCAGTCCCTGCTATGAAGATATCCTCAAGCCCTTTATTGTACGCTTCTGGTCGAGGACTCCTGTAAGAGGAAAAATTGCGATCTTTGACAGAAGCTGGTACAGCAGGGCAATTATAGAGTGCCTGGGGAAGGAGAAATCCGAGGAAAAAATGGGAAGATGCCTGGAAGAAATAAACTATTTCGAGCGCCAGCTTGCAGACGACGGGTATCTTATACTCAAATTTTTCCTCCATATAAGCGAAAAAGAGCATAAAGAACGTTTCAAAGATATCAAAAAGAACAATATCCCCTTTACCCTTGACGGACACGAAAAGGAAGGCGGGCAGGATCTTGATTTTGTCCGCAATTATAACGAATATCTGCCGTTTGTCGAAAAGCTGCTGGAGAAAACAGATATGCCTTATGCCCCCTGGACAATCGTGGAAGCTGATGACCGGGGCTTCGCAACTCTTAAAATCATGATGACAGTTACCAATGCAATTGAAGCCTGTATTGAACAGGTCACCCGAATTCCAGCAGAGCAGACAATTAAATACCTGAATACAGAAACCCAGCTTATCCCTGAGCTTAACAGTTCTATCCTGGAAAAAATTAACCTCTCGGAGAAAATGCCTGCAGATGAGTACAGGGAATCAAAAAAGTTTTACCAGCAAAAGCTCGAAGCCCTCCAGTACGAGCTGTTCAAAAAAAAGCGTCATGTGATTGTGGTTTTTGAAGGCTGGGATGCTGCAGGCAAAGGAGGTGATATCTATCGCCTTGTAGAAAATCTCAATCCCAGGCTCTACAGGGTGGTGCCTGTGGGCTCACCGAATGACAGTGAAAAAGCTCACCATTACCTCTGGCGCTTCTGCGAGGCACTCCCTAAAGCCGGGCATATAACAATTTTCGACAGAAGCTGGTACGGCCGTGTCCTGGTAGAAAGAGTTGAAGGGTTCTGCAGCGAAGAAGAATGGAAAAGGGCTTATAGGGAAATTAATGAATTTGAAGAAATCCTGACACGGGCAGGAGCGATCGTGCTCAAGTTCTGGCTTCACATAGATAAGGACACCCAACTGGAACGCTTTAACAGCAGGCAGTACGACCCGGAAAAAAAGTGGAAAATCACAGACGAAGACTGGAGGAATCGGAGCAGGTGGGAAGACTATAAATTCGCAGCCGATGAGATGCTCCAGAAAACGAGCACAACAAACGCTAAGTGGATTGTTGTGGAATCAAACGACAAAAGGTATTCCAGGATTAAAGTCCTGAAAACCGCTGCTGAAGCACTTGAAAAAGAACTGAAAATGTAAAATTGTAATTTTAAGGTTTACTTTAAGCCTTGAGGACTGGACATTGAACCAGGAAGAAGCCTGAGCTTTTCGGAATCTTTTTGAGGCTTCCCTCTGTCAATACCCTTTTTTTCCATCCTGCGCCTGGTAAAGACAATATCAATAGCTTTTTTCAGGTCTACTTCATCAAAGGGCTTTACAATATATCCGGAAGACCCGGTATTCCAGGCTCTCTCGAGAACTTTACTGTCCGAGCAGGCAGTAAGGTAAACGACTGGAATACCAAACTGCATTATTATCTCCTTCGATGCTTCTATACCATCCAGGTTGCCTTTAAGCATAATATCCATAAGCACGAGGTCAGGCAGTGTGTTTTCTACTTTATTTATGGCGTCCTCTCCGGATGAAGCTACACCGGTCACAGTATATCCCAGACTCTTTAGCATTACCTGTATTCCCATTGCAACAATATATTCGTCCTCAACAATCAGAATTTTTCCTTTTACCATTATCATTACACCTTTTTTACACTCCAGCTTCTGATAACTGATTTTGAACCAGATTTCCTGTCATATCAAATTCACTATTTCCTTCAACCTATCCACATGAAAAGTTACAGGCAGGAACCAGAAGCATTCGCGTCTGTAAACCAAGGCAGGGAAGCCGTTTCAATGGCTCCCTACAGATCCGGGAGAAAGCGATCTTCTCTGCTTTACTTCCCTGATTAGCAGGGATGGAAACACAATTAAGGGCTTCTCATTGAAGATGCCTATATAAACAAAGGTATATAACCCACACCATATAGCGCTTACAAGAGGAAAAGAAATTTAAGGTGGCTTTGTCTCTGCAGGTGAGAAGTACTTTAGCCAGGGCTAAAGGATATTTTGATCCATTTAAATATTTTAATCGCACAATCGGGAAAAACTAAAATTAATAAAGGCGCTGGTCAGGGTATCTTCCCTGACCTTATTAAGATCAAATTGTCCGGACAACAGCTTATGAAAAAAAGGTGTGGATATAAGCCCGGAAAAAAATTAACTTCCTGCCGGATAGATCCAGAGCATCATTTTTCTCCCGAATTCATTCTGGCTTTTCTTTTTCTTTCCTGTACCTGTGCAGGGCTACTTCGATGCTGCTGTAGAGGTCCTTCTCGTCAAAGGGTTTTATAATATAGCCGAAAGGCTCAGTTTTCTTGGCACGGTCAAGAATATTAGTATCAGAATAAGCAGTCAGGTAAACAACAGGGACATTAAATCTTTCCCTGATTTCTTTTGCAGCTTCTACGCCGTCCATATCACCTTTTAACATGATATCCATAAGCACGACATCAGGGAAAGTGCTCTCCGCCTTGCTAATGGCATCCTCTCCGGAAGAGGCTACACCGGTAACCGTGTACCCCAAACTCTTTAACATTCTCTTTATTCCCATTGCAACAATATGCTCGTCCTCAACGACCAGAATTCTACCTTCTGCCATTTTTATTCCTTCCGCCATTTTCACACCTTATTTTATATTTCATCTCCTGAAAAAACTAATCTCGAATCCTGTTCCCCTGCTTCGGTCAAGTTCAATTTCCCCTTCAATCTGATCCACAAGCGTTGTTACCAGCTGTAGTCCAAGGGAAATAGTGTTCCGGAAGTCCAGTTTCTCAGGGAATCCTCTGCCATTATCTCTCACTATAAGGGTTAACTTATCTTCCTTATTCCTTGCTGCGCCTTTAAAATCGGTTCTTTCACAATGCGCACTTTCGGATCTGCGCAGCTCAATATAAATTTCGCCTTCTTTTCCTCTGGTAAAGGCATGTTTCAGGGAATTCGACACCAGTTCATTTATAATAATTCCCAGGGGAACAGCGGTATCCATTCCCAGGAAAACCTTTTCAACGTCCAGCTTCAAGCTTACTTTCCCGTTGCCAAGGGAATATGACTGGAAAAGGTAATCCGTAAGATTCTTAATATAATCTGCAAAATCCACACTTACCATATCCTCGGACTGGTACAGTTTTTCATGAACCAGAGCCATTGATTTGACCCTGTGCTGGCTGTCCCTGAAGGCTTCGACCACATTCTCATCCGTAAAATTCCCGGACTCAAGATACAGAAGAGTGGAAATTACCTGCAAATTATTCTTGATGCGGTGATGGATCTCCTTTTTGCGAATTTCCTCCATTTGCAGGAGCGCGTCCTCGGCTTTTTTATGCTCGGTTATGTCCAGAATAACTCCCTGAAGGTGAACTTCTCCTGCTGCACTTCTCTGGATAAAGGTCCTTTCGTCCACCCAGCGAACGTCTCCGGATTTTGTGAGAATCCTGTATTCCGAGGTATAATCCGCACAGCCGGTTTCAACATGCATCTTAAGTTCCGAAGCCATCCTTTCCAGGTCTTCAGGATGGACAATATCCCCATAACGGATCTTATTAGAGGTGAAATCTTCAACATCGTAACCTAATCTGGTGATATTCTCCGAAACAAACTCTGCAGGCCACATGGGCTCATACTTCCACAAAAAGGCAATCACAGGACTTGTATTGACAACCCTTTCCATATCTTCCTTAAGCTGATTGGAATGTTCAAGTTCTTTTGCATAATCCAGAAGGGCTTTTTCCGCCTCTATGCGCTGGGTGGTAACCTTATCAAGAGCCTGGCGCGTCTCTTCTATGCCGTCAGTAAGGAGCTTGAAATCTCCCTGCCCGTGTACACTGATCTGCCGCTTAAAATCATTCTGCTGAAATGCAGTAAGGACTGAATTTGAATCGTCGATAATGCGGTTTAAGGTTTCGGAGAATTTATCAAGCGTATTTCCAAGTTCTCTGAACTCTCCCTGTACTTCTACATTGACCCTCTCTTTTAATTCCCCTTCGGCAAGCGCGTTGGTTACCCTTATAGTCTCTCTTACAGGAACAATTACAGCTTTGAGGATTTCATTCAGGCCCGTAGGGATTTCCCTGAAGTCTATCTCCACATCAGTGTCTGCCCTGACATCAAGCTTTCCTTTAACTGCGTCCTGGGCAATGCTCTTGAAATCTTTAACAATCTCATCTATTGGCCTTGTGATAGAGCAGGCAATCATATAAGCAAGGGCAGCCATGAAAATAATCGAAATGGCAGAGATAACAAGAAGCCTGTTCCTGAGGTCAGCTACTCCTGCAAGCATTTCTTCTTTCGGGATTACAAGGACAAAGGCGAGATTTCCTGTTCGAACAGGTTCGTAGAACATTACAACAGTTTTGCCTGTGGTAGAGTCCCTGACTTCAATGTATCCGCCTGTCCCTTTTTTTATGTCGTCTGCAGCCCTGGCTATTTCTTCCGAATTAAAATCATAGAGGCTCTTTTTCCCGATCCAGTCCTTGCGCGCAGGGTGAGAGAGCAGAACGCCTGTATTGCTTACCATGAAGGCATATCCCGTGTCAAAAGCCCGGATCTCACTCACTACTTCGTCCATGTATTCCAGAGGAACATCCACTCCCCCTATCCCGACAAATTTCCCGTCCCTGAAAATCGGGGAAACATGGCTTACCATGAATATGCCTTCATAAAAGTAAGGCTCTGTTAAGACCTCTTCTCCTCTTGCTTTGGGAAGCTGGTAATACTCCGAAGAATCATAATGAAGAAGGGGCGCGACAGTAACGCGGCCTTTGATCTTATTGCAGTAGGGGACAAACCTGCCTGTTGCATCATGTCCTGAGGCATTGATATATTCCGCATCCCTGCCGTCGAAAGCCTCTGGCTCAAAAGCGACATAAACCCCAATAAGGTTCGGATTTTTTTCAAGGATATTCTCAAGGATGCCGATTATCTCAGTCCTGTTGGAAGTCTCATAATTCTCCATTGTAAAGGCAAGCGTCTTTGCAACTGCGCTGTTGGCTTTCATATCGGCATCAAACTGGTTTGCGTAATTACCTGCCATTTCGATTGATTTCTGGTAAGCCAGCTTCTCTTCCTGGGAAGTCACCGTACTGATAATTATAGCCGTAGAGACTGCGAGAATAAGAAAAACTCCAACTACGATATAGATAACCAGCTTTGATTTCAGGGGGAAATTTTTAAATCTCATAGTCTAAACTCCAGCCAGTTATAAGGGAACTCCAGCCAGTTGTAAAGAAGCAGAGCAGGTGGTGGCTTGCTCTTATTCTGCCTGTAAAGGCCCGGCAACCATTAAATTTCAATTACTTCTCGGGACAGTTCTTTATAGTGGGTGAAAAGCTCCCTGCCCCAGCTAAGAGCACTTACATCAAAACTCATCACTTTTCTGTGGTCATATTTCCCCTGCTTATCAAAAAGACAGAGATACATGAACTTTTCAGTAACGGCAATTGTCGGAAGCTGCAGGTTCTCCTCGCAGATCTTAACAACAGTATTTTGGGAATTAACCAGGGTTTCGAGATCGTCCTTGCAGTCGTTTTTCAGTCTCTCGAATACGGCTTTCGTGAGCACGATGTCCATCTTAGCCCCGCTTTTTGCAAGCCTGGAATAAAGAGAAGGGTAAAGGGGATGATAGTAAGAAAGCGAACTCAGTATGCATCTGGATTTTATAAGATTTTCAGTAAACTCCCTTGGAAGGTCAAACAGGTGATTCAGGTCAGGCTCGATTACCATGCATTCTCCCAGTTCCCCGAGCCGCATAAACTGTTCATGTGGTATGGCACTTGTGTCCCGACTTGTCCAGTACTCCTTATTTTCTTCTATGACCTCAAGTGTGTTCAGGAGAGGAAGCATGTTTCCTACAACAAGTTTTCCAATCTCCGAAAGCGCATAAGTGTCTTCTTTATGGAGAATTAGCCCCTGCTTTTTAAGGATTTTAATCTGGGGCATCATCGCTTTTGAGGTTACATTGAGAGAAGTTTTTATTTGCTCGATGTCCCGGGGCCCTTCCATAAGCAGGAGAAGAAGGTTTTTCCTTTTTTCAGAAAGCCAGATGGTATCGCATAAAGATGAGCTCATTCTATTTCATATTTATTAGAAACACTTTTATTAATAGATTATGTTATAATTTAAAATATATTTTAAGATTATATCAGTTTATTTAAAGAGTATTATCGAGTATATCAGTTTTGAAAAAACTCTGAGCCTATGATTAAAGCCAATTGAAAATTTTAAAACCATTAAAAAATCACTTTACTTTAGATTTTACATACGGCTCTCTCTTTTACCTGAAAGTTTCGAAAGGGCTACGTGGGTTGGGCTATATATTATCGAAACTATAGATAAATCAGTTACTAGGGAACTAAAACAAATCCAACAAAAGCACATTGACTGAAGAAATAGCGGGCATTTCTTCAGAGAGAGTTAAAAAACGGCTAAAATTGCTCACTAAAAACGGATTAAAAATGGCACTAAAAACGGATTAAAAATGGCACTAAAAACGGACTAAAAATGGCAGCAAAAACAGAGTAAAAAAGAAAAAACATTGAAAAACGCCAAAAAGTTATTGCGTCCTCAAAAAATGGAAAATCTCGGGTATTGCAGGAGTCATACCGGTTGAATATGGCAATATAGCTGGGACTCACGTAATCTCCGAAAAAAAGAGCTAAAAAGGAAAATTTCAGGTTTGATATGCGGGAATTTTCTCTGCTCTGAACCCCAGCAAATGCATTATCAAATTTACCTGAGGGCTGTGGCATGTGGGAAATGCCATAGCTTTTGGGTGCCTCCGTAACCAGATACATTTTTCACGATGCTACAGGAACCTTTTCAGTGTTTATGGACACTTTTTATCATTCGTTTTTACTGACGATTTACTTTTTGTCCGAAGATGTTCTGAAATATTTGACAACTTCAAGTATAACTTAGATTTAGAGTCTTTGTAACTTTTAAAGTCATTAAAAAATCTAATGGTACAGGTATCATCTCGAGATCTGTCCCGTGGCTTAAAGCTGTTGAAGAAACTTCATGGATTGGGCTAAAATATTTTTAACTCATATATATTACTGTCAGTAAATACTGAAAGTTCTAATATTTATTGAATGTTTCAGTATCTACTGAGACCATGCAGGTTTCATTACCAGAAGGTAGGCTTAACCTGCAAGCAATTTGAGGTTCAAAAAGTATATGAGTTTCGAAACTCGCCAGCTAAAGAAAAGGACACTCAAAGGAAAATATGATAAGCACGTCACTTTTCGTATTCTTTGGAAGCTGGTAATAGTCTGACCGGTCATAATGAAGAAGAGTTTCAACTGTAATACTCCCTCTTATCCTGTTCCAGTAAGGGACGAACCTGCCAGTAGCATCGTATGCAGGGGCGTTTACGTACTCTAAATCTTTACCGTCAAAGGCATTGGGCTCAAAAGCTACATAGGTTCCCAGGAGATCAGGGTTTTTGACAAGCTGGTTTTCAAGGATATTCAGGACTTTCCTCCCTATCCGCTGTACCGTAAGCTCCTATAGTTCTGGAAATAGTCCTTTCAATGACCTGATTGGCTTTCATATCCGCATCAAATTTATTTGCGTAATTGGAAGCCATCTCAACAGACTGCTGGTAAGCGAGTTTTTTCTCCTGCGTCGTAACCGTAGAAATTATAATAGCTGTCGAAGTCGAACGGATAAGAAAAACGCCCAGCACAATATAGAGAATCAGTTTGGTTCTCAGCGAGGTATTATCACGCATCATTAAACCTCATTTCCAGCCAGATAAGGTTATTTTTTCGTAGAATAAAAAGTAATATAAAACGCCATTAATTTCAATAAAACACCATTAATTTCATAAAACGGCTTTAATTTCTTGATAATAAAAATCAATAGGAGCTGCAGGATTATATACGGTTATATATTTCCCGTATACAGGATAATATATCCTGCAGCCGCATGTTTCCTGCAAACCCTTTTTGCACCCGGAACAGGGACTCATGATTCGATAATATTTATCGGCTCACAAACTGAGCCTGTTGCCGGGAAAGGGAAGCAGTAGAAATTTTCGTAACCTTATCTTTATCATATCGTGGATTCGTGTGACAGGGAATTATCCTTCTCTAAAGTTGCCCTGCTCTCATTCTGGGTATAGTACCAGAGAGGAAGATAAAGGGCAAGTACCACGAAGCCGACTATCGTTGAAGTCCAGCCTACTTCAAGACTGTTCAGGTATACTATTCCAATAAGACATAAAGGCAGGTTAAAGAGCCCAAAGAAAAAGGCTACGTATTGCCAGCCTCCAGGGGCTTTGAACGGTCTTTCAAGTTTCGAGAACCTCGGGTCAAATTTTGCCTTCACATATGCGAGCAGACTTATCCCATTGGCGCAGACATAACCTATTGCTGATGCAGCCACTATAGCTGCAGGGGTTCCCAGGCAGATGAAACCCATATTCAAGAGGGCAATGACAATCATCGCGTTGACGGGAGTTCCATGCGGATTCATTTTTCCAAAGAACCTTGGCAGATTTCCTTCTTCAGCCATGGAGTACATAGCCCTTGAAGCTCCGAGAAAGGCTGTCTGGATAATGAGGATCATTGCCGCAATCAACATGAAGATCGTAAGAGACCCACCTATGGGACCAAGGGTCATCTGAGCTATAGGCAACATTGGAGAGACCGGTTCGGCCAGAATTCCCTCAATTCCCAGGGCTCCGGTACAGGCTGACTGGACAAGAATGAAGGTCACGAGACAGATAGCACCGCAAATAAAAAGGGCTTTTGGGACATCCGATTTGGGTTGCTTATATTCAGGCCCGTAAATTGCTGCGGTTTCCCAGGCGCATGCACTCCACTGAGCCATTGCAAAAAGCCCAAGCAGGATCAGGATATGCTGGATATCCCAGCTCCAGTCTGTGGGAAGCCAGGCACCGGTGATATTGCTTATATCAAAGTGCCCGGTTACAAAGGGAGCAAGGGAAATAATGATAAGAGGGGCAAGCGAGAGTACGGCAAGAATATACCCGAGGGTTGCTCCTCCGGCAAGCCCGCGATAGTTGACTAGGATAAGAAGCACGAATACGACTGCACCGGACGCGAGATAAATTGCGAGGTCAGGCACGCCTGCAAATGCAGGGATCATGCCTTTGAGATAGCTTCCGATCAGGATTGAATAGATTGCAAGGACCGGATTCCAGGCAAACCAGTAACTCCAGGCGCTGAAACCTCCAAGCAATTTGCTCAGGTCATACCGGTTGCTTGCGTCCCCCGTAAAAACACTCTGGGCGTACCCGGGAAGCCCGGACGCTTTCGGGAACATTGTGGCAAGCTCTCCGTAGGCAAAATTTTGCATAAAACCCTGAAAGACAGATAGCGCCCAGATAATGATTGCAAAGGCCCAGACGTAATTTGAAAAATAACCTATGGACGGCAGGATCAGTACAGGGACCCCCAGGGCAATTGCAAGCCCCTGCTTCCAATCGATTGTTCGCTGGAGCCCTCCGGTTTCACTGTTTTCGTCGCTCATTTTCAAGCACACTCCTATAATTACTATAGAATAACAACTGACGATTCGCACAGCTCTTGCAGCACAAATCGACTCATAAAAGCCTGCAAACGGAAAAAGCGGGAAAATCCGGAAAAAATTCAATCCTTTCTCAGGAATATTATCAAGAAATATTATCCGGAAATATCCTGAGAAAGGCGTACAGGAGATTTGTACCCGCTTTTCCGTTTTTTGCAGTTATTTCGGAGTTTTCTGTTTACGCTATCTGTCTTCTGAATAGGTTGCAGGAATTTATCTTTATATCGAGCAACTTTTCGATGTTCATCTTTGCGGCAATGCCTTTTGCAGCACCCGGTACAGAAGTTATTACGCCAATGTCGAGTTCTTCACGGAGTTCACGCATGACATGTTCATCTACCAGGTCCATCGTGTCCACTCCGAGTTTCTTTGCCACGTACTCTTTTGCCTCTCCTACGCGCATGTTCTTTGAGAACTCCATTCTTGCAACAAGGTCGCCTGCAGCTCTTATGCCTGTCATACCTGAAGCCATTATGTGTGCGATCGGCATACCCAACGGGTCGCCGACCCCGATCTATATGCCGTCTACGCCTGCAATTTCGACCATTGCTTTACTTGCCCTTGTGACTGCATCGATTGGAGGCGTTTCAAGCATCGGGATTCCGCCCACACCCATGCCCATATCAACGTGGCAGGGAATTGGAGAAGCTTCGACCGCTGCTTTCATGAAGGTAACTGCACGCGCAAGGTTCCAGGCTGAGGTCTTGCTGGTGTTTGTGTTGCACACGGGACCGAAAACGTTTGCACCTGCCTTTGCGATCAGAGGAGCTTGCTGGTGAGGCCAGAGTCCTGCAAGGGTCACGCCGTCATACTGAAGGTTTCCGTGCATACCGAGTACGCATTCTCCTGCCATCCCTGCTTCGATGTACATGTCAGGGAACTCTTTCCTGAGGGCCTGGATTGCATGGAGTGTACCATACATATCGGCATCTCCGGCTGCGGCAGTCGTGTCGAAGTTGACCCCGTCTGTCCCGGAGGCAAAGAGTTTCTGCATGACCCATACAGTATCCCTGGTAAGGTGTTCTGCAGCGTGTTCCATGGAGTCCCAGGCTTCCTGGATCTTGAAAGCCTTCATCAAGTCTCCTGGATTCTCAAAGGGGCCGTCAGGGGTGTAATACAGCCCCATATTGGGCATTGCACCGTAAAACAGAGGGATGACCATGTTCTGCTGGCAGACTTCCATTGCCTGGCACTCGTTTGATACAACGGGCTTGACAGGCTTGAAACTGTAGTCAATGTGACCGAGTTCCATGGTGTCGGCACCAAAGGCCCTCTCGTGCATCATGCAGCCCACTAAACGGCTTGAAGGAATACCGACTCCGCTGTTCCCCTGGTCGCCGTCAAGCCGGATTGTACCGATGTCGTGTGTCACAGGAATTTCCATACCCTGTTCGACACTGACAGCCTTGCCTGGCATCATAAGAATTTCTGCAAGCTTGTCGATTTCGTCGGCGCTGAGGGCAGGGATCTCGCCAAGATCAGCAGCATTTGCAGTACCTGCCTCAATCTCTGCCACAATTTTTTCTTTGGTAAGGAAGACACGTTTGCCGTCTCCCATCCTCAAAGCATATTCAGTTGCCATTTTTAATCCTCCATCTTTCAGATAGACTTAATTCAGGTAAAATTCGAGTTCAGAGCAGCAGTTCTTTTGCCTTTGCAACAGCCTCGCTCGCGTTTTCAGCATAGCAGTCTGCACCAATCTTGTCTGCCCAAGCCTGAGTTGCGGGAGCTCCTCCTACCATGACCTTCATTTTGCTCCTGAGTCCTTCTTCTTTGAGGAGCTCGATGACATCCCTCTGTCCCTGAAGGGTTGTTGTCATAAGAGCTGAGAGTCCTATCATGTTGGCATTTACTTCTTTTGCCTTTTCTACGAAATTCCTTGTAGGCACATCCCTGCCAAGGTCATAGACTTCAAAACCTGCGGACTGCAGCATGGTCGAAACGATTGACTTGCCAATATCATGGACGTCGCCTTCCACAGTACCGTTTACAATTACTCCTAGTTTCTTACTTTCCGTTCCTGCCGGAAGATCGGCTTCAAGAACCTTAACCCCCGCACTCATGGCGTCGGCGGCAATCATCACATGCGGCAGGAAAAGTTTCCCCCTCTCAAAGAGAACTCCCACCTGATTCATCCCGGCTGCAAGCCCCTTTTCGATGATTTCTGCCGGTTCCATAACCTCTTTTGCTTTCTCGACAGCAGCGAGTACTGCATCTTTCTTACAGGAGATGACTGCATCAGAAAGCTCCTGAATAAGTTCTTCTTTAGTTGCCATTTTTTTATACCTCATTAACGCCAGAAACTCCCTTCAGTGCCTGAAGAGAAAACTGAATCTGGAATTCCTATCGAATATATTTTTATAGGTCCATAATTATTTAGCCCAACCCGTAGAGTTTTTTCAAAAAAGGTGGGAACTGGAATGCAGCATATGCATTTGAAAAGCCAGTGCGCTATGATACACCTGATGGAAAGGGCTCAAGTTATGAGATTTTTTGATCATATTAAAAATTTCAATGGAACTTTAATTATAGGAACTTTAATTATAGGAACTTTAATTATAGGAACTTTAATTATAGGAACTTTAATTTATTAAGATTTCAAATGAAATCAATGAAAAAGAGCCTTAATTGCTTGAATTCGAATTTGAGAAGAAATATTCAGTTATTTAAAGGTCTCTACATAAAGGGATCAAGATTTCCCGCGTACTGGAGTCCGACATTTAATTATCTTTCGCATTTCTACCCGGTTTCGGTGTCTCTACCCGTTTTCGGAATTTCTGGATTTATTTACTTATTTAGTATTTATTTACGCGTTCCGGTTATAGTCTCCCAGTACGCAAATTCTTGTCTTCCCATTAGACTCAGAAGCCTTTCTGCGATTGTCCGGAAAAACATCAGGCTTTTCTTCGGGGAATTCCGGTTTTTCATTCTGCATACAGAAGTACTCACCTTCAAGCCGGAATTTCCTGAAAAGTTCACAGGCTTCACAGAGGCACCCTTCTTTTTTCCCCTGACCCGGGTATTTGCTTCTGGAGCAGAACATTCCTGCACCTCCGGAATAGGAAGGACAGCTCTTACAGGTGCAGGCTTTAAGGTGATGGTATGAACTGCATATCCCAAAATATCTCCCGTATTCTTCCCTGGCCTGCTGTATAATATTGGGTGACTTCTCTGTGGGCTTTCCCCTCTCCCCGACACTCTCATTATTTCCTGCTGTGGTTTTAGAGCCCAGAATATTCCTCCCGTGCACAGAAAGACATCATTTATAAGGTGTCAAAATATATTATATATTGCTTAAGGATTTGGGAAGTGCATTTTATCTGAGGTAGTTAAAGGATTTTGGATCAGGAAGGGTTTTGGAGAGGTAATAACTATGGGATTCAATCAATTAGCTGAAAGCGACGAATTGATTCTTGATGAAGCACTGGAAAGGCAGCAAATTCTGGAAAATATAATCAACAACAGCCCTGTTATGGCTTTTCTCTGGACCCCAGATGAGAACTGGCCTGCCAAATACGTTTCCGAGAATGTAACCCAGCTTGATTACAGCGCAGAAGATTTCCTTACAGGAAGGGTAATGTATGCAAATATAATCCATTCCGAGGATATAGACAGGGTCAGAAAAGAACTTACGCGGTGCTGCGAGACTGAAAAAAACAGCTTTGTACAGCGGTACAGAATTCTTACCGGAAAGGGAGAAGTCCGGTGGGTAGAAGAAAAAACCTTTATCCAGCGTGATGAGCAGGGAAATGTAACCAGCTTTCAGGGAATAGTCAGAGACGTTACTTCTGAGATTATAAATGAAAAGGCACTCAGGAACGCTCTTGAAAGCCAGAAAGCTCTTATGGAAAAGCAAAAAGCCCTGCTTGAGCGGCAGAAAGCCCTCGAAACCGTAATTAATAATAGTCCGATGGTGGTCTTTCTCTGGAAGGCTGAAAAATACTGGCCCACCTTATATGTATCTGAAAATGTCAGGCAGTTTGGATATGTTCCTGAGGACTTCATTTCCGGAAGAATCCTTTACGGGAAAATTATTCACCCCGAAGACCTTCTCCTTGTGGAACTCGAACTTGAGGAGAACTGTGAAGAAGGAGGCAAGGAATTTAATCGCCAGTACCGGATCCTGACCCAGGAAGGCGAGGTCCGGTGGGTAGAGGAAAAAACCTTTATCCAGCGCAATGAGGAAGGAGAAGTGACTCATTTTCAGGGTATTATAGAGGATGTAACCCGACAGATCAAAAAAGCCTGAGAAAAGCTCTGAGAAAAGCTCTGAAAAAAGCCCTGAGAAAAGAAAGTTGAAAACTGAATGCACTGGCAGAGCTGATGGAAACCTGAGGGCCTGACGTGAGTTGAGATCGGCTATTTCCAAGCTTTCCAGGAGCTTTATTTAAGAATATTTCGATTATCTCCTGAATATTTCAATTATTTCCACAATATTTCAATTATCTCCTGAATATTTCAATTATTTCCGGAATATTTCGATCATCTCCTGCATATTTCGATTATTTCCGGAATTATACTTCATATTAACCATGTCATTTAGAAAAACCACTGCTATAAATATAATAAGTAAGTGAGAAAAACGGGCTTTTAAAAAAATTAGAATTTGTTGGCAGTATTTAAAAGTCCGGTACTGCTTATTATACTTGTTACTTCCTTGACAAAAAATTATTTATGCTTGAGAACAGTAAGAAGTACTTGCAGATTTTATTTGTACTGTAAAAATCTGCAGCCTCTCCGAAATACCTCGGGCGTCAGGACCAGAAACAGGTGAAGTCGGGTAGTACAGAAAGATATGGCAAGAAATGTGAAAGAAATAAAAAGGGTATAAAGACAGTCACCAGAAAACTGAAGAGGGTTACATCCCGGAAACGGTTAGCTTATAAGGGGTTTGAAAAAGTAAGTTAACCGTTTCCGGCAAAAATGTTCTTTTTTGCTATCATTATCGATATTTTAAGAAAAAGTTCCCAGGCTGAGATTTAATTCATAATCCGGCTGACATTTACTCCACAATCGTACTTCTGCCTGTAGTTAAAGAAAGACGATCCAGGTTATATCAGGTTTTTCTGAAATGTATCTAAGAGCATCATTTGAGAGGAATTTGAACGCTAATAAATATACTTATTGTTTAGAGGTTTGGTATATTAGCCACTCTGTATGGCACGGAGCCAGGATGGAGACATTGAGCTGATCCCAAAACTCAAAATACGTCTCTAAATCCCGATTTTGAAATAGTCAATTGAGCTGATCAGGAAAGTAATTCAGAAACTCTTCTAAAATCAGGAAAGTAATTCAGAAACTCTTCAAAAAAAAGAATAAATATTGGTTTTAGGATAGCTCTCGATTTAATACTTGACCGGACTAGAACCATACCTTGAACCAGTTCTTTTTTCGCCGTGTACTTTTGTCTTAAACTCTTCTACTTTTGTTTTAAGTCCTTCTACTTTTGATTTAACCTTTTCTACTTTTGTTTCATGCCAACCGCACAAGCAGCAACCTTCTTCGCAATGCTTAACACGTATATGCTTTAAAACAACAGCAAATCCTATTGTGGCTAAGATGTAAACCACTATTCTCATGAGTTTATGCATAGTTATTGACCCCAATTTAATATTGTACCTTATCGTTTATGAAGATACGCAAACAAAAAGAAAGAGAATATAATGTCCCCACCCTCAGCGATAGCATGAAATTTCAATTAACGTTTAAAGCCATTCTTTTATTGTCGAATTTAATTTTAACTCGTCACCCTTCATAATATTCGTCACTTCGTACAAATACAGTCATAAATATCTCAAAACGACATTCAGGGTGGCTTAGATAAAGAATAAAATTAAGATATATTAACATTTGCAGACTCATTTTGAGAGAAATACAGAAAAGAGAGAAATCACTGGACTGGATAAACTTGTTTAAAAGACTTAAGGCAATAGCGGTATATAATTCATTAAAGAAAATATTCATTTTGAAATTAAGTTTCTGAATTAAGATTTCTTCAGGGAAAAATCGGCATATGAAGAAAACAACTGGACGAAATGCATGGTATTTAGGGGTTGAGGAGAAAAATACATTAGCTATTAATCTTCAAGCTTTTATAATATATAGGAGTATACTTTATTTTTACAACGGATCTTTCTGACATTTACGGATTCCGATACGTTGCAAGCCTAAAGGTATCCGGTCCAGGTGCATGATATGGAAAATACTCTACTCGATCTGATTCTCCTCTCAGAAAAAAGAAAGAACGTGCTTCTTCTCCTGCTTGAAGGGCCAAAGGATATCGAAACATTAAAAAAAGCCCTTAATGCCAGTGCAACCGCAGTCCAGCCCCAGGTAAAAAAACTCAAAGAACAGCACCTTGTAGTCCAGGAAAAAAATCTCTACAAACTCAGCGAGATAGGTAAAATCGTAACTGAGAAAATGAAACCCCTTGTGGACACTCTTTTCGTCCTGGAAGAAAATGCAGACTACTGGGCTGACAGGGAAATGAGTGAGATTCCGCCCTTTCTCCTGCGAAGGATAAGCGAGCTTGGGCACTGCACTACAATAGAACCCCAGATAGACCACATGTTTGAGATGATTCCTGAGTATGTCAAAAATGTCGGGATGGCAAAAAGGCTGGAAGCTGCAATTCCATATTTCCACCCTCTTTTTCCTTCGTTTTATCTGGGAATCGCCGAAAAGGGAATACCGATATCACTAATTATCCCGGAATCAGTCCTGAAAAGGTGGGTTGAAGATTATAGAAAACAGACCGAGCAATTTATTAAAATGGAAAACGCTAAACTTTTTGTCTGTACTGACTGTGAAAAGATTCCTGCTATTGTGGCGGCAGATAACTTCATGACAATGGCCCTTTTCCCGAAAAATACTGTTTTTGACAGGAAATATGTGATAAGTTTTGAACCCGGAGCTCTGGCCTGGGGAAAAGAACTCTATGATTACTATGAACAGCGCTCCGAACAGATTCATAATATAGACAATTACACCCATGCTCCCTGACAGATTGAGCGCGGAATTTAAAAGTGCGCCTGTCAGATGTATTCCCCAAAACCTGCCTTACCTTTTGCATAGGCTTCATGCCAACCGGAAGGTACGGGCATCTTTTCATAAAGGACTTTTCTTTGCGCCTCTAGAAGTTCAGGTTCTTTTCCCATAAACTCTGCAGCACACAGAACTCTGTTTTCAACCTTGCCGGCCAGTTCTTTTAACCAGTCATAACCTTCAAAAGACCTGAGCAGGTGATGGTCCAGAATCACCGTATCCACGTTTTTTGACAGAAGTAACGCATTTCCAGAGGCTTCTTTTTCTACTCCAGGGATGCGGTGTGAAAGATACAGAGGAGGGCCTGAGGCAAAAACAATTGTGGGCTTCCAGGCAAGCACCTTAAGGACTGCTTCCCTGTCCAGAAGCTGGATGTCCGAACTGTGTACAAATACCTCATCTCCCTCGCAGATGCGGGTCATCATTACAGTTCCAAACCCCTTATCCCTTGTTCCATGAGGGACAGGAGAAGAAAAATCCATACATTCGGAGTTCCTGCTTTCTGAAACCGGAAGAGAGAAACCCAGAAAATCCGAGAGTTCATGCCTGCGCCTTGCAGACAGGCTTGAGATTTTTTCCGGGCCTTTACACCAGAAATTTACACCTTCAAGGGAAGGGAGGGTTTCCATCGGCAACTGATAGGGATCTTCAGACCTCATGGGCATATGGTCCCCGTGGTAATGGCTGATAACAACATCTGTGGCATCTTCGAATGCAGAAAGAATTTTTTCTCTTATCCGGAAAGCGGCAGCAACTTCTACTGGATGAGGAAACAGACCTGAACGTAAGCGTGCAAGGGCAACTCCCGGATCAATTAAAATCTTTCTTTCATCCGTTTTTACGACACAGGCAAGGGATCTTGCCCCGAAAGACTCACACCCGAGTATTTCGATCTGCACATTTTCACTCCCTTCCAGAAAGATACTCTCTGGAAAACATCTGTACGGTCAGAACGAAGTAGGAAAGCAGAAGTGGGCCTATAACGATTCCTATCAGCCCGAAAAGTGATACCCCTATAACAATCCCAAGCAGGGATAGAAAAGGATGGATTTCTCCGACTTTTTTCTGGATAATAGGTCTGAGGAAGTTGTCAATAACACTTATAAAAAGTCCTGCGGCAAGAATAGCGACCCCTGCAATGTAATCTCCCTGCAAAAACTGGACAATGGCTGCAGGAACCCATACTAAAGGCGCTCCGACAACAGGCAAAAAGGACAGGATTGCTGCAATTGCGCCCCAGAGGAAAGCTCCCTGGATATTAAAGATGAGAAATACAATGGTCAGAATTCCACCCTGGAAAAGAGCGACTGCCCCGCTGGCTGTAAGAGTCGTCCGAACAATTATTCTGAACTCATCCAGAAGAGTGGCTGTATTTTCTTCATTGAAGGGGACTGCAACAGAAATCTTGCGCATAAAGTCCGAATCTTCCCCGGTAAAGAGGTAATAGAGCAGAAAGTACATTATCAATAGACCAATGGACTGGTGGCTCAGGCTCTGGATTGAGCCCAGAATGAACAGGCTCGTGTAATTAACAGCCTGTGAGGCAAGTTCCATTGCTCTTTCTTCTATTTTGGTCTGGAATATATCTGCAGGAATATTCAGCCTTGAGAGAAGATGAATTAAAAAGTTGGCCTCCAGACTCAATAGATGCAATAATGGATGCCTGATCAAGTAAAAGCTGCTGGATTTCGCTGATAATTACATTCAAAAGAAAGAAAAGAGGAATCAATACAACAAAGATCGAAACTATTATCACAAGTACTGCTGCGAATTGCTTCCGAAGCCTGGCTCTTCTTACGAGAAAATGATAAAGAGATCGGAATATGACGAAAAGGATCAGGGCCCCAAAAATGGAATTTAGATACGGAAGCGTGGCATAAGCAATGACCACAGTAAGGACGGTAATTATTAGAAGGGCCAGAGCCATCTTTGCGTTTTTTTTCATTGGATCTAAATTGGAGTTTATGGTATAAAATATATAAGCATGATAGACTCCATCCTGTCCGCCATCATATTCAGGCCTGAAACCTTGACTCTGGCTTTTATTTGCAAATGAAGATACAGATTCTAAGTGGCATGGAAACTTAAAAAATATTATTAAAAGTCCGTAATCAGGGTTTGCTTTTCGTCTCTTTCGCGTAGTTTGGTGACCCCTATGCCTACTAACCTGAGCTTTCGACCTCCTATAAATTCTGAGAGAAGCTGCATAGCTGTCCTTTTGATCACAAAGACGTCCGAAGTCCAGATCGGGATGGTTTTTGAACGTGTATAGGTAGAGAAATCCTCAAAACGCACGGTAAGGGTTACGGTTTTGAAAAGGAACCTGTGTTTCAGGAGAGAACTGTGCACACTTTCCACAAGCATATCCAGAGACCCGGTGATCTTTACAGGGTCATTGGTATCCTCAGCAAAGGTTCCGTGCCTGCTGATTGATTTTACACTTTCCTTTTCCCGAACCTCCCCAAAATCAAGTCCGTTTGCCAGCTGCTTCATGCGGAGCCCCATTTTCCCGAACCTTTCCGAAAGCAGCTGCACATCACAGTTTGCAAGTTCTTCTACCCTGGTTAGTCCCATTGATTTCAGAATGCTTGCAGTCTTTTCCCCTATTCCGGGAATTTTTGAAACCGGAAGCGGAAAAAGAAATTCCCTTACATCTCCGGGCCTGACAACGGTAAGCCCGTCAGGTTTCTGGAAGCCAGATGCGATTTTTGCAATAAGCTTGTTCGGCCCGACCCCTACTGAACAGGTAATTCCTTCCTGCTTTTGTACTTCATCCTTGATCCTGAGGGCGTAAAGGGCAGCCTCTTCAAAATTCCTGACCTCGGGCCCTGGCACAAGATAGGCTTCATCCACGCTGACCTGCTGGAACTTGTCTGAAAATCCCTTCAAGATTTCCATTACCTTTTCCGAAACGCCCGCATACAGTTTCATGTTCACAGGCAAAAAGACCGCATCCGGACAGAGCCTGTAAGCCTGTGAGATCGGCATTGCCGAATGGATCCCGTATTTTCGCGCCTCGTAAGAGCAGGTGCTTACAACTCCCCTTCCTGAACCTCCTTTTGGGTCGGAACCCACAACTACAGGCAGCCCTTTCAGTTCCGGCCTCTCCCTGACCTCAACTGACGCAAAGAAACTGTCCATATCCGCATGGAAGGTAATTCGCCTTTCTGGAGCGTTTGTTTTAGAACTGGAGGCAGGCATTACCCTGAGATAGGATAAAACATATAAAAAAGGTTTGAGGAAGTCGGGTGAAAGTATTAATGTGTTCCTTAAAAAATGCTTTTAAAAAGGCATTTCTACAAAGCCGATAATATATAATTTGGATAATCTCTTCAATCCCTATTCTCTGGTTTCAAATGGGGGGAGTTTAATTAAAGCAGAGCAGGGGAGTTTAAAGCAGGTTACTTCAGAAGAGACGGAATATTCGGAGGAAAAGGCTATTAAACAACCGGAAGCAGGTCCTGAAAAAATCGGAAAAAATATCATCGGACAACCTTTTCCGGAGATCACATCAAAATCACTTGCAGGTAACGTTGTAACGTTTCCAGGAGCTATGGGGGGAAAGGTGACACTTATCTGTATTGCTTTTGTGCGCAGCGCCCAGAATATGATCGACTCCTGGATTCAGCCATTTGAGTGGAAATTCGGAAAAGACAGCAGGTTTGCGGTCTACGAGATTCCGATGATAAACGAAGCCTGGAAGATCATCTCCTGGGTGATCGACTCAGGCATGAGAGGTGGGATTCCAGTAGAGAAACACGACAATGTGGTCACTTTTTATGGAGATTACTCCGGTTACCAGAAAACCCTCGGGATAGAAGATACGAACCTTGCCTATGTCTTTTTGCTGGATCAAAAGGGAATTATCCGCTGGAAAGGGCAGGGGTATGTGAGACCTGAGACTGAAAGAGAACTTTTTGAGACTGCAAAGACTCTCATATGATAGCTAATTTCAAGCAAAATGGTGGGGGAAATGAAAGGAACAAAGGTAATATTTGGCTTTTTTGCAATCATTGCACTTATTTTTGTAGCTTATGCCGTCCTGAGAACCGTGCCCATTAATGACTGCGGGGAAAACGGGACAGGGCTTGCCTGCATTGAGCTTCCGCCTGGTTTTTCCATTGATTATTATGCCGAGAATGTGGAGGGTGCAAGGTCAATGGCGCTTAGCCCTGAAGGCACGCTTTTTGTCGGAAGCCGGGATGCGGGAAAGGTTTATGCGGTCCTTGACCGGAACAATGACAGTAAAGCCGACGATGTGCTTGTACTTGCTGAGGGCCTGGATATGCCAAACGGGGTGGCGTTCAGGAACGGCTCCCTGTATGTTGCTGAGGTTTCCAGGGTGATTCGCTATGATGATATCGAAGCAAGGCTTGAAAATCCACCTGTACCTGTTGTGGTTAACGATAGTTTCCCATCCGACCGTGCCCACGGCTGGAAATACATCAAGTTCGGGCCTGACGGAAAGCTGTATGTGCCTGTAGGAATGCCGTGCAATATCTGTAATAAGGAAGGGGAAGACGAGCGGTACGGAACGATCATGAGGATGGAGCCTGATGGAAGCCAGCTTGAGATTTATGCAAAGGGGATCAGGAATACAGTCGGTTTTGCCTGGAATCCCGAGACCGGAGAATTATGGTTTACTGACAATGGAAGAGACTGGCTTGGAAATGACATACCTCCGGACGAACTTAACCGGGCACCTGAACAGGGAATGCATTTTGGTTTTCCCTATTGCCACGGAGGAGATATTCCTGACCCTGAATATGGGAAACTCCGGAACTGTTCGGAATTCACACCTCCCGAAATCAAGCTGGGCCCGCATGTTGCTTCCCTTGGGATGACTTTTTACACGGGCACAATGTTTCCTGAAGAGTACGGAAACCAGATATTTATTGCCGAACACGGCTCATGGAACCGGGAGATCCCAATCGGATACCGGGTTTCTCTTGTCAGGCTGGAGAATGGAAAGCCTGTGAGTTACGAGCCTTTTGCCGACGGCTGGCTCCAGGGGCTTGCAGCCTGGGGAAGGCCTGTGGATGTGCTTGTAATGCCTGACGGAGCCCTACTTGTTTCGGACGACAAAAACAACGCGATTTACAGGATCAGCTACGGCTGATCCGGATACCTTGCAGGCATATCATGGAAGCAAAGACAATTAAAAAACTTCCCGGATTTAGTAAAAACATTTATGATTATACCTGCATATACAGTAACAGGGGTGAATGGTTTGTTATCCAAGATACCTGTAGACCTTAAAAAAGTGTCTGAAGGAGATATTGATAAAGAAATTCTCAGAGCCGGAATTATTGCTGAGCTTGATGCCGTAAACCTTTACGAGCAGATGGCCAGCCTGACCAAGAATGCCAACATAAGAGCTGTCCTTCTGGATGTAGCAAAAGAAGAAAAAACGCATATCGGAGAGTTTCAGGCACTCTTACTTCAGTTTGACCCTCAGCAAAAGCAGGAGCTTGAAGCCGGAGCTAAAGAGGTAGAAGAGGAATTATCCAAATAATTCCCTGAACTTCTCCGAATCTCAAACTTTTCCCGAAAATCTCTGGAAAATTCAATTTAACTTTTTATATTCAGATTTTAATTTTATATTCAGATTTTAATTTTATATTCAGATTTTAATTTTATATTCAGATTTTAATTTTATATTCAGATTTTAATTTTATATTCAGATTTTAATTTTATATTCAGATTTTAATTTTATATTCAGATCTTTTTTTAATTTTCTTTCATAGAGTTTTATTCTAACAGGTTCCCTGCAATGAACTCCTCGGTCATGCGGTATGCCTCAGTATCCGGAGTACTGTCTGGGAGGATGTTTCATAAAGTATGCCGAGGGCGAATAAAGGACTCCGCCTTTTCCCCTGTCAAGTGCCAGCTTGCAGCAGCGGATGGCATCGATTACCACGCCCGCAGAGTTAGGGGAATCCTCTACAGAAAGCCTGAGCTCAAGGTTCATGGGAACATCGCCGAAGAGTTTTCCTTCCATTCTCAGGAAGCAAACCTTATTGTCTTTCTGCCAGGGGACATAATCGCTCGGGCCCACATGGATATTTCCGCTCTCAAGCCTGTCTTCAAGTACGGATTGGACGGCTTCGGTCTTCGATTCCTTCTTGGAGGCAAGCCTGTCCCTGTTAAGCATATTAAGAAAATCGGTATTTCCTCCGGTGTTAAGCTGGTAGGTTCTTTCCAGTTTCACTCCCCGTTTCCTGAAAAGGTCGGCAAGAGTCCTGTGGACAATGGTAGCTCCTAACTGGGACTTGATATCATCCCCTATAACAGGAAGGTTCTTTTCTTCGAAGCGTTTTGCCCATTCAGGATTGCTTGCGATAAAAACAGGCATATTGTTAATAAGAGCGCAGCCTGCTTCAAGAGCACATTCCGCATAGAAACGGGCAGCCTGCTCGGAGCCGACCGGCATATAATTCAGGAGAATCTCGGCGCCTGAGTCCTTAAGGGCGGTTACGATTTCCTCTTTTGCTGCACCCTCGCCCTCTACAGGCAAAAACCTGCATTCTTCAGGATAATTTTTAAGGTGATCGGAACAGCCGTCAAGAACCCTCCCCATTTTCACTTCAGTCCCTGTTCTCGGGACGTCCGGACAGAAAGCCGTTGTGCAGTTGGGAAGAGAAAAGATAGCCTCTGATACATCTTTTCCAACCTTCCTCCTGTCAATATCAAAAGCTGCTGCCACCTCAATGTCATACGGCAAGTAGCCCCCAAGATCCCGATGCATCAAGCCAAATGAATCCATTTCCTTTTTTTTTCGGTAGTATTCGATTCCCTGCAGAAGTGAACTTGCACAGTTCCCGACTCCCGCAATGGCAATTTTTATCCTTTCTTTACCTGCCGCTGGTATTCCCCCAACAAACTCAAAATTGAATAGTATAAAATATAGCTTTCAAATATGGCTTTCAAATACTGATTTCAAATATTGATTTCCCAATTTCCCCCTGTATTTGCAGTTTTCAAAACTTGTTTCCAGAGTGTAGTCTCATAAAGGATAAGGAATGAAAACTGTGATGCCTCTTATTGTATGAAGAAAATACTATAAAAAACGTTTTACAAAAAATAAAAATAATGTTAGTCTGTGCACTCTTTTTCAGGATCATTTTCTTTCACTATCAGGCCTTTTTTATCTCTTTATCAGCTTATTCTATTTCTCTCAGGCTTACTAGATCTCTTCCTCATGCCTTTTTTATTTCCTTCTCAAGCCCGCTTTATCTTTTTCCCATGCTCATTTCATGAATAATTCAGCCTGAAACCAAATTTTTTTCGGCTTAGAGATTGATCCAGAGCACTAACAAGAGGTGAACTCCTGCAAATACAGGCACCAGGAATTTGAACATGGGCTTCTGGGTCTTATGCCTGAAATGCTGCATACCGAGCAGTGCACCGATTGGCCCGAAGAGGGAAGCAATAAGCAAGCTCTGCTCGGAGATTCTCCATCTTTCCGTTTTTGCCTTGAATTTATCCACCCCATACAGGCCAAAAGAAGCTGCATTAAGAACAGCATAAATAATAGGAAAAAGGAAATATACACTCTCTGTCATGGGAATTAATTATCTTTAATAATAATTAAAGGCTGTGTTCTTTTACTTAATTACATTATTCGGTTACATTGATCTTATTCAGGGAACAGCATAACTTACAGTATTAAATAAGTGGCTGCCCGAAAATATAGCCAGATAAGAATGTTTGGGATAAGAGGATTTAAATGAGTATAATCCGGAATGAAAGCAAATCAGGGCAAAAAAGCGAGAATAGTGTCCACAAAAGTCTGCTATTTCCTCCACCCCTGGTCTTGAAGGTAGGTCGTTACCTCCCAACTCTTATCCTGATAGGGCTGGCTGTTAATCTTATTCTTCCGCAGCTTGCTTCGGTTGAAGCGTCCCTTCATGTTATCAAAACAATGGTTCTATGGTCTGTGCTGCTGGCTGCCCTTGCCCAGGGTATCAGTTACCTGGGAGCAGGTTATCTTATAAATTCAGTTGTAGCAATAGTGAACCAGACTATCCCGGCATTAAAAGGGGTTGTAATAACACTGGCAGCTTCAAGCATAGGCATGCTGGCAGGAGGCCCATTCGGGAACGCTGCAGCGACTTATCGATGGGTACGGAAATATGGCGTCAGCGCCGAGGGTGCAGGGCTTGCGAGCACCCTGCCCACTATTTTCAACAATACGATCTTAACGGTACTGGCTGTAGCCGGAATGCTGCATCTCCTGTTAGTCCACAGACTTTCTTCTGTACAGTTGTTCGCCTTTGTTCTAATCCTCACCTTACTTGGCCTGGGCTTTGCAGCAATACACTGGGGGATAAAAAACCGGGCAGGTTTCACACTCATTATTGTCAGGATAGCGGCTTACTTTGCCCGGCTCCTGCATAAAACCTACACGCCTGCTCCAACCGAGACCTCAGTAAGCCGAATTTTTGCAGCCCTTGAGATGCTTGGCAATGGAGGCTGGCAGCGCCCGCTTTTGGGGGCTGTGATTAATACGGGCTTTGACATGCTGACTCTTTATTTCTTTTTCATAGCCGCAGGATATCCTGTCGGGCCGGAAATCCTGATCGTAGGGTACGGGCTCCCCCTTCTCCTGGGGAAGATGGCTTTTCTCCTGCCTGGTGGAATAGGCGTTGTGGAGAGTACGATGGCTGCCCTTTACACAGGCCTGGGGGTACCCGGCTCAATTGCGGTTGTTGTCGTACTCAGCTACAGGGTATTTTCTTTCTGGATTCCAACAATGATAGGATTCCCAATAGCATTTTATCTGCAGAGAGTATGAAGCTCGTGAAAATTTCTGGAAATTTCTGTGAAAATTTCTACTATTCAATTCGAATTTTAGATGAATTGTGAATCTGGCTGTTATCAACCTGGTTGAAAATGGGATCATTAAGAAAAAAGGCTTCTTTAATTTTCGTTACCTTTCCAGGCTGCGGAGAATACTGGATGAGATTGCAATTCCCATGCAGGTGTCCAGTGTTATCGAGGACATAAGCCCTATTACCTTCCCTGCCTGCAGGATAGGAGAACCGCTGTCCCCCGGTTCCGGCATATTACTGCACTGGAAGCCCAGAAAAAGCAATGAAGCTCCGGCATTAACCACCCTGCACCGGATAACATGAATATCATTAATAAGCTCGGCTTGCTCCAGTTCGGCTGCGCTGCCAAGTTCAGTGATTTCAACCGCGCTGTCAGGAGGAAGCTCTATCAGGGCTAAATCATAATCTTTCAAAATTCTCGTAACAACGAGTTTCATTCCATCAACTATTAGATGGTCTCCTTCCCCCCGAAATATGTGAGAAACCGTGACCATGTAAAGCAATCCTTTGAGCGAGATAACAGCGCCGATAGTACAGCGTTTTCCATTGTAGAAAAAAGAACCGCCTGACTTTATCATAAGCTTTCATCAACCTGCTGATTTCGCCTGGGCCTGATTTATGGCATTTCCGGTGATTACGTTAAATTGTGCTTCAATTATATTTAGCGTTATATATTAGACTGAGAATTAGCTCGCAGTTTGACAGGGGAAACAAAAAAACAGGTCATAACTGAAGGACAGAACACTGATTGCAAGGTGCTCGAAAAGACGAAGTTGAACAGAAAGAGATCGCAAGTTCACTATAAAAGCAGAAAATTTAATTCTTGATAAGATAATTTTTTAAAAAGGAAAGGCCAGGCAAAGTATTGCCTGAACTGAAGATACGGGTTATTGGTGTATAAAGTCGGAGATTAATCAGATTCTTTAAAGATTCCCTTTAATCCGGGAATTATCCTGTGAACCCTTTTCCGGTACTCCCGGTATTCGTCACCAAACTGTGCCACCAGCCTTGTTTCCCAGTGCAGGGACCCAAGAAACAGATATATGGTGGTCAAAAGGTATATGACAAGCAGATTGACGGTCATAATGGGAGTGAGCCAGATCATGACCAGTCCTGAGAGCAGGAAGGGGTCCCTTACCCATCGGTAAATGCCCCGGATATTCAGGGAACCTGCTTCAGGAGTCTGTGGGGCAGAGAGCTGTGAGCGTATTTTGAATCGATGTGGTGCATCCAGAAAAGCCTTTGGGGCAATAATCGAAGCAATTAACTGCCCGCCGACCATCAGCCAGCTCCAGGGAGAACGTATTTTGTAGAGAACCCGTCCCGGATTTTTGTAGAGCAGATAGACAAGCGGCAATATCGTTAGCACTGCAATGAGGCTGTATACCGGCAGATACAACCTGTCTACCCTGGAACCCAGGCCCCGCACGATGAGGCGTTTGAAGGGCAGGCTCGCCGTAAGGCTGTGAATAACTGCAAATGCTGCCAGAGAAAAAACAGGGATAATTATGGACGAAACCAATTTCAGTAGTCCCCCTTATTTTATTTAAATAGCTTATATTTCCATACCAATATGAAAAGTTTACTTATAGTGCCGTAAAAATATTAAAAGTTCAGGCAATATAGAGCAAATGGCACAGAAAAAAAGTATATAAGACAGGCTTCAATTACCCCTAAAAGGTACAATGAAAGGAAATGAAATAAACTTGCAGAAGACAGAATAAACTTGCAGAAGGCGGAATAAGCTTGTAGGAGACGGAATAAACTTGCAGCCGCCGTTGTCAGCTGACTGGAATGTTCCTTTGTAGATGGCAGAAATGAAGTTAGATTGTGGGGTAATTCATTCCCGCTATCATTTAGTGAAAGAATCGACCGGATCTACTGTGATACCGATTGCGTAAAAGAGACAAAGAACAATAAAGAATCTCAGGGAAAGGGAGACCGATAAATTCATTTTCTTCTCTATGAGATCTGAAATTACAGGAGTCAATATAATTCCTATCAGAATCGAAATTACTCCTTGAGGAATCTCGCCATAAAATAGCCCTCCCATACCTGCAAGCAAGAAAATAAGACCAATAGCGTATCTGATAACGCTTACTAGTAGTGTGATGTTATGTGATAAGTTGATTTTCTTTTCTATAGCATCTGCAATTACAGGAGTAGCTATGATTCCTATCAGAATTGCATATATTCCCGGAATAATATCGTCAGTAAAAAGACATACTATAATACCTGAGAACAAGAAAAGAAGGCCAGTAACATACCTGATGATATCTGTTACTAATGTAATTTTATTTCGTTTATATCCTTTCGGATTATTATTTTCTTCCATACTATCACAAATAGAAGATTTTCAATAAACTATAGAGTTGAATTCATTTATAATTATACCTGTTTATCGGGCATAAGAAGTTACTTTTGTTATAAATTCTTTGTGTTGTGAAGTGTCCACAAAAAAGACAGGATCAAAATAAGTGGTAGAGTTCCTAAAAGTTTGTAGCTTGCGCAGGCTATAGGGATAAATAGACCGATAGACCGTCTGTGGGTCTTTTGCTTTTAATAACCGGAAAATTAGGCCATTTCCTTGCAGGGAATTCACATTTCTCTCCCACAGTTATAACAATTGCCTTTATGGACACAGATTGTACCGCCGCATTCGGGGCACGCCCATCTTATTTGTTCATTCCTGAGAAATTCCTCTATGCCAAGTTTTTTAATATTTTCAAGGTTTTCAATCATACTCATATTGTATTTGGTTCGGTATCTTTTATCCAGATGTTTTAAATTTTTGCAAGGAAAATTTTCACATTCGAAACAGAATATTAATTTGTTTTTTGTTAAAATTTCACACGTTTTTATTTTGCATATGACGCGAGTAACAGGTTTATTAGCGTCAATTCTACAGCCCGGACATCTGTTTTTCTTCCTTAAGTAAGCCATACAAATGCAACAATTCATTCCGCAAGGAGCAATGAGCAAACTTTCATTCAAAATATCATACTCCTTTTATACTGCATATCTGTTCCGATAATAATTCTAGCAGACTGCCTAATTTTAATTTTTATTTATTATAAAGTTGATTAAAGTACTAATTGTTAGAGACTTTGGTCATACAAATTATATGTATGTTTGGAAGTTGTAAAGATTGGAATTCAATCTGATGTGAAATTAATGATTGGAATCCAGAGTCCTGAGACTCGATCATTTACTTATGAAATCGGATCTGGAGAAGTCATTTCGAGTTTCAGGATTACTCATGAATATTACCTATGAATAAATAAAGGAGCCAAAAATATGAATAAAAATAAATTAAAATCGGCATTTCAATTCTTAAGTTTATTACTTTGCCTGGCGTTAATACCGGCTGCGTTTGCTCAGCCTGATAAGCTTACCGAAAACGTAACTTATGAGGAAGAAATTTGCGAAAGTTCTACGATCCCTGAACTGGTAACAGATAGCGGGAATTACACCGTACACACTATAAACCCGACCTATTATTCTGTATATGTCATGCCGGGAAACAGTGAAACTTTTAATGTCAGTTTCAAGAACGAAGACAATGAAACACTCAATGTAGCCCCGAAAGTTATGTCTGTGCCTGGCAGTTTTTACCCCCTCGACAAAAGCTGGATTACGATCTCCCCGGCAAACGTAACTGTAGGTCCGGGCATAGAGCAGAATTTTGCGGTTGAAGTAAATGTGCCTGAGGATGCGGACAGCGGAGAATATCAGGCCCAGATAGTCTTTACGGATGATGTATATCCTGAAGAATACGGTACTCCCCAATACGTCAATGTAATGAATCTCGGGATTTCAGTGCCTGTCCTTCCGAAACTTGAGTTTCAGACAAGCTACATTTTCGATACCATTGAGCCAGGAAAGGAATATGTATACAAGATAAAAATCAAAAACGTGGCAGGCAAAGATGTCACTATCGATCCGAAAGTAACGAGAAACAACATTTATGCAAATCCATATACTAAACCCGCTTTCAGTGGTGACCTGGTAGAGATCTCTGCGCCTTCAACTATAAAAGCCGGCGAAATTACAAACATGACCATCCGGATCCCTGTTCCGGAAAATGCGAGTGGGACTTATGAAGGTTTCATAGAAATGAACGCTGACGGGAAAGGAAACGATGGGTCCGTGCCACAACTGGGCCTGAGCTTTTCAATCAGTAAACCCCTTTCCGTTCCTTACGTAAAAACCTTTAACACTAAAACCGCAGACCCAATAACGATTAAAGTTTCGACCGACATTTATGACCCCAACTTACCGGTGCGCATCTCTCCGAAAAAGGAAGAACCAGCTTTTGAAATGAACCTGAAATGCAATTCAAATCCCGTTAATCTGACCCTTGTAGAAACAACTCAAGGCGGCAACGTATACACTCAGGGGCTCAACTTCCCAATCTGGTCAATGGAAAACGACTCAATCTATGATGGCAGCAGCAAGCAATACGCCGAAACCTATGAAGTGTCCGGAGCAATCGGAACCTGGGAGCTTTCAATTCTCCCGAAAAATACCAACAGTTTTACCTACTCAGTAAGTTTCGGGGACTCAGAGAAATAATTGAAGTAAAAGTTGGTATAAGAAAATTATGAGCAGTTGACAGGACTGGTTTTGAATTATTCCAGATTCCTGTCACCTATACTCCTTAATTTTTAACTTTTCTTATTTTTATTATGATTCTTTTCCATTTTTAGTATAATTCGATTTTTTACAAGGCGACTTATGGGTTCAGGAGATATGATAAGTACAATGCTTAATTATGGCTATACCCTGCTTGAATTTTGTTAGTCCTGTATTTGGGGTTCAGAGGGTTGATTCTCAAAAAATAAGGCAATCATAAAATTTCTTATTCTGATTGGAAAAAGTTAGGGTTTTCTAAAGGGAGACCTTGCATTACATTAAACAAAATGCCCAAAATGATAAGCCTTTCACCCTTAACAGCCATGTTTTGGAAAGGATTAAAGCTTGGGAAAACTTGGTTTCTGAGGGTTAGGTTAACAGCTAAAGAGTTTTATATACAGGCACTTTTGAACAGATGGCTATAAAGGATGAACAGATAAGCCAGCTTAACGAGGTCACACAGAAACAGGCGGTACACATTCAGAGCCTTATTCAGGAAAACAATAAACTAAACATGAAGCTATTGCCGGAGATCACTGAGAACAATAAACCTTGGTAGAAGTTATGGAAATAAATTAAATTAGGAAAGAATTAGTGGCTCTTCGCTTTTATGTGTGGGTTGAAAATAATTGCTTAGTTAGAAAGTAGCCGGGCCAAAAAGAAATATCAAGCTTGAATGTGATTTTCAACAACAAATTTTTCTGAATTTTAGATATGCTGCTTTAAAATTTAGATATGAGCCAAATACCGGAACTTTGAGAGCTTTCGAGGCTATGGTAAGAAATATCAGTAGAAAGGGATTGCTTTATATCGTTGCAGGATATTAGGACTGTCATATATTCTTCTTTACTTCCTTTAATCAACATCTACTGACAGGTAAAAACCGCAAACAATCCTGAAGTAGGTTAATTATAGGATTCAGAACCGAAGCCAATTCGGAACCACATTCCAGCGGTTTAGAAAACACAGGTGATAGAATGCAGTTATTGCTCATTCACTCTGATTATATTGAATACGAAACCAAAAAACAAACTCCAGTTGCTGAAAAAATTGAAGAGTCCTTAAAATCCGGCAGGCTTGAAGAAGCGCTTACGGCTTTTACGGCTGTTGAAAGCGTGGATGAGGCAAATCCCGAGGAAGCTATAGAAAAGGCTGTTTCCGAAATCGAAAAGGTCGCAGCCCAGGTCAAAACCGACCGCATAATGCTCTATCCTTACGCCCACTTAAGCTCCGACCTTTCTTCTCCAAAAGTTGCAGTACAGGTCCTCAAAGGAATAGAGACAGCTCTCTCAGGTAAGTATGAGGTCAAACGTGCTCCATTCGGATGGTATAAGGCTTTTAGTATACGGTGTAAAGGGCATCCGCTTTCCGAACTCTCCAGGAGCATACGCCCTGAAGGGACTGCAAAGGCAGCAGGCAAAGCAGATGTATCCGGGGAAAAAGCTGAGGTTGTTTCCGAAGCCCTGAAAGCCGAAGGGACTGCAAAGTCTTACTGGCGCATCCTGACCACTGATGGAGAACTTCATGAAGTCGAGAGTTTTGACCTTGCTCCTTACCCCAAACTTCAACAGTTTGTAAACTACGAAATTTCCAAGAGCAGGGCTGTTGAACGGGCTCCTCCCCACGTAGAGCTTATGCGGAGACTTGAGCTTGCGGACTATGAGCCAGGCTCAGATTCCGGAAACATGCGCTATTACCCGAAAGGGAGACTTGTAAAGTCCCTCCTTGAAAATTATGTGCTTGATGTCGCAACCGATTTCGGGGCAATGGAAGTCGAAACCCCTATCATGTACGACATGAACCATCCGACTCTGAAGAAATACTTGGACAGGTTCCCTGCAAGGCAGTATTCTATCGAGTCTGACAAACGGCAGATGTTCCTGCGTTTCGCAGCCTGTTTCGGGCAATTCCTTATGAACCACGACATGACGATTTCCTACAGGAACCTGCCTCTTCGGATGATCGAAATGACCCGCTACAGTTTCAGGAAGGAACAGCGGGGAGAACTTGTGGGCTTGAGAAGGCTCAGGGCTTTTACCATGCCTGACATGCACAGCCTTTGCAAGGACATGGATCAGGCTGTGGACCAGTTCAAAAAGCAGTATGACCTCTGCATCGATGTGCTTGAGAATGTGGGAATCCATATTAAGGATTATGAGGTTGCCATCCGATTCACCAGGGATTTTTACGAGGCGAATAAAGAGCTTGTAGTCAATATGGCAAAAACTGTTGACAAACCCGTGCTAGTGGAGATGTGGGACACCCGTTTCTTCTACTTCGTGCTCAAGTTCGAGTTTAACTTCGTAGATGCCCTTGCCAAAGCAAGCGCACTTTCCACAGTCCAGATTGATGTGGAAAACGCCGAAAGGTATGATATTTCTTATGTAAATGCTGACGGCAAACTGGAAAGACCTACTGTCCTTCACTGCTCTCCAAGCGGGGCAATCGAACGCTGCATCTATGCTCTCCTCGAAAAGGCTGCAATGGAGACTGAAGAAGGAAAGGTTCCCATGCTTCCTGTCTGGCTTTCTCCTACACAGGTCAGGATCGTGCCGATTTCAGAGAAACACATCGCATTTGCAGAAGAGGTTTCCCTGAAGCTGGACTGCAGGGTGGACATTGACGACCGCGACCTCTCCATAGGAAAGAAAGTAAGAGAGGCAGGCAGGGAATGGGTCCCTTACGTAGTGGTCATCGGAGATAAAGAAATCGAAGACGGCACCATTAACGTAACCATTCGGTCCGAATCCGAGCAGGATAAGCCGAAAAAAGTGCAAATTACCCCGGAAGAACTTAACGCGCGTGTTAGAGGCGAAATTTCTGACAAACCTTACAGAAAACTGCCACTTGCAAAGTATCTCTCTGTAAGGCCAAAGTTCTTCTAAATCTTTCGAACAGCTTTTAGGAAACGGCTAAAGGAAATAGAAATTCCTTATTTGCCTTTTCCCTTTAACTTTTTGGCATAACATATATATTGACGTAATTCTTATTATTGCAAAGGGATTCCTTTTAAATTAAAGTAGTTTCAGGTTTATTCTTTTCCGCTTCTGGACGAAAAAAACCTGACTAAGTTTTTCTAGACTGAAATTTTTATGAATAATTTGTAAGTTGTGGGGAGTTGCTTCTTATAAAGTTTGCAGTTACATGCAATATTTACTATTGTGTGGCTATACCAGTTTCCCAGAAACCTCTTTGAAGGTATTTTCTGGTTCTGAGAATAGATTAAAAAGCTTATACAGTGAAAAGTGTAAGGACAGCGTACTGATGACAAATTTAAATGAAATCGCAGCCGGCATGGAAACCGTCGAGCTTGAGCCATTGAGGGAAGATAAAAAGAGAATCTTCGAGGATATTCTGGAATATTTTGAAACCCATCAGAGAGGCTATATCAAGGTTCCTACCGGCTGGGGTAAGACCTTTCTTTCGAAACATATAATGAAAAAGTATTATGAGGAAGGGAAATTTGTACTTTTCCTGGTCTCTAAAAACAATCCTCTTCTTAGCCAGACTTATTACGACAGGAAGAAAAACAGGCCCCTTTTTCCCAATAGTGCTCTCCTTTCTTCTGAGAATAAGATGGATCGAAAGGAACTTGCTGCAACTTTGAAATCTTTCGGGCAGGGAAAAGGTGAAGGTTTTGTGCTTTTCGCCTCTCTGCAAACAGTACTCGGAAAGCAGAGTTCTGAGATTAAAGATCTGATTCTTGAATTTACCGACCTCGCAATTGTGGACGAAATCCACAATTTCATCAATAACAGAGGAAACGATTTTCTAAACGAGCTGGGGGCAAAAGTCCTGGGAATGACTGCAACTCCGTTCCAGGGCGTGGTTGGAAATGTCAAGTTCGTGGATGAAATTGCAGGGGATATGAGGGAAATCTATGCAAAAACCCTTCCCGAGTGCATCCTGGACGAAGAGCTTGCACCCCTTAAATATACTATTGCCGAGAGTTCGGAAGATATCTTTGAGATTTTTGACTTTGAAAAAGGGCTTGATGAACTTGATAAACAGGATCTTTTCCTTGACTGCAGCACTGCCGATAAGTTGAAAAAAGTAATCCGAAGAACCCAGCTTGCAAAAGACGTGTACGATTCTATGGTCAAACATAGAAATGTGAAGACTCTCGTTTTTTGCGCTCCTGTCCGGAAGCGTGTCTACGGAACCGGCGCAAGCGGCGAAGGAATTAACGCTTTTCATGCGAAGCTCACCGCCTCGGTTTTCAACGGGGAAATTTCTGTCCCGGAATTAGAACAGGACTCTGATCCGATTCTACCTGTGGATTTTGAGAATTATACCCCTGAAGGAGAGTTCAGAGATGCAGCTTTCATGACCTCCGAACTGTCCAAAGAGGAACAGAATGCCCTCCTTGCAGCCTTCAGGGAGATTGGGAAGCCTCCTTATGTTCTTTGCACTGTAGGCATGTTGATTGAAGGTTTCGATTTTCCGGGGCTTGAAGCTCTTGTTCTGCTGCGACCAACCCTGAGCATGCGGCTTTTTGAGCAGCAGGTCGGAAGGGTAACAAGGCTTTCTCAGGTATCAGGAAAGCAGCAGGGAAACATATTTGAAATTTCGGACAGCATTGACTCTCTATATCAGCGCTTTGGGGAAGGAGTTTTTAACGGGGAAAAGGTCGATCAGGTTCAGATGCTCCAGCCCGAGATCCGCCTTGAAGAGCTTTTCTCGGAAGGCGATGCTGCCAGGGCGATTGAGGAAGGAAAAATTGAGATTAGTAAGGTGGACTTTGGCCCCCAGAAAAGGGGCAAAGGAAAAGGCGTTCAGGTAAGGGAAGTGCCTGTAAGACTTCCCCCGACTGCCATAAGGGCAAAATATTTTTCACGCCTGCTTGCGCTGACCGAGGAAAAAGATACAGGAGCTTTTGAGAGGGAAAAGCGGGAACTCATGCGGGCTGCCCTGAGGTTCAGGGTCAGGGAACTGAGCGACGCTGAGAAATTCTCAGACCTTTCAGGCCATATAAATAAGCTCAAGCGGGAAGCCTATGAAGACCGCAGGCTAGGAAATGTTTCGAGGCAGCATAAACCCAAGGTCTTTGGAGAAGTTGAATGGCTACTGAAACTTCAGGCCTTAAATTCCCTTAAGTACGATGGTGCACGCCTCTCGGCTCCCGAGAAAAATCGGATTTTAAAGACCCTGGGATTCGAACCAGATTTTAGAAAAATCGACAGCCTCCGGCTTAAATGCCTGAAACTCGGTTCTGCCCAGAAGACTATTCCGGATCTTATAAAGGTGCTCGGGTTCGTAAGCCGCCTCTCGTCTTCGGAAACATACCAGTTCCTCGACAAAAAGAAGAAAGAGCAGTGGAAAAGGGAGTTTCTGCCTGCGGTTTACTGGGGTTTCTGCTTCATTGACGACTCTCCCGAACTCAGGGAACTTTTCGAGTCCACGGAATGGGACAGACGGGTCAAAAACATTATCAGGCAGAAATAAGTTTGTCATACAAACGATTTTTTAAATAGGAGTGATTATCAGGAGAAAACTTTGCTTTTTTCCATTTTTATTCATCTTTTTAAAAATCTTACTCAGAGTTTGAGTATTTGAAGCCTGTTTAATTATTCCTGCTCAAAAAGTAAGTTTTCAGATCTGTATTCGGCTCAAAAATAGAAAGATATGCAGCCTTTTGTCCTTTTCCCGGAAGATTATGGAATGAATAAAGCTTCAAAGGCACAGAAAAAAATAAAAGTAAATAAATGCTGGCTGTATAGGTATTTTTCTTAATAGACTTTGATACTTATTTAGCAGGTTTTGATACTTATGGCTCAAATTATCGTTGATGAGGATAGCTGCACTCGGTGCGGCATTTGTGTAAAGATCTGCCCATCGGGCATTATCGATCCGGTTGATGAGGATCGCCTCCCGCAGGTGCAGGATACAAACGCTTCCTACTGTATGTACTGCGGACACTGCGAAGCTTTTTGTCCTTCCCAAGCCCTTGTTCTGAACCTTCGTCCTGATGAAAAGCTCCCCTTGCAGGCCGGCGCCGGCACAATTTCCCCGGAGGACATAGGGATTTATCTTAAAAAACGCAGGTCTGTTCGGCATTATACCACAGAACCGGTGCCAAGGGAGAAAATCCTTGAGGTTCTCGATATTGCCCGCTATGCAGCCTCAGGAACTAACGGTCAGCCGGTAGAGTGGCTGGTTATCCACGACCCGGACAGCGTCAGGAAAATTGCCGAATTAACCATTGAATGGATGAAAACCCTGCTGAATACCCCGCATCCCATGAGCGGCTACGTGCCAGTGCTTATTTCGGCGTGGGAGCAGGGACACGACGTTATCTGCCGGGGCGCCCCTCATCTGCTTTTCGCCCATATCCCTGAAGAAAGCCCGATTGCACCTATCGATGCAATTATTGCCCTTACACATTTCGATATAGCTGCTCCGGCATTCGGAATCGGTACCTGCTGGGCGGGCTTTGTCGCGGCGGCTACCATGTTTTATGAGCCTCTCCAGAAAGAACTCGGCCTGCCTGCAGGAAGGAAAACTGCTTATGCAATGATGTTCGGCTACCCGCAGTACAAAGCATATGGAATCCCTCGCAGGAAGCCTCTTCAGGTTATGTGGCAGTAAGGTTTTGAGAGGTTTTGATAAGCTTTGAATAATTCTGAAAAGTTCTGAGCGATTTTAACAGATTTTGAGGGACATTAAGTCCCTTTTCCTTACATCCGAGCTAAATTTTGCCTGTTGTTTTTTTCTTCCGTCTATTTTAGAGAATGAGCTATTAACATGGAAATATGTATTATAAGGAAGAAAAGGAGGTTCAGACGATGGACATATTGAGAAAGATCTTAGGTAAAAAAGAAACTGAAACCAAAAAGGAATCTAAAAAAGCTAGAGATGACGCAAATAGAGAGAAAATAAGAACACCTTCGCCGGCAAAGACCTCAATCATTGATAAAGTTAAATCACAAAAAGAACAGAATGCGAAGAAAGCACCAAAAGGTAAAGCTGAACGTGCAGCACAGAAGCCGCTCAAAAATCAGCACAAAAAACGGCACAGAAAGCAGTAAAGCGCAGATAATTTGTTCTTTTTCTTTTTTTCTCTTCAATCTTTCTTAGAATCCACATTTGGCTGATCGGCATTAAATTTTGAGACTTTTATTGATGGCGTTTCTTTTGGTCAATATTTAAAATAGTGTAGTTTGCCTGTATCTTTTTCCCCTGTCTAAATTCTTCTCCTTCAGAGAGTAATTTATAATGCCTATAAGCCTATCAAGAAAACCTATCTGTTCTTTTCGTATTTTTTTCATAGCTAGTTCAATCTCGAACCAGCCTGCTTTGTCGACCTCGGGATACTCCTGTACTCTCCCCGAGTTCTTTGGCCACTCAAACGTAAATGTATTACTTACAACATTTGTTATATCCAGGTCTTTTTCAAGAGCCCATACATGCACTATCTTCTTGCTAGACTGATTTAACTCTCCCAAATCAATAAACTCGCCGTCAACCTCAAAACCTGTTTCTTCTTTAAATTCTCTTTTGCCTCCAGAGGTTTTTCATGCCCTTCGGGTAGCCCTTTAGGTATTGACCATACTCCGTAGTCCTTTTTTGCCCAGATTGGCCCACCTGGATGAACTAGCATTACTTCGAGTCTCTCATTCCTGAATCTGAATAAAAGAATGCCATTACTATAAACACTCACTTTTCTATTTCCCCTTCAAACTGCTTTGATCTGCCAGTTTCATAATAAACTCATGGTGCTATCTTCTAAATAAAATAAATACCCAGTAGCCATTTAATAATATCAGAAACAGTTTATTGCTACCTGTGTCTTACAATCGAAACTGCCCCAAACAATGCTGTAAGCACCCAGAAAGAGTTTATAAATGGAGCGCTTTTTGATTCCGGAGTAGAACTGGAATTTTTCTTCCTGTTTGCTCTTCATTTCGGTATTATTTTGAATTTCGGTATTATTTTGAATTTCGGTATTATTTTGAATTTCGGTATTATTTGATATTCTGGGGTCATTTGATATTCTGGTATTGCTTGTCTTATTCTCGGTTTGATTAATTGTACTCAGCAACTCGTCCAGAGTGGTATTTTCATCCGTGTTATAGCTCTCCCATCATCGGTTAATGTGTATTTTCCCCGGTGGAAATCTGTAACTATGAAGTGCTCAGGACCAATATCCTTGGTATTAGGGCTATCTTCTTTACTCAGATAGAGCAAAACCTTTTCTGAATTATTGAAGCTTGGTTCAGCGTCTGTAGTCACATTAACATTTCCAATCATCCCGCCGACAACTCTCACAATAACCTCTTTGGATGATAGCGGATTTTTAAGGTATTCGTCAACACCTATAACAATGTCAGTGTAAATGATGTCGCTAGAGTTGAGTTCAGTAATTGGTTTATCAGGTTGTTTCCCATCTTTTGTATTCCATCTGGATGGAAGTATTTTTTTAACAGTACCTATTACAATTGTGTCGGAGTAGTCTCTTAATTCTTCGTGAGTGTATGGTATGAAGTCTATACATATGCCAATACCAATGGGTTCTCCACTATTGTTTTCGAGTTTGATACTATCGTCTGAAGGATCGGACAGCGCTAAAGCATTTAATGTCAGCAAAGAAAGAGCCCCAACCAAAAAAAGTCCGTATTTTAGAATATTTCTCATGGTTTCACTTCCTAGCGTATAGAGTTAAAACAGGGTTTACTAATCCATTTAAAATATATTAACAACTTTTTAATAAATAATTATATGTTTTTGTTAATCAATCCCCACATTTATTTTTTATCCTTTGTGATTACGTGAGAAGAGAGTTGATAATTTATAGACACCTTTGATCCTTATAGAAATACTATGAAAGACAGCATAATTTATCACTACTGTGGCATGGATTCATTTTTTGGAATCATCACAAATAGGATTTTTTATAGGGGCAGTTTAAAAACTTATGATGGCAATAAGAGCACTTCTCATATTTGAAATCCAAAGAACAACAACAGGGATTACATGATTTGAAACAAAGTGGAGCATTCCAAGAAGTGCTGTTAATCAACTTCTAAGAAAGCAAACGTATTCCATAGCATAAAAATTAAGGAATCTTAAAAATTGCCTGCTTTGCAGGCGACTGCGTGAGTCCTATTTATTATAAGCAACCAGCCAAATATTGAAGCTTATCGAAATTCCCTGAAATAAATTAGGCAAAGATACCTGCAGCAATACTATCCATAAGCATAGCTCTATGTGAGATTTCCTTGCCTTTGTTCATTCAACAAGACCTTTTCGAAACTTTAACTTCCTAATTCTTTAGCCTTGTTGTAGCACACGGCCGCTTCTTCATGCCTGCCAAGTTTATCAAGAGCAAGACCTTTGTTAGTCCAGGCAATCGCATACTGAGGTTTTATCTGTATGGTTCTATCGTAAGCCTGAATAGCTTCATCATATTTACCTATACTATAAAGGGAATAACCCTTGTCATTCCAAGCTTAGCGTAATGCGGGTCTATCTCTATGGCTTGGCCCAAAGCTTGGATCGCTTCATCATATTTACCCATATTATCAAGCGCACAACCTCTATCATACCAAGCAAGGGCATAATTGTGGTCTATCTGTGTGGCTTTATCATAAGCTTGGATCGCTTCATCATATCTACCCATATTATCAAGGGCATAGCCCTTATCGTTCCAGGCATCGCGTACTGTGGGTCTATCTCTATGGTTCTATCATAAGCTTGGATCGCTTCATCACATCTGCCCAAATTATTGAAGGCAATACCTTTTTGACACCATGCATATGCATCTTGCGGGTTTATCTCCATGGCTTCATTATAAGCTTGGACCGCTTCCTCATATCTACCTATCTTCTAAGGGTAGCACCTTTGTTATTCCATGCATGGGCATAATTTGGATTTATTCTCGGGGCCTTATCATAACCTTGTATCGACTCATCGTATCTACTCATATAAACAAGGGCAGAACCTTTATTATTCCAGGCAACAAAATATTGCGGGTCTATCTCTATGACTTTCTCACAAGCTTGAATTGACTCATTATATCTACCCATATTATTAAGGGTATAACCTTTGTTATTCCAAGCAAGTGTATAAATTAGGTTTTATCCCTATGGCTTTATCATAAGCTTGAATTGACTCATTATATCTACCTGTATTATTAAGGGCATTGCCCTTATCGTTCCAAGCCTCAGCATATTGCGGATTTATCTCTATAGCTTTATCAAAAGCTTGAATTGACTCGTTATATCTACCTGTATCATAAAAAAGGACAACGCCTTTGCCGTCCCAAGCAACAGCATCTTGCGGGTTTATCTCTATAGCTTTATCAAATGCTTGAATTGACTCGTTATATCTACTCATATTATGGAAGGACCGAACGCCTTTGCCCGAGTCCCAGGCAAGGTGAAAATTGTGGGGGGTCTATCTTTATGGCTTTATCAAAAGCTTGGATTGCTTCCTCATATTTACCTAATAGACAAAGAGCAATACCTTGATAGGAGAAAGATATAGGACTCTGCAAAGTAGTCGAGTTATTTGCTTGTCCTCCTCTAAACTGTCCAGCAGTCAAGTTATTTACTGGCCCTTTTATAAACTGTCCAAATGAATTAGGATATTTTCCTACAGTCACAATGTTTGAGTATATGTGATGGTGTTAATCACATAAACAGAGTTGTCTTCATTATTTACTACATATAGATTTGTCCCATCTGGGCTAACTTCAACTCCTACAGGATCATGTCCTACAGGCACCGTGGCTGTAATCTTTTTTCTGTGGTCGTATCAATTACAGAGACAGTGTTGCTACCAGAATTCGTCACATATAGCTTTGTCCCATCCGGACTAATAGCAGCATCTTCCGGTCCATTTCCTACAAGTATTGTGGCTGTAACTTGGTTTACATCTGTGTCTATTACAACGACGGTATTGCTATCATTGTTCGTTACATATACTTCTTTGCTATTTGGAGTGACTATAAGTCCATAAGGATTATTGCCTACAGTCACTGTGGCAACAACAGTGTTTGCCGCTGTGTCTATTACTGAAACAGTGTTGCTCACGCAGTTTGTTACATATACCTTTGTTCCATCCGGACTAATTGCAACCCCAAAAGGCTCGGTTCCGACACTTACATTCGCTGTAATAACGTTTGTAGTAGTGTCAATTATAGAGACCGTGCTTATCTTATCATCAACGGGGTCTTGATTTGCCACATAAGCCTTTTTCCCATCCGGACTAATTGCAATTCCCACAGGATTTACTCCGATCGGTACTGTAGCAGTAACAGTATTTGTAGCTGTGTCTATTATAGATACAGTGTTGCTGAAATTGTTACTTACGTATACCTTTTTTTCATCCGGACTAACTGCAACTCCGAAAGGTTGTATTCCTACAGGTACCGTAGCTGTAACCATGTTAGTAGCTGTATCAATTACAGAAACGGTGTTTTCGCCGTAGTTTGTAATATATGCATATGGTGCTGCGCCTGCGGTACTTACCAGCATTAAAAGTGCCAGCCCCGTCATACCTAAAACCGTTGTGAAGTGATGTCTTCTGCATGTTTTCTCACTCCCCGTTTCTTTCATTCTGAGTCTCCTTATATGAGGTTAAATATATAACAAAAAATATGAGCACACAAATAAATAAAAGTTGACATTATAAATTAAATATGTTCAATAAAAAATTAAAGTTTCCAATTTATAACTTAATTTATATAATCTACTGTTATTTCT
>CAVZFI010000047.1:0-8284 GCA_963774465.1 uncultured Methanosarcinaceae archaeon | reverse complement strand
TCGGCAGAGGTGTTGATAGTAAAGTTCTCTCCCTCCCTGTGGATATCCTGCACTTTCACTCCTTTCCGAAAATCAACGCCGTCTTTCATTATTTTCTTTGTATAAAACCTGTCGAACGCTGTTTCTATCAATGGCGTATCCGGGAGTCTCTCAACCTCCACTGTCCTTTGCCGACGGGGAAATAATCTTCATGCCTCTGAGATAATGCACAACATAAGAAGGGTCTACCTTTTCTCCGCATTTATCCAGCATTCCCTTAAAAAAAGAATTAGCAGGATAGGGGAGGATGCCCTATCTCTCTTTTCCCAGTAAAAGAACCGAAGACCCTTTTTCACAGGCGTTCCTTGCAGCCATCAGTCCTGCAGGAGATGCCCCTATTACGATAATATCTTCATCCATTTTTCTCTACCTGTTTTACCAGAGAATATAGGTGTAAGCCCCTGCATAAATGCACAGCACTACATCAAGAATCATTGATCCAAACATAATCGCTCTATAATTTGAGCCGTTCAGGAAGAGCTTTCCGCCTCTCTCCGGGGTAGGATGTTTGATAAAATCAAGGCACTGAGTAAGCATCCAGAGGCCTGAGGCAAGTGCTCCTGCAAAGTCTACAGGTCCAAGACGGGCCGACCAGCCTATGATCAGTGAAGCGATGACTCCGACAATCCACCAGAATGTAACGAATCTGGCAGTAAAGGGAATTCCAAAGGTTACAGGCATTGTAGGGGCGCCTTTCCACTGTCCCCTTCAACGTCTCTGGCAACTCCTCCAAGGGTAAAAGCCCAATCCGTAACGCACATCATGAGCCCAAACGGATACGCAGGCAAGGGAAGAATTACCCCGTCGCTGCCTCTCAGAAGCCCTGCAGGGTCAAAGGCGAGCCAGATGCCCACAGGCACAAGCCCATAGGATATACCCACTGGCAGAAAGCTAAGGAAAGTGTTCCTTTTTGCAAAGATTGAGTAAATAGTGACAGTTCCAGCCGCAATAACAAGGATCAGGAGAGACTCAGGGTTCAGGTAAGCGGCTGCCGCGCCTGCGATCACCAGTAAGATGAGGGCATAAGTTAGTGCAGAGCTCTCGAAACCCTGAAGAGGGCAGGGGACGGCCAGGCAGGTTAATCGTATCAATATCGATGTCACAGCAGTCATTAAAAACGTATGAACTGGTAATGGCTGCAAAGCCGCCTATTACGGCAATCAGAAAGGGAATATATTCCGGAAGCCCTCCTGTAGCCAGGTAGGAAGCCAGGATTGCACTCGATGCAGGGAGGGTCAGGTCCATGTAGTAGAGTTCAGGTCTCAACAGCCGCAGATAAGGGCTGAGTTCCCCGATTCTTGCTGTAAGGGACAATAGTTTCACCTATACTTATGGTTTATAAGGGAATTTCTGTATCGGAACTTTGTACTTCAGCTCTTTCCCTATTAACAGGATTCTTTTCAAGTAGTTCTATAAAGGTTTGCATCTCAAAAAGTTTTCTTTTTATCTTTTTGAGGCAAATCTTGATTCTGAGCAAATCTGAAGGACTTACAAAATCTCTGGTGCTGTTAATGAGCCCCTCAATATTTATTCTTTTTTCCAGTCTTCCCTGTATACCAGTTTTGCTTTTTTACTTTATCTCTTCAATTAGAGGATGCCTGAAATCGTTTTCGCAGACAAAAGTAAATTCTGCTTGCGGGTTCAGTTCCATCAACTTAAGAGTATTTGAGAAAGCTGTGCTGAGAGCTTCATAATCCGGAAATTTCGGGACTTCGGCATTGAAAGGATATACTTCTTCCATTTCAACAGGAAATGCCCCGAAAGGTGCTTTGAAAGTAAGAATCTGGCTGTAGCTTTTCTCTCCTTTAACCGGGCCTGTACGAATAATTACCGAGCCCTCCAGGCTGAACCTTTCCAGCCGTTTTCCAAACCGAAGAACTTCGGGGCGGGAAGCTGATTCTGGTCCGCAGTAGAAATAAGTGCCTTTTGTAGCCGGGTCAAGCTGCTAAGCCAGGGGGAGTGGGTATAGAATCTTTTCAGTCCGTCAAGAAGCTTCGGGTGAGCACGGCAGCGCTGCTCCACAAGTTCGAGCAGCTTTCCATCTTTTATGCACTGTTTTATCAGTCTGATTTCAGCAAAAGTAGCGTAAAGGTTATGCCTTCCCAGAAGTTCTTCCACTGTTGTCTGCTTTCTTCAATTCGCCTGCAGTATACTTTGAGCAGATCGGACAGGAACAGGGCAGATAATTCAGTTTTTCCACATGGTATGTCCCGTTTACAGTAATATAGCGCCCGTCCTTGGCGTAAAGGGCATAGGCTGCCGAATCAAAAAGATCACAGCCCAGGGCTACTGCAAGAGCGAACATCATGGGATGCCCTGCCCCGAAAAGATGGACAGGCGAGGCTGGAGAAAGTCCCCTTTTGGATGCGGCAATCACGTCAACAAGTTCTGCGTAACGGTATGCCTCCATAAGCGGGACAACTGCTCCCAGGGGATACACTTCAAAATTGAGGTCTTTCAGGTGAGAAGCAGCTTTTTCCCTCAGTTCCGGGTAGGTTGAGCCCCTGGACAGGCCCTGCAAGGAGCTGCTCTCCCTGGACAAACCTGCGGGCAGCTTCCAGGCGTTCGGCCGTAACTGCAAGTTCCTCTTCGGCTCTCCTGTAGTGAACATCCGGGGGCGTCGGGATGTCCAGCGGGACAATAATGTCGCTTCCTATCTTTTGCTGGAACCCCAGGATTTCCTCATTTGTAACTTCCACGGACCCGTATACTGAAAGCTGAAAAGAACCCGAGTCCGTCATAATAGGCCCGTCAAACCCCAGGAGCCCGTGCAGCCCTTTCTCAAGGGCGACACTCTCAGCTCTTCTTTGCGGTAAATAATATAGGAATTGGTAATCAGGATCTCTGCCCCGAAGCTTCGCATTTCTTTCGGGGAGATAAGCTGGATATTCGGATTTATTACAGGCATGACTGTAGGTGTCTCAACAATCCCGTGGGGAGTCCTCAGTCTTCCTATCCTGCCGCCTGCGTCCTTGTCGAGAATTTCGAATATTGCTGACATGCCGGGGGTATAGATGCCTCTCAGATATATTTATCTTTGGGGATGGGAGAGGCTAGGAAGCAAGAGATTCCTGTCCCTTCACTTTCCCAAGTCTTGAAAAAAAGGAAGAAAATAGTATTTACTTCAGGCACTCTGGAGTTTTCCTGTTTTTTCGCACCTTAATCTTCTTTTGCTCGCGGCATCGCAATGATTTCCCTAACTTGCAGCGAAAAAAAATCCCCACTGTGAGCTGGTCTGAGAACAAGGGCAACATCTGCACCCCATCTTGTACCTCCGATCGCTATAATCTCCGTGCTGTCGGAAACAGGAATATGGCCTGAATCAGCTGCCATAATTGCAACTTCAATAGCTACCTTGAAGCCTTTTCCTAAGAGGGACCTGAGAGCATCTGAAATCACTTCTACCCTGGAATAGCCTCCGAATTTCTTTGTGATCGAGCGTTCCACCCCTGAGAATATATGGGACTGAGTGGTTATTACGGCCCCGAGATCTTCAAGCTTCTTCTTATATTCCTCTTCCACTTCCCATTTACCTTTCTCTTTTTGCCCATACTGGTGGCTTACTTATTCCAATAACTTTTATGCCGCTGTCCTTTACCGCCTGTGCCATCTTTAGAGCGGTTTTTCCGCTGGTGCTTGCTACCACGATATGGGATATCCCAAGCTCTGCCGCCCTTTTTGCTGCCGCTTCAATAACTGCTTCCGTATTTGCCTCTCCTACACTGTCGAGGTAAAGAATAGATTTTTCCATGAATTTTTCTCCTCCTGTATTCGGATTTTTTCTTCTTTTGTGAGCTTTTTACGGTCCCTTTTCCCTATTATGTTTTTCCTATCTTCTATACAATGAGGCTTCTGTCAGCCTTTAAATAAGCAGATGAAACCTAAATTTATTATAAATTCTACTTATCTGAATTATTTTTCGCTGTCAGGAGAAAAGATATATATTAAAAAGATTGTCTTTTAATCAAAAAGAGGGTTATGGCGTTCGGGAACCCGGGTTAGTTGCATATTTTTTTTATTGATATCTGTGCAGGAAGTAACTTATATCCGGGCTGCTGAGAAACTTGTTTATCTAGGATTAGGTCAGATATACTCATAGGGGTCGTATTTCGTTGAGGTGGTTACTTGTCAACTACAGACTATGACAACAATGATGTGAAGATTATTACAAAGCCTGTACAGTCAAAAAACCCTGTTTTGATTGAAGGTTTTCCAGGAATCGGGCTTGTGGGGAATATTGCAAGTCAGCATATGATCGAAGAATTGAAAATGGAATATATCGGCTCTATCGAATCCAGGTATTTTCCCTCTATTGCAGTGCTTTACGAGGGACTTATAAACATGCCTGTGAGAATTTACGAAAGCTTGGAGCACAACCTGATTATTGTAATCTCCGATATTCCTATCAGCCACACTGTCTCTTACGATGTCAGCAACGCTCTGGTCGACTGGGCGGAGTCTATTAACGTAAAGGAGATAGCTTCTATTGCAGGGATTGCCATTATGGATGGGAGCCACAAAGTCTTTGGGGCAGCCACCACGCCTGAGATGCTGGATAAGATCAAGGATAAAGTAGAGGTTTTCCAGATGGGAACTATCTCAGGGATTTCAGGCAGCGTAATGGCTGAATGCTTGCTGCGCGAGGTTCCTGCATTTAGCCTGCTTGGCGCTACCCGAACCCAAAACCCAGATCCAAGGGCTGCTTCTGCTGTTATCGAGGTTTTAAACGAGCTCTATGGGCTTTCAATAAATACGGACAGGCTTATAGAGCAGGCCGAACGTATAGAAATCGAGCTCCAGAGGCTTGCTGAAGATGTTCAGACTACCGAGCAGAAAGGAGAAGTGAAGAAGGAGTTCCCAATGTACGGGTGATCCCATGGAGTACATCGCGCTAACAGGAATTGCTGATTCTCTGATCGAGATCCTGAAGAAACATAATCTCAGGACTCTTGAAATTCGGAGTCCTCAGAATTTTGTAGGAGTACTCGGGCTCAATGCGGGAGAAAAAGTCCTTCTGACCTCTACAAGCCTTCAGGATCTTACGGACGGGACTCAGGGTCTCATAGCAAGGGTTGTACAGAAGCAGGTCTCGGTTCATTCTATTATCAGTTCGAACGATCTCTATATTGAAGAACGTGAGGCTATGTCAGCCCGTATCCAGCTTGAATGCTGGTGCATGGCAAGAGTGAGAAATGTTATTTCAAACGAACTCGGAAAACCAGTAAAAGTAGACGCTATGGAGATTTCATGCTACGAAGCCAGGTAACGATTTACTGATCATGTGCAGTTTACTAATTATTCATGCTTCAAAAACAGCTTTAAAAACTTTTTTCTTTAATTTCTCAATAATTCAGTTCGGAATATCTTTATTTTTTCCACAGAAAAATAACCTACGTACCTGAAAGGGCTCATTCTCTGAAAAAAAGATTTCTAAAAACAGGTTTCCAAGAACAGATTTCTAAAAACGGATTCTTGAAAACGGATTCTTGAAAACAGGTTCTTGAATACGGATTCTTGAAAACGGATTCTTGAAAAAATTTCTAAGAAAATATTTCTGAAAACAGATTCCGAAAATTAAAAAGAAAGATTACGGAAATCTGGAATTTTCCGGTAATCTTTGGTTATTTTTCTAAACTATTACATCTCTTCAGGCATTTCGCCGCCCGGACCTGCGCCCGGACCTGCTCTTCCACTGCCAGATGAGGCGATTACATCATCGATTCTGAGAATCATTATTGCAGCTTCCGTGGCTGCATTGATTGCCTGGGTCTTAATCCTGAGAGGTTCGACGACATTGTTTTCGAACATGTCCTCGATCTTGCCTGTATAGACATTAAGACCTGCACGCTTGTTGCCCTTCTCGTGCTGGGAGCGCATTTCCACGAGCATGTCGATAGGATCAAGCCCTGCATTTTCTGCTAGGGTCTGGGGAATGATCTCAAGAGACTCGGCGAACTTCGTTACGGCAAGCTGTTCCCTGCCTTTAAGGGTTGCTGCGTATTCCTTGAGCCTCAGGGCCAGTTCGATTTCAGGTGAGCCGCCGCCCACAACGATCTTCTGGTCTTCGAGAGCAACGCCAACCACTCTGAGAGCATCTTCGAGGGCTCTTTCAATCCCTTCAACTACATGCTCGGTTCCGCCGCGGAGAAGAATTGAGGTGGTTTTGCTGTCCTTGCAACCTGTAACAAAGGTCATCCTGGAGCCTGTGACATCTTTTTCTTCTTACAAGGCCTGCATAGCCGAGGTCTGAATCCTCGATTTCATCCATGCTTGTGATGATCTTTGCACCGGTTGCGCGGGAAAGCTTGTCCATGTCGCTCTTCTTAACCCTGCGCATGGCGAAGATGCCTGCCTTTGTCAGGTAGTACTGTGCGAGATCGTCAATGCCCTTCTGGCAGAAGACTACGTTTGCGCCTGTTCGGATTACCTTTTCCACGATTTCCCTGAGCATGGCTTCTTCCTGGTCTAAGAAGAGCTGCATCTGGTCAGGGGTAGTAATCTTTATCTCTGCTTTGGTTTCGGTCTTCTTGAGCTCTATGGGCACGCTTAATAACAGGACTTTTGCATTTTCCACTACTTCAGGCATGCCTGTGTGTACACGTTCTTTATCAACGATTACACCTTCGATAATCTCGGAGTCCCCGATACTTCCGCCAGGCCTCTTTTCGATCTTGACATCCTCGATGTCCACAGTAATTTTCCCATTCTCGCCTACCTCAACGACTGACTTAACGGCCTTGACTGCAAGCCTGGAAAGGTGTTCCTTATTAGCCTCTGCGCCCTTTCCCGTTATGGCTGTGGATGCAATCTTTTCGAGAGTCTCCGTATCTTCTGGAGATGTGCTGATGGTAATGGTGGCAAGTATCTTTGTAGCCTGATCTGCTGCAAGCCTGTAGCCGCTTGCAATTACCGTGGGGTGAACACCGCTTTCCAGCAGGTCTTCTGCCTTTGTCAGGAATTCCCCTGCAAGTACGGCTGCGGTGGTAGTTCCGTCTCCGACTTCGGCATCCTGGGTTTTGGCTACTTCTACGATCATCTTTGCACCTGGGTGCTCGATGTCCATTTCTTTGAGGATTGTTGCTCCGTCGTTGGTGATAACAACATCACCCAGGGAGTCTACAAGCATCTTGTCCATACCCTTTGGTCCAAGAGTGGTCCTTACTGCTTCAGCGACTGCCTTTGCGGCCATTATATTGTTATGCTGGGCGTCGGAACCATGAGTTCTCTTGCTTCCTTCCCTTAAAATAAAGATCGGTTGTGCTGCCAAGCTTAAATCTCCTTTCAATGATATGAATTTTTATGAATTTTTATTAATTGTATTACTGAGCACGTTACCTTTGTGCGTAATTTTCCTATTCTTAATGCAAGCACTTCTATATAAGAATTCCTCTGGAGCTCAGGTTCTGAATCTGAAAAACGGAGCCTTCTGAATCTTTTAATACGTTTTTCTGGTTACTTTTGCAGGTGCCTTACGTCCGGCATTCTCAGTCCCTGAACCTGGGATCGCCTGTCGTAGAAATACCGTACTCGTCTGAATAATGAGAATATTTTGACTTTATATAAAAAAGGCAATATGCCAGCAGCTTTTAAAAAAGTTACGTGAAGGGATACTGAGATTTTCCCTTCGGCTTTTTCTGTGCAGGTTTTTTGCGAAGAATGTTCAGAGCTGATCCCAAAACTCAAAATTTGCTTCTTCGGTTCCCGCATATTGAGTGACCAATCGAGCATCAGATGTGAAAGCAATCCTGAATAATTCTTATAGTTGAGAATGAAAATGGGTTTTGGGATAGGCTCAAAAATCAAACACAAACTGCCTTCAATTTACTGAATGTGATTCGCTTTCATGGCTTTTTGATATTTGTGATTTTACAGCAAATTTGATGTACTTTTCATATTTTTAGAACTATCTCGTTCTATGGTTATATTCGTTTTAATGTTAACTTATTCGTTTTAATGTTAACTCATTCGTTTTAATGTTAACTAGTTATATTATAATAATTATACTTAATGAAAATTAATTCTTTATTGCTTATATATCAATAACTGCGAATATATATGTCTGTATTTAGGTATTTTAAAACATCTGTCGTGTAACAGTAGACGACCATCCTGTGTACAAACGTAATTTAATTGAGATTGCCGTCTTGAGTCGAAAAAGTACAGTTTTTACCTTTGAAAAAGATTACCGAAACTTAGAGTTAAAGAGGAGAGATGAATTTAATGAATTGAGGTTTTGCCATTTTAG
>CAVZFI010000046.1:0-114042 GCA_963774465.1 uncultured Methanosarcinaceae archaeon | reverse complement strand
TATAGCGCAGGAAAGTATATCCATATTGATAATATAATAATGGAGTTTAATAGAGTAAACGCGACTGTTGATGTCAAATATCATCTCGCCCCCTTTACCAAGGCATATATATTCTTTTTTGGCAGCAAGAATTAGAGCCCAAAATTAAGGAGATCTTTTCCGAATTTCCGGAAGTAAAGATACAGAAGATAGGGTTTAACAGTGCTACACTGCAGATAACAAATATTTCTAGTAAAAATGGTCAAGACTATATGCATGAATCTACAAAATTAGGGCTGCGGCCTGATATCCTTACTATTGTTTATCCTTATAATCAAGGCACTAGGGAAATAAAAAATCCGGATTCAACTTTGAGTGTTTTTTATCCAGTCCATCCTGAAAATCAGAATAATACCACCTAAAAATCAAATGATTAATCTAGCAACGTTTTGATCGGTTTGAATCTGCACAAAAACTACTCTCATTATGAGTAACGAATAGACGATTAGGGCTTAGGAATCTTTTTTTGAACTTCAGCTACAAATTCGGTTGTAAGTGCCTCGTTGCGCCTTTTTGATCCAGGTCTACATGTTATTTTACTAAATCCTAAATCTTTAATAATTTGTCTCATTCTTGATTCGGAAAAGAAATATTAAACATCTCTTTGACAAATTGAATTACATCTTTTGTTTGCCAACCACGATAATAGCCATCATTTGTTGATCTGGGCTCTGAAAGTGCTTTCTTTAACTCCGAAAGTTGTTCTGCTGTTAAAAGAGGCTTTACTCCTCTACCAGGTTTACATTTAAGACTGAGTAAACCTTCTTTTTCAGCATGCTTTATCCAGCGACAAATCGTTGAGACGGTAGACCGAAAAATCTTCTGCAACTTTAGCTGGACTCAAACCATTTTTTATCAATAATAAGCTTGAAGTCTCATCTGCTTGTTTTTGTCACAGGAATTAATGGTTGCTTTAGCAATATCATGCGTAGTAAACATATCCAAGCTCATAATTAAATTAGAGCTCATCCCAAAACCAATTTCATTCCCAATTATTAAGAGTTTCAAAAATAGTTTTCATGATCCAAAACCTTGATTGATTATTCCGAATACAGATTCAGAGACTGAATTTCGAATTTTGGGATCAGCTCTTAATATAATTATCTTAAGTATATAAAAGTTGCATTATATCAAGAGGCGACTATAACTGCAAACATATCTGACTAAAAACCGGCGATCATAAAGCTTATATTTGTTTACAGCAGTTGTAAACGCATGGTAAAATTAGATCGGATAAACCTCTCCAATGAAGGACTGACCAAGTTTTTCAGCCCCATTGAAGCTCAAATTATGGAGGTTTTGTGGACAAATGAGGAGTCAACAACACCCGAAATAACCGAAAAAACAGGTATTCCCTTATCCAGCGTGGCCGGGACACTGGACAGGCTTGTAAAAGCCGGTTATGCAAAAAGAGAAGTAGATAAAAACGGCCAGAGAGTCAGATATCTGTATTCTGCAACAGAGTCGATGGACAACACAGCAAACACCATCACAAAAAAAGTGCTGGACAGCCTTGTAGATACCTTCGGCAAAGTGGCCATTGAAAATTTCCATACCTATCATAATAAGAAGTGAGCTTTTTCCGGACAGTGACTATGTTTTCTATAACAAAAGAAATCGGATGTTATATTACATGTATCACCGGTTCCGGTCTTTTACCTTTAATAGGGGTACAGATATTTCTGGCTTTACTCCTTTTCACATTTTACCTTAAGGCCAGAAAACCTGTTATCAGGATTTCGTCTTTCATTGCTGCGCAGCTATTCATGCTTTTTGCTATAGGTACGGTTGTTTCCGCGATGCAGTGCAGCCAGATGCTGACAATCGAGATCTATACCGCTTATATTATTCTTTCAACTGTACTGATTATGCTCCTGCCAAAGATATATTACAGGGTCCTTATCAAAAGATATAGAGCTCAACCAATTACGGATATAATGGACTGGCCCCAGACATTTGTTAACACTCTGACAGGAGAAGCAAAGGTGTATTATTACGATTCTGCAATACCCAGAGCCTTTGCTTCGGGAAAAAGCATTTTTTTATCGATGGGAATGCTTGAACTGATGGACGATCTGGAGTTAAAAGCTATACTTGCTCACGAAGTATGGCATCTTCGCCATAACAACAAGACGCCTATGTTAAGACAGCTGTCACTTATGACTTTTACAAAAAACCGTTCAGAAGATGAACTTGAACTCCTTGCTGACACTTTTGCTGAAGAGATAGTTAGCGAAAATGCAGTAAAATCTGCAAGGGCAAAGTTAAACTAAAATTCCAGACACAAAAGTGTGGCTTGCTTTTAATTAGGCACATAAATCTAATTTAAGAATCTTGAGTATTTTCAGTTCCTTTATAAAATATTATTCGTTTTTTAGTATTCAATTTTATCGATAATTGGATTCAATCATAACCTTTTTAATTCACAATTGTTAATATTATTCAGTTCACGATTGTTAACATATAGTGTTCACAGTTGTAAACAATAAATTGGTACACAATAACTGTAAGAATATACTGAGCAAATACACTGCAGTATTTTGCTTCTCTGAAGTGCATAATTATGGATAACGAACTGAATGCAAATATTAAGGCAGATCTGATAAGCATAGGGAGTGTTCAGGTAGACAAATCCCTTCTTCCTGATCAGCTTAAGAGCAAGGCTACAGCCGGACCCGGAGCAGGTGGCGTCCTCAATCTTTCTCAAGTCAGGAAACAGACGGGTGAGGCTTACAATCAATGATGCGTCTCCTTTGCGTGTAGTGCCGGAAGATGAACACGTGGTCGTCATGAAAGGCGATGATGTGATTGCCAGAGGAGTACTTGAACGTCCGCTCTGCCATTGTCCGGAACAGGCATACATTACGTTATCCGAAAAATGTGTATACGATTGCCAGTTTTGCCCTGTACCGAAAATGCAAGGCGGGATAAAAGACAGTACAAAGGTTCTCCAGATGGTTGAGGAAGCTTATGCAACAGGTGAACTGAAGGCAATTTCCCTTACCAGCGGTGTAGCTGTCTCGCCAAAGAAAGAAGTCCAGAGGGCGGCAGATATCATAAAGCAGCTTACACGTGAGTATGATCTCCCAATAGGTGTCTCTGTCTATCCAACAACAGGTTCATCAGAAGAACTTTATTCTGCAGGCGCATGCGAGGTAAAATACAATGTTGAGACTATGGATCCTGAGCTTTTCCGTCGCTTTTGTCCGGATCTCTCGCTCTATACAGTTCTTGATGCGCTCGACACTGCAGTGAATATTTTCGGCAGAAACCGGGTATCTTCAAACTTTATAATTGGCCTTGGGGAAAGTGACGAGACAGTCCAGAAGGGTATCAAGCGCCTTACGGACCGATGTATAATTCCAATTCTCAGACCTATATCCCCACATCCTCTTAGAAAAGATGTGAAGATCAATAGGCCAGACGCTGAAAGGCTTTTAAAACTGGGAGGTATGCTGAAGGATATGCTCGACTGTCAGTCGCTCTGTGTAGATGAATCGCGCACAATGTGCCTGTTCTGCACTGGCTGCGACCTGACACCTCATATAGATATTTGAATCGTGTGGTTAATTTCAGTTTAACCTTGAAGCCATCAGCCATTTTCTATCCGTGCTGTTGTAATGGTAATTCCTCAGGTAGTTACTGAGGAAAAATTCAACGCTTTGAATTAGTCGATTCTTTCCTATTTTCTATTTATTTTTTACCTAATATGGACATTTATTGTTTTATTTTGGCTTAAAAGGATAATATTTTCCATAATACGGAAAGTTTTATAAAAGCCAGATCTAAACAGTTGACTACATGACACAACAATTCACTCTTACCATTCAATCTGGAAAAAACAGATTTGGAGAACAGGAAGGATTTGAAAGCATAGAAATAAGGCCAGGGGATACCCTCTCAATTGTAGGTCCGACAGGCTCGGGAAAATCAGCTTTAATTAATGATATTGAAAACCTTGCACAGGGAGACAGTGTAACAGGCAGACGGATCCTTATCAATGGGGAGGAACCTCCCGAATCCTTCGTACGGGAACCAGCCTTCAAACCAATTTCCCTGATAACCCAGAACACACGCTGTCTGGCAGACCTCTCAGTCGAAGCATTTCTGCTGATGCATATAAGAGCAAGGCGGCCTGGCAGGGAAGACTTGCTTGACGAGACAATAAATCTTGCAAATACATTTACCGGAGAAGAGATCAGCCTCAAAAGCCGGATGAGCGGTTTATCCGGAGGGCAGACCCGGTCTCTTATGATTGCAGATGCACTTGTAATCGGCAATACCCCGATACTTCTGCTTGATGAGATCGAAAATGCAGGTATCTTCAAAGACCGGGTCATCCAGTCTCTTCAGGGAGGAAACAAGGCAGTTATCCTTGTAACACACGACCCGTATCTTGCTCTTACAGCAGGCAGGCGCATAGTGATGAAGCATGGGGGAGTTTCCTCTGTGATCGAACCTACAGGGCAGGAGCAGCATCTTATTGAGGATCTTGCCATAATTGAAGACAGGCTCCATCAAATAAGAGAGAAAATCAGACATGGGAGCTGCTTTTTCATCCGGTTCGTCAAAAGTCTTGATGACTGCAGCTGCACAGGGCCTGCAGTTGAACAGGGTGTGAGCTATAAATGAAACTTCTCATAATTGCAGGTCCTCCAAGTGGGGGAAAAACTGCTGTGATTCGCCAGGTTATAAAAAATCTCCCTGAAGGATCACTTCCTGCCTTCCTGAAAATTGATGTTGTACATGCAACCGAAGACCAGGAACTTGCAGAAGAGTTTGATATTCCTGTCAAAAAGATCTATTCCGGAGATGTGTGTCCTGACCACATGGGAATTCTGGTCCTTGACGACGCATTACGCTGGGCCGAGAGTATATCAAGAAATATCCTGATAATTGAAAGTGCAGGCCTCTGTCTAAGGTGTACTCCTTACACGACTTACTCCCTTGGAATTGCAGTTGTCAGCGCGATCTCAGGAACAAATTCCCCGTCTCAAAATGGCACCTTTGCTTGCTCTTGCAGATGTGGCAGTTGTTACCAAGACCGACCTCGTATCACAGGCAGAAAAAGAGGTTTTCAGGGAAAGTATCCGAAAAGTTGTCCCGAATATTGACATCGTAGAGACAAACGCAATTCAGGGAACAGGGTTAAGATACCTGATGAGGCGGATTGCCGATCAACCGGATATAGGGCCTGAACCGATCGTGCTCAGAGGTACCCCTCCGCTTGGCGTATGTACAATATGTATCGGGAAAAAAGAGATTGGATGGAAAAACCACTTTGGAGTCATCCGGCCACTGGATATGCCAGAGCCCTTATACAGAGGTGACTGATGGTGAATAAATGGAATCCCCCGGGCAAAAACTGTGGGGCTTGCGGCTCTCAGACCTGTTCTGACTTTGTTGACCGCCTTGAAGCCGGATTAACAGAGGTAGATCTGTGTCCATTCTACAGTAAAGAGAATATCGTGAGCCAGGGGAGCATTTTGAGCCGGGAAAATATTGCGATCCAGGCAAGAAATATCACTTATTCAGGCATAGATGTTACCGGAAAAGAATATGATTTCGTTCTTCTTCCGTTTCCGGATGAGCCTTCAGCACGCAAATTCATAGTGCCTTTCAGGGCAGACCTTGTGGAATTGTGGGGGATTAAAAAAGGAGACCTCGTAACCGGCCGTCCGGCAGGTCCTGGCTGTCCTGTTTATCACGCTTTAAGGGTTCTCAGTGCAAACCCGGTCACAGGCGTAATTGAATGCCATACCGTGGGTCCCATGGCTGCAAGAAAAGAAGACGCCCATGATATTCAGGCATACCATGTCCATGCTTTTGAAGGAATTGCCAGTACTATAAAGAAACCTCCTGTCTTCGGAACCCGCCAGTATTTCCTGCCTGGCAACTGCATGATAGGGCTTGCACATACGGCTCTGGTGAATATGTGTTTTCAAAAACCTTCTGGACTTCACGTCCGGCTTGAGGATATCAGGATACTATGAAAACTATCGAAGAAATAAATGAGAAGATCGCACGCAAAGAAGCGATAATCCTGACTGCTGCCGAACTCAAGTCCATGATTCGGGACGGTCAAAATGTGACTGTCGATGACGTGGATGTGGTCACAACCGGGACATTTGGCGTGATGTCAGGGACAATGGCAGTTATGATGGTACCGGTTGCAGGAAAATGCAGTTTTGAAAGGGCAGATGCGATCTGGCTAAACGGTGTGCCTGCTCAACCTGGTCCCTGTCCCAATGAGCGTCTCGGAGTCGTGGACCTGGTTATTAACGGAACGGCACATGCAGATGATCGATATGGAGGAGGACATCTTTTCCGGGATCTTGTAAAAGGAAAAGAGATCGACGTTCTTGTGGAAGCACACGGCAGGCGTTATGAAAATCGGGTTACGCTTGATGATATCGAATATGCCAGGATCATTGCCACAAGGCTCGCATTTAAAAATTACCACGCGCTAATAAACCCCACCTCCATCCACGATTAGCACTATCTTCTCTGTGACAGGCCTGACAGGTCCTTTTACGGAAACAACCGTATCAGGGTGCGGTGAAATAAACCCTCTGCAGAACGACCCCTCTCACAGGACAATAGGCGTGGGTACAAGAGTTCTTTTGAATGGAGCTCCGGGTTATATTATGGGAAAAGGAACCAGGGCCAGCCCTGATAAACCGAACGTCTCCGCCTTTGCAGATATGAAGGGAATGGACCCGACGATGATGGGCGGGATGAAAACTGCACATGGGCCTGAGTGTCTAACTTCACTTGCAGTTCCGATACCTGTCCTTGATGAAGAGATCCTCTCGGGATTAAAAATCCTGGACCACAATGTTCCATTACCCGTATCAGACGTAAACGGGCGTACTGCACACACAAAAGTAAACTACGGCCATATCTGGGAAGGCACTGATAAAGTTATCCGCGTCGAAAAAGACAGGTGCCTGCATCATCCGGATTGTGCTGCAATGCGTACCTGTCCCACGGAAGCAATTTCAAATAATTGCGTTATCAACAGAGACCTCTGTATCAACTGTGGCACCTGTACACTCCAGTGTTCTGAAGGAGTATTCCGTGCAAGGTTGGGATCTATAGAACTGGCTGAAGGAACTGTCCCTATATCACTGAGACAGTCAGACAGAGCCAGGGCAGAAAGACTCTGTACAATGCTTAAGAACCGGATTCTAAAGCAGGAGTTCGTACCAACAAAGATGCTGGAACCTCTCTAACGAAATCAATGCTTGTAAACTTACTTTGGAATCGTGATAGTGTCACGTCAGCCATACAAAGTTGTAGAAAACAGATTACAATAATTTATAATTATTAGAAACTTCTGAATCGACGCGACACTAATGTCCAGGCAACTTAATTATGCAACATAATGTCTTTACAATTTCTCATCAGCATAAAGTGATTTTGAGTTTATCGAGGTGTTTCATAATTAAATTGCCATAACACTAGTCCACATAACATGAGATCATTTTATTTTTGAGTTTGTTTCAAAACTACTTCCAATCCGCCTGAACCAGTATTTCGGAGTAGAAAAATCAAAAAATCAACAGAACGAAATGTAATATCTTCTTTTGATCAAAAGCATAAATAGTCGGAATTTTGAGACCAGCTCTTTAGAAATATTGGATTTTTGGTTATTCACTTATACATGGTTGGTATTTTCATGACAAAAGCAAAACTTGAACCTGATATTCATACCCATGAGAGAAAGCAAGAACACACCAAAAAATGATACCGAAAATGGGGATAACCCTGGTTCCGGTCTCTCTCACTTCGGTTCTGGAGTTCCAGCAGATGTAGTTATAGTCCGCTATGGAGAACTCGCTCTTAAAAGTCCCGGAGTCCGGAACTGGTATGAGAAAATCCTTGTGAAGAATATTGCGGCGATGCTGGATTCGAGAGGTATTCCATATTCCCAGATACGGAGGGAATGGGGCAGGATATTTATTGAGAGTACCGATGCCCGTGCCGCCGGAGCAGCGGCTGATGTCTTTGGTATTGTCTCAACTTCCCCTGCATTGACAGCCAGAGCCCACACTTGAGAGCGCTGCCAGTGTGTGTGCCTCCCTGGCTCAGGACCTGGTTCGAGAAGGCGAGTCTTTTGCCATCAGGGCCAGGAGAAGCGGAAACCATCCTTTTTCTTCAGCGGATATCGGTAAGACCTGTGGGGATGCTGTCTGGAGTGCCCTGGAAAAAGAAGGAAAACATCCCGGAGTTAACCTGAGTTCTCCCGATAAGGAGATTTTCGTCGAAATGCGGCAAAATCTGGCTTACGTTTACCTGGAGACATTTAAAGGAGTCGGAGGGCTTCCTCTCGGGACCCAGGGCAGCATGGTAGTTTTAATGTCAGGCGGGCTTGATTCTCCGGTCGCAGCCTGGCTTATGATGAAACGCGGAGTTATGATTATTCCTGTTTACTGCAACAATTCTCCTTATGCCGAGAATGCCGCAAGAGAGCGTGCTTTTGATTGTATTCGACAGCTCCAGAAGTGGGCTCCAGGAGCATCAGTTTACGACTTATGAGATCCCCCACGGCCCCAATCTCCAGTCTTTTATCGACATCTGCAACCGGAAAAATACCTGCCTTCTCTGCAAACGCATGATGTACAGAGAAGCCTACGAGGTTATGAAAAAAGAAGGCGCAAGTGGGATTATCACCGGCTCTTCCCTGGGACAGGTAGCTTCCCAGACTGCTGCCAATATGTATGCCGAAATATATGAGCTTGCTATCCCTATCTACCACCCTTTGATTGCCTTTGACAAAACCGAGATTATGGATATTGCCCGCAAAATCGGAACCTACGATATCTCCAGTCGACCAGCAGGCACCTGTGCTGCTGTTCCGGAGCATCCCGAAGTAAAGGCAAATTACGACCTAATCATGCTTGAAGAGAAAAAAATGGATATCGAAACCATGGTTTCCAATGCTCTGAAGACCACAAAAGTCCTTAAACTCTGAGAAGAGCCCAAGTTTCCATCTTAATTTATTTTGGCTCTTCTTTGTTTTATATGGATTGAAAATAATTGTTTAGTTAGAAAGTTGTCCGGCCAAAAAGAGAAACATCGAGTTTGAATTTAATTTTCAACAACAAATGTTTCTAAATTTTACACATCCGTTTCCATATTTAGGAAATGGATGAAATTATCCACTCGAAACAGCGAAGGGCCTTTATTTATGAGCTTATCCCAAAACCAATTTCATTCTCAGATCAATAAGAGTTTAGGAACTATTTTTCATTGTCAGATACTCGATTGAGAATTCCAAATTCGAAATTCAGATATGCAATTTTGAGTTTTGGGGTCAGCTCAAAAGTAAGATTTATAGTTGTTACCATGATTTGCGCCATAACATCATTAAATAATTATAAATTTTATATAGTGAGGTTACACTTACTTTTATCACCTGATTTTGGAACAGAGTCTAAATAATTGCAAGAAGCGAACTATAGTCACTCTCAGCCTGATACGTAAAAAATTAGATGGCAGTAAAGATGAAGAGTATAATACTCTTCATGATTACTACTATAGATTTCATTATTTGAACGATTTTCCTTGCAAAAGAGACTTTCTCTGAGCTTGATCAATTATTACGATCATTCGTTCATTTCCTGATATTCCGATAGCAGATTCTGGTAGAATGAATCATCTGGGTTTTCCTTGATCAACTCATCAAGTGCCTGCTTGTATACTGTACTATCAATATGGTCTTCAATCTTGACTTCCGTATCAATGTACCCACTGTCCTTCATTTGTTGATAATACTCCACCACACCGTTTTTATTAGGATCAGGTGATGCATAGAAGTAATTATTCCATGTTGACTGGCGGATTACATCTTTGTCTACATTGACATATTTCTGAATATCATCGACTGACTCATTTTGATTTTCGCTGAAAAACTTGTATGCCCTGACCAATCCTTTCTCAAATTTCACATAAGTATCTCGGTCTTCATTCAGGGTATCAGTCTTCAGCGCAATCCGGCAGCATGGATGGTTATCATAGTATTGATATGAATATGAAGCTACAGACAATCCCTGTTTTTGTGCGAGTATCTCAAATGGGATCCACATTATCCCACCATCGGCTTTTCCACTCTTGACCGTCTCCAGTATTGCATCAGGTGAGCCTAATTCGAGAAAAGTCACATCATTTTTCCAGTCTACACCAGCCTCGGTCAGTGCAGCCCGGTAGATCAGGTCTCCGCTGGACATAGCGATTGTCGCAATTTTTTTACCCTTCCAGTTATTAAGGTCTGAAAGTTCCTCTGAGTTCTCAGGCTTTGCCACTACAAACTGGCCTTCACTCATCAGGCCGCCAATTATCGTAATAGCTGCTCCCTTTGCAATATAAGTAGCAGGAGCACCCGTGCCAGCTCCCACTGTATCGAGTTTGTCACCAAACAATGAATTATAAGCTTCCGGGCCCTTTGTGAACTGGTACAATTCCACGTTTAAACCCTCTTCAGTCCAGAAACCCTCTTCCTTTGCCACAAAGATCAGTGCGTCCCCGTTTGAAGGCAGGTATCCGTGCCTGACAGTCTTGACTTCAGAGGACAAGGTGTTCATGTTCTGTGAAAGGTTCGTGGAATTATTACCCTCGACGTCGCAGCAATCAGCAAGGGGCGAGTTAGCCATGAACTGTAATAATTTCGTATCCGATGAAACGCCCTGGTTTAGCAGCATTAAACCGATACCTGTAAGCACAACAAAAGCACTCAATATCCCAATAAATACATATTTTTTATCCATAAATTCCTCCATTAATGGTTTTTAGCCGGTGCCAAAAAACTACCATCGGAGGCTTAATAACAGTAATAAGGGATTTATACGTCCATCTTTGAGTAAAAATTGCCTTTAATTATACATAAGCCGTTTAATTCAGGCAAAATTGCCTTATTTTTCGATTTTTGTTTGTTCCTAAGCTGTTTTTACCGCAAAAAGTTCAAAACCGGAATTTTTCTACCAATAATTGCTTGATTCTCAGCATATAAGTCCTTTGTTTTCGTGCATATATCATACGTCTTCGGTTAATGAAGAGTCATAATCCTGGGTTCACTTCCGGAACAGTTTCCTGAAATGTATCAGGGGCACTCATTAAGGCGCTCTAAGGCACTCATGAGATTTCTTCAGTCACTGGGCTGGAATTGTATATCAATCTCGGGTTATGAGAATAAAATAAGCAAAAAATAAGAGGCAAACTCAGATGCAAAAGCGACAGCTTTCAGTCAAGATTATCTCTTAATCTACGACCTGAGGCACTATATGGTGTAACATATGAATTATAAATCAAACCTATATCTGGAAAAAGGCTCACATAAGATTTCCTTCCCTTCCGGCTTTAAATTTTTATGGAGGGATCAAAACGGCAACAATTGATCTGAAGAATATCTCGCTGACCTATGGAAATAACGGCACAGGCCATAAAGCCCTCTCAGATGTTAACCTGAGCATAGGAAATGGAGAGTTCACTTCCCTGATTGGCCCATCAGGCTGCGGAAAAAGTACGATAATTGATGTGGTCTCGGGACTGCGTCCTCCATCCGAAGGCTCTGTACTCATAGATGGGGCTCGTGTAAAGGGACCGGGAACTGACCGCGGTACCGTATTTCAGGATTATTCACTCTTTCCCTGGATGACAACATTTGAAAATATCTGCTTTGCGATTGAACATGCAAAAAATGCTGGGGAACGCAAAGAGATAGAGAAAACGGCACAGAAGTTTCTTGAGCTTGTAGGGCTTGGAAAATTCAAGGATGTATATCCAGGCACCCTTTCAGGTGGAATGAGACAGAGGGCTTCAATCGCCAGGATGTTCTCCATGGACCCTAAAGTCTTCCTTATGGATGAACCCTTCGGAGCTCTTGACTCCCTCAACAGGATATATATGCAGGACCTTCTTTTGCACCTCTGGTCCGAAGGAGAGCAGCGCAAGACAGTCCTTTTTGTTACTCATGATATAGACGAGGCACTTTTGCTGTCAGACAGAGTTGCCATCATGACACCTTCTCCCGGGCGTATAAAAGAAATAATCAAAGTCCCGTTCCCCCGGCCAAGGCTCCGTAAGGACCTCAGTATTGATCCCAATTATCTTACTCTAAAATCACACCTGCTTTCAATATTATATGGGGAGACGGTAGAAGAGACCAAAAAGCAGGAAAAAGAATTTAAGAGGGTTGTATGATGTCAGAAAATAGCTTTAGCTTAGGCACTGTAACTGGAAGGGGCAATATAATCTCCAACAATATCCTCAGGTCAGTCGCTGTTTTTACCATTTTGTTTACTACTCTTATTATGACAGTGGGTTTTCCGGATTCACCTGAGCAGGCAGTAAGTGACAACAGGGCATTTGTTGCCTTTCTTCTTCTAATTACGGTCATATACGGAGCAAAGTTGTACTTGAATTATGAAAAAATTGTTTCGACCACTGATATATTTCTAATCATATCCCTGGGTTTATTTCTCTGGGAACTGCTTTTTGGAAAACTTGCGCTGCTCGATTCTTTCATATTTCCAGGTCCAGCGAAAGTCTTCCTAGTGTTTCAAACCGATACAAAGCAAATGACAGAGGGGGTAATCAGTTCTCTTAGCATTCTTCTTACAGGATATTCCCTTGCTCTTGCCCTTGCTATTCCGATAGGACTTTATGCAGGCTGGAAAAAAAGGCTGTTTGATGTGGCTTATCCTATTGCAAAAACGGTGTCTCCTATCCCGGCAACCGTATATCTGCCGTATTCCATCGTGCTTTTGCCGACCTTCAGGGCATCTTCGATCTTCTTAATTTTCATAGGAGCATTCTGGCCCATCCTTGTTGGTTGTGTTAATGGAGTGTTCTCAGCAGACTCCCGCCTCATCAACTCTGCCCGCACACTCGGTCTTTCAGACTACCAGATGATAAGGAGAATTCTCCTGCCGGCTGCACTGCCGTCTATATTTTCGGGTGCAATGATAGGGCTGATACTCTCATTTATTACACTGACCGTGGCTGAAATGATTGCGGCAACATCCGGTCTTGGCTGGTATATCCAGTACTACCACCAGTTTGCAAATTACGATAAGGTGATTGCAGGCATGATCCTGATGATAGTGGTTGTTATAGGGATCATGAACATCTTTGACCGCATCCAGAAGCACTTTTTGCGCTGGCATCCGACATATGGAAAAGGGGAGAACTCTGCTTCCTCTCTTTGATTACTCAAAAACATTGGAATTCTGGAGGATCTTAATTTAAATGAGATATTCTCAGAACTAATTTGAGATCCTCGTTATCAATTCCATGTATGCAACGTTAATTGACTTCAAAACTATAAAAGTCTGCAAAACGGGAAAAAAGCCCGGCTCACACCTGCAAACATAGCTAGAAGAATACATAAGGTTAATAGGATCCTATTAAACTCGCCTTTTCTCTATATCGGAATCATCTCCCTTTCTCTATATTGAAACTCTTTCTGTTATCTATTTCTGTTGTCTTTATTACGGTCAGCTTTCCATATCTTGTTTTTTCCACATATCCTGGTAGCTGGCTGCGGGTGCCTTGGAACTTTCAGGAGGCTTGCCTTTCTTTAATGAGGCAGGCTCCTTTTCTTTTTCCGACTCCCTGAGCCGATTGATTTCCTTTACACTGTCTTCGTTGTCTATGCTCAGGACAAAGCTTCCGTGGCAGGGCTTTGTATAGGTAAAAATTAGAGCATTTCCTTTAGCCCCCACCGCAATGGGCGGGATCCCTATTATATAGTAGTCCTTGAAGATTTTGTATCCGGGGGATACATAGTAAACCTCGTCCGAATTTTTCTCAATATACTCTCTAGCCTCCTTGAAACTTGTTCTTTCCAGGTGAATATTGTACTTCATTTGCTCAATGCAGCTCATCTGGCTATCTCCTCCATCACCTTATCCAGCTTATTCTTGAGACGAACAGGATTGTGAACGTCCTGTGCGACAATCTTTTCACAGTCGAACTCTATGGTCTCGGCCAGAGCCTCGGCATTCCTGCCAAAGACTATAGAATACATCCTGGCCTGAGAAATGGAGCTCATAGTCGTTGCATAAGTCATTCCGGCATCGTTATGCATAAAGGCAAAGCACATGTCGAAATCCGTTCTTTTTTCAATGATATCTACTATAGTGTTATCGAGATCTACCAGCTTTTTTACATAATATCCGTCGGAATCAGATACCTTTCAAAAGTTTGCTTGCGGCAGTTGTCCCGGCAACGGTTACATCAAATCCTAAGTTGGTCAGCTTATGGGAAAGATACAGGGCAATACTGGTTTGAATTGGGACCTCGGGACATCCCATCATAAGAAGCACTTTTGCATCGGTCATAAAATTCATCTCTTAGATATTTTATCTGTAGGAATAGAATATAGGGTCGTGGGTTTGAGTTATTGAAAACCGTAAGCACAAGAATCTCTCTACATTTTCCTCAAATACAGGAGGTGTACTCGCTTTTTCGGAATTGATCAATAACTCATGTACACGACCGAATATAGTTTAATCCTCAAATTTAATTTTTGCAATTAAGATTTCTGTGGAAACTGATCTTTTTCTCCGATATTTTTTTAGTTAAGGATTATCCTCCTGATACTGGAGAAAAAAGTGTAATTTCATCTCCTTCTGAAAGTGTAAGAGAATCAATGTCTTCTTCATAAATTCGTGCACCGTTCATCATCAAAACCAGATTACTGTGCAGGTCTCCATCTCCTGGAAAAAAGCTGGTCTTCGGATTTCCCGGCTCTCTCGCGAAGTGCTTTAAGAAGTTCCCTCATTGAAGTACCATCCTGACATTCAAGAAAACTGTCCGCTCCAAGAATGTCCTTTATCTGAGCAAAGGTCTTTATTCGAATTTTCATGTTTCCTCCGTCAGTATTTACAGTTCTTATTTTTTGCGCTCTGTAATTCTGCCTTCATTCCCATTTTCCGGACAAAAAGTATTTTACCAATAGATACCTTTTCGGTATTGTTCACAATTGTGAATGTTGTTAGATAATTTAATGTTTCCGGTGCAATCAAAACAAAATTCAACTTAAAAGGTCGGTATTCATCCATGGAAAAAGAAAATGTGCGGGATGCGTTGCTTAAAGAGCTTGCAGGATTGGAATGCTTACTTATTTCATATTCAGGGGGAATAGACAGTACTTTACTTGCATTACTTGCACAAAAAGTACTTCAGGATAAGGTCAAATGCATACTTTTTGACGCGCCTCTTGTTCCTAGAAGAACTGTTGACGAAGCAGAGGAAATCGCACGCAATTTCGGACTATCCTGCTCTATAATTCCTTTTCCGATTCTGGAAAATGAAGAATTCAGAAAAAATAGTCCCAATCGCTGCTATATCTGTAAAAAACAATCTGCCAGGATATTAAAAGATCAGGCTGAAAAACTGGGAATCTCAAAAATAGCTGATGGAATTAATGCTTCTGATCTCAATGAATATCGCCCCGGACTTCAGGCAAGTAATGAAGAAGGAATCCTTCATCCCTTTCTTTCACTTGGGATTCAAAAGAAACAGATCAGGCAACTTGCTCAGGACTGCGGCTTTGATTTCTGGAACAAACCCTCAGCTTCATGTCTTGCATCGCGAATTCCCTATGGAGAAGAAATCACACTTGAGAAGCTGCAAATGATCGAAAGTGCAGAAAATTTGCTGCATGATATGGGGTTTTCGAATCTGCGTGTAAGACTGCATGGTAATATTGCAAGAATCGAGTTGATACCTGAAGAATTTGAGAAGGCAGTAAACATGCGAGATCGAATAGTAGAGGTATTGCAGGACTGCGGCTTTTCTTATATTACCCTTGACCTGAAAGGATACAGAAGCGGGAGTATGGATGAAGTTTTATGACGATTGAAGATTGCATGGCTGATTTCCAGATACCCCGATACCTCCACTATATGGACAGTGCTGCAACCAGCCTTATTCCTGAGCCTGTAATAGCTGCAATGAACGAATACGACCGGCAATACCGCGCAAATGTTGGCCGGGGGATGCACAGGCTTACAAGAGTTGCAACCCAGAGGTATCAGGACGCACACGATCTGGTCAGCAACTTCATTGGAGGGAAAGAAGGCACTACAGTTTTTACCAGAAATACGACCGAAGCTATCAACATAGTTGCAGCCGGCTTTGACTGGCATCCCGGAGACCGAATAGTCACAACGATTGTAGAGCATCACTCCAACCTGCTTCCCTGGCTTCGACTGCGCCAGAAAGGTGTTGAGGTGGTTGTCCTCCAGCTTGGCGAAGCCGGAGTTTTTGATATCGAGGCATTTGAAGAGGCGATTACAGTTAATACAAAGCTTGTTGCGGTTAGTCATGCCTCAAACGTGCTTGGTACCGTACAGCCTGTCCGGAAGATTGCTGATATCTGCAAAGCGCAGGGAGCCTATTTTCTGGTTGATGGGGCTCAGTCCGTTCCTCATTTTCCTGTGGATGCCCGGCACATGGGATGCGATTTTTTATGCTTTTCAGGCCATAAGATGCTCGGGCCAACGGGCACTGGTGTGCTGTGGATGAGAGACTCGCTTATTTCTCCCCTCATACTGGGTGGAGGTACAGTTGATGACGTAACTACTGAGGGTTATACCCTAACTGGCGGTTATCAGCGGTTTGAGGGAGGCACCCCGAACATCTCAGGTGCAATCGGGCTTGGGCAGGCTGTAAAATATCTTGAAAGCCTGGGGATGGATGTTATTTTCAGGCATGAGCAGGAATTGACCGATCGCTTGCTTGCAGGGCTTGCAGATATTGAAAATGTTACAATCTATGGGCCGCAGGACATAAAAAACAGGATAGGGGTTGTCTCTTTTACTATAGACAGGATCCACCCCCACGAAATAGCTTATTTGCTTGACGAAAGAGCAGCAGTGCTTGTCCGTTCGGGGGATCACTGCTGTATCCCGTTAATGAAGCACCTAGGGCTTCAAAACGGCACTGTGAGAGCAAGCCTCTACCTGTACAATACTCAGGAAGAGGTTGACCTGCTTCTTGAAACAATTGAGGAAATCGCACATATAGTGTAAGGAGTGTGGTATAAGGATGTACAGCACGGTCCCCTGTATAAAATATGATAACGGATCAATGGTCACATCGTCTCACGAAGTCGTAATGGAAGTGCCTCTTGCAGTCTTTGTCAACGGACGCCATGCTCTAACCTCTATGGTAAGCCCGACGATGCTTGAAGAGTTTGTAACAGGATTATTATATACGGAAAGAATTATCCGAAAACTCGAGGATATCGAATCGTTGCACATAGAAGAAAGCAGAGAAAGAAACAGAGATAATAACGAAAAAATAGATGGTGCCAGCGCCCTCAGTGCCAATGTCCTGACAAAAGACCTTTTTTCAATCATGCTTTCAGGCAAAACTGTCCTTTCGGGATGTGGAGGCGACACTTCATATGTGGACGCGGACCGGCTCCCCAAGATCCAGTCGGATCTGGTCACTGATGTCTCAACAATAAAGAGTATTATGAAAGAAACGCTGGTATCAGACCTGCATACCAGAACAGGAGGCATACATATCGTAGGACTTTTCGGGCCGGAAGGAAAGATCTGTGTAATAGAAGATATCGGCAGGCACAACGCCCTTGACAGGGCAATAGGTTACGGACTGAAACATGGTGTGGACTTCTCAAGGACAATTGTGACCTGTTCGGGAAGGCTTTCTTCTGAGATGGTAAGGAAGTGTCTTATAGCTAATATTCCTGTTATCGCATCCAGAGGTGCAACCACCACGCTTGCCATAAGCATGGGAGAGCAAGCAGGACTTACTATTATCGGCTTTGTCCGGAGCCAGAAGATGAATATTTACACAGGAGCAGAAAGGATAAGGAATGAGTAATCTGCCGAAAATGATTCCTGGCTGCAATTCTCCTGATCGCAATCCATGGCATAATTTGCCCATATTCAAATAAGTCAGGTTTTAAAACGTTATTGAGGAATCTTATGAATAACCCATTAAAAACAATAAGAGAAACAAAACCCCTTATACATCATATAACTAACTGGGTAACTATTTACGACTGCGCAAACATGACAAGAGCTTTTGGCGCGCTACCTGTAATGGCGCATGCCCCTGAGGAATGTGCTGAGATGACAGGGATTTCATCGGCTCTTGTGCTTAACATCGGAACCCTGACATCCGAAATCATTGATTCCATGCTTCTCTCTGCTGCCGCTGCAAACGAAAAGAAAATTCCGGTCGTGCTTGATGCCGTCGGGGTCGGGGCTACGAAATTCCGGGATGAAATGGCTGCAAAAATCCTTGGCTCTGCCCGCATTGACATAATAAAAGGCAATTACTCGGAAATTGCAAAACTCGCAGGCGAAAGCGCTGAGACAAGAGGGGTTGAAGCAACTTCCATTAATGCGGACCCTGCGAAGATCGCGAAAGAATTTGCAAAATCAAGCTCCTCCATTGTCGTGATGACAGGAAAAGAAGACATTATAAGTGATGGAGAGAGGGTATTTATTGTAAAGAACGGGCATGAGCTTATGGGGTCGATTGTCGGAACAGGATGCATGGCTGCATCTGTAATAGGTTCGTTTGCTGCCGTTAATCCGGATTACTGTGAAGCCTCAAGAGATGCTCTATGCTACTTTGGAGTTGCAGGGGAACTTGCAGCCGGGAAATCAAGCGGGCCCGGAAGTTTCAAGGTTAACCTTTACGACGAAGTTTTCAACCTGTCGGATGAGAAAGCAAAAAGTATGATGAATTTTGAAGAAAAGTAAGTTCGGATGAAAAAAGAACCTAAAGTTCATAAGAATATGGATTTATAAAAAGTCGTTTTTGAAAAACGTATAAACTTCACGGATTTAATCATTATGAACCAGAAAGGCTTCAGCCGGAAAAGTTCCCTTTTAAAAGAAATCGATTTCTACCTTGTGACAGATTCCGGACTCTCAAAGAAAGGGAACTTTATCCGATGTAAGGGAAGCAGTCGAGTCAGGCTGCAGGATTGTTCAGTACCGGGAAAAGGATAAAAGTACTAAAGAGATGGTCGAAGAAGCCTTTGAAATTAAGAAGATATGCAGCGGCAGGGCAATATTTCTGGTAAATGACAGAATTGATGTCGCTTTAGCTGTAGATTCGGATGGGGTCCATATTGGCCAGGACGACATGCCTATTGAGACGGCAAGAAAGCTTCTTGGTGAGGATAAGATAATCGGCCTTAGCGTACACGACAGGGTGGAAGCAATCCTGGCGGAAAAAGCCGGAGCCGACTATGTAGGTCTTGGTCCCATATTCGATACGGCTACAAAAAAAGATGCCGGAGAAGGGATCGGTCCACTTAAAATAAGAGAAGTTAAAGCTGCAATAAAGATTCCTGTAGTTGCTATTGGCGGAATAAATAAAGAAAATTGCGAGAGTGTTACTCAAAATGGAGCTGACAGCCTGGTCGCAATTTCTGCTGTCGTGTGCAGTGACGATGTAAAAAGGGAAACTAAATATTTTATTGATATAATCCGGAGAATAAAAGGGGCATAAGAAGAACTGAATCAAAAAGGCATAAGAAGGGCTTATTCTCCCTCCCTTCTCACCACAGGACCGGGCTTTCTAAAAAATATACATTTTAAGGGGCTATTTGTTTTTTGAGTCGATCCCAGCTCCAGGGCTCATCGAGGATATTGACGCTGACTTCTTCTATCCCGTCAACACTCAGAACTTTTCGCCTGACCTGATCCTTAAGATAATCTGCCATAGGGCAGAGATTTGTTGTCAATACGAGATTTACATCTACATTCGTTCCATTAACAACTACGTCCTTGACCAGGCCCATCTTGACGATATCCATCCCGACCTCAGGGTCAATAACTTCTTTTAGTACGGAATAGATTTGTTCATCCTTTTTGAGTGCGGCACTATCCGGAATTTTTCCGTGTCCGGAAATTAACTCCTCATGCGCCTGAAATTGTTCTTCTAACCTGCTTAACCTGTCAAGCATCTGGCTTACCACAAGAAGTGCTGGATCCGGTAGCTTATTATGATCCAGCGGTCCTGTAGATACGGATGGTTCGGGTCCTGTAATCCTCGCAGGGACCCCAACTGCAGTAGCCTCGGGCGGGACTGGCCTGATCACAACCGAGCCAGCGCCGATTTTAGCGCCTCTTCCAACAGTGATTGGCCCGAGTACGGCTGCTCCTGAGCCAATTACCACGTCATTTTCAATAGTAGGATGACGCTTTACCTTTTCCAGAGCTGTCCCGCCCAGCACAACTCCCATATATATCAGAACATCATCACCCACTTCAGCAGTTTCTCCTATCACTACTCCAGATCCGTGGTCTATGAAAACTCGCCTTCCAAGCTTTGCCCCGGGATGGATTTCAATACCTGTTAACATTCTGGAGATATGAGAGAGCAGACGGGCCAGAAAGTAGAAGTGTTTATTCCAGAGCGAGTGAGATACCCTATGCATCCAGACAGCATGCAGGCCCGGATAGCAGCAGATTACCTCAAGTGTAGACCTTGCTGCAGGGTCTTTTTCAAAAACTGTCCTGATATCTTCTCTAATTTCCATTTGAGATCTTCCGGTGTTAATTGTCAAATTGGTCGGTCAGCCAGCTGTTAGATGAATCAGTCAAACTGTTATCAATAAGTTAGTCAAACAAATCGGTACTCAGATAACGCTCTCCCGTATCCGGTAGGATCACAATAATGGTCTTCCCACTCATTTCCTCCCTGGATGCGATCTGCAGTGCAGCGTATGTGGCTGCACCTGAAGATATCCCTGCGAGAATACCTTCTTCCTTTGCCAGGCGTCGGGCTGTGGCAGCGGCATTGTCCCCGGTTACTTTGATCACTTCGTCAACAAGGTCAAGCCGAAGTACATCAGGAACGAATCCTGCACCTATTCCCTGGATCCTGTGCGGGCCAGGCTTTCCTCCGCTTAACACGGGGGATTCGGCAGGTTCGACTGCAACCGCCTTGAAAGCCGGCTTTCTTTTTTTGAGAACACTAGCAATACCTGTGATAGTTCCGCCTGTTCCAACGCCTGCTACAATTGCATCCGCTTTGCCATCAGTATCCTTCCAGATTTCCTCGGCAGTTGTCCTGCTATGGACTGCAGGGTTTGCAGGGTTCTGGAACTGCTGGGGTATATAGTAAAGCTGGGGATCATCTGCAGCCATCTGCTCGGCTTTATTAACTGCCCCTTTCATCCCCTCAACTCCGGGGGTCAGGACCAGCTCTGCTCCCAGAGCCTTCAGCAGTTTTCTCCTTTCTATAGTCATTGTCTCAGGCATGACCAGTATGAGCTTATAGCCACGGGCAGCGCATACGCCTGCAAGTGCAATGCCTGTGTTGCCACTCGTAGCTTCAACAATCGTAGTGCCAGGTTTGATCTTCCCTTCTCGTTCGGCTTCTTCGATCATTGCCAATCCTATTCTGTCTTTTACACTTCCCATCGGGTTAAAGGACTCCACTTTAACTAGCACGTCAGCGTGTAGGCCTTTTGTTATGTGGTTCAACCGTACAAGCGGCGTGTTACCTATTGTCCAGGTTATATCGGAATATATTCGCCCCATATTATCCGCCTTCTTTCTGCATTTATTTCTTCAGGATTTCATGCAATTTTTAATTCGTTACGAGCTATTTTTTAACAGTCAATAGTATATGCTTTTCTACGCAAAATCAAATTTTCAGGGCTCTGTGAGAATTTATTTTAATAGACATTCAACCTGCCGAGAGTCTAAGATTCTGCGCTATCAATCATAACTACATAAGAGCAGTTTACACAACAAATTCACAATTGTGAATTCGTAATATCTTAAATATATAGTTGTCGAGAAGCTTCTGTACAAAGAGAATTAAACGAATCCAATTACAATATAGAAAACAATACGGGAACCATCAAAAATAGATTTTATGTTTAAGGTTCCATTCTGTTATTGTCTTCTGTTACAGTTTCACTCTTCCGGACCACAGCTGCTATTACAACTGCTCTCAATTCCTCTTGCACTTGCGCAGATCTTACACATCCTTACCACAAAGTCGTCGATTTTATTGTCTATTAAGTCCTGAGCAAGTTTTTCGATCAATTCTTTCGTCTCGCCCTGGAACTCAACTCTGTATCCTCTTTTTCCCGAAATATACTGGGAAACTGCCGACGGGGCAATCCCCAGCAATTTTGCCGACGTTGCCTGCGACTGTCCTTTTTTTACAAGCTCGATTGCAAGACTGGCCCGAATTGCAGGAACCAGATCCCACACAATCTTCTGACATGGAGTTTCCATAGTTACCATCACTTTTTGAAGTTCACAATTGAGAAATAATACTATCTTATACACATATATTTATTATCAGAGTAAAAAATAATAATAAGATTGATCTGAGAGGCAGTAATTTAAAGAAAAAAGGAAGTTTTTCAAAAGTAATCGGTCTTATCCAGATATATTCTACGATAAAACTTAAATAGTTTCGAATGTTATGGTTATTCACAATTGTGAAGGTGTGAGTGTGACATTTGGAGACAAGACCATTTACATGGACAACTCTGCTACAACTCCTGCAAGAAAAGAAGTTGTTGAAGAGATGATTCCCTACATGACAGAAAATTTCGGAAACCCTTCTTCTATCTATGAGCTGGGAAAAACCTCAAAACATGCAATAGACAAAGCAAGAAAAAAGGTTGCAGATGCGATAGGCGCTGAAGAAAATGAGATATATTTCACATCCGGTGGTACAGAATCCGATAACTGGGCAATTAAGGGGATAGCCTTTGCAAACAGGAATAAAGGAAAACACATAATCACCTCTTCTATCGAACACCATGCAGTCCTGCACACCTGTTTATGGCTGGAAGGACAGGGGTTTGAGGTAACATACCTGCCTGTGGATAAATATGGAATGGTGTCCCCTGAGGAACTGAAAAACGCGATCAGAGCCGACACTATACTCATTTCCATAATGCTTGCGAACAATGAAATAGGGACAATCCAGCCTGTAGAAGAAATCGGAAAAATCGCAAGAGAGAAAAAGATATATTTCCACACGGATGCGGTGCAGGCAATAGGCCATGTCCCTATAGATGTCAAAAAAATGAATATTGACCTTTTATCTCTTTCAGGGCACAAGTTTGAAGGGCCAAAGGGATGCGGGGCACTCTACATAAGAAAAGGGACAAAAATAGAAACCCTTCTGCACGGCGGAGCCCAGGAAAGAAAACGCAGGGCAGGAACCGAGAGTGTCACATCCATCGTGGGGCTTGGGAAAGCCATAGAGCTTGCAACAGGCGAAATTGAAGACTCAAATAAAACTCTGCAAGAGATGAGAGAACGCATGATTGAAGGTCTTCTGAAGATCCCGAAAACCCATCTCAATGGACATCCCACACAGAGGCTTGCAAACAACGTAAATGTCACGTTTGAATACATAGAGGGCGAACCTCTCCTGCTTCTGTTAAATGCGAAAGGAATTTTTGCATCCACAGGAAGTGCGTGCAATTCTTCTTCTCTCGAACCCTCGCATGTGCTTATGGCCTGCGGGGTTCCGCACGAAATAGTCCACGGTTCACTCAGGCTGAGCCTTGGAAGGATAAATACCGAAAAAGATGTGGATAGAGTGCTTGAGGCTCTGCCTGAGATAGTGCAAAAGCTCAGAAATATGTCCCCACTAACTCCAAAAGAGTACAAGACGATTTGAAATAATAAATAGAGGAATTGCATGGGATTTTGAGTAAAAAGGAAATCTCTTTGAAATAATCCGAGAATTAAAAAATAGCCTGGAGAACAACTCATGGATTACAGCGCTAAAGTGATGGACCATTTTTCAAACCCCAGAAATATAGGAAGCATTGAGAACAGTGACGGAGTAGGGGAAGTTGTAAACGCGAAGTGCGGAGATATAATGAAAATCTACCTGAAGGTGGAAGAAAACCGGATTGCGGACGTGAAGTTCCAGACCTTCGGGTGCGGAGCTGCAATCGCATCAAGCAGTATGGCAACCGAGCTTATCAAAGGAAAAACCCTGGAAGAGGCCTGGAAACTTTCAAACAAAGCAGTTGCAGAGGCACTTGACGGGCTTCCTCCGGAAAAAATGCACTGTTCAACAATGCTTGCAGAAGAGGCAATCCATGAAGCAATTAATGATTATCTTCGGAAAAAAGGACTCGAGCCCTGGAAGGATTAAAACCGCTATTTGAAATTATCACAAATTAACTTGGCTTTGTCACATTTTCCTTCCAAATCTACCGTTATGTATAATTTTTATAATTATAAATTTAAGATGGTGATACAAATAACAGAATCCTTTATTAAGTCAAACAATATCTCTGTACAAAAAATACCTTTTTGAAAAGAATTTTGAATTCTATTTTCAAACAAAAACTCGTTGTTCTGTATCTATGTGTTGATTACCTTAATGGCCTGCTTCTCCTACCTATAGGAAAAATCTGAGAAAAATGGCAATTTACTGTTGCAAATGCTCTAGCAACCAATCATTAAGCCATTTCCTTTCAAATTCTCCCCGGCCTTCTGCAGGCCTCCTAAAATTTGTTCGAACAAAAGCCATTCAAACTATAGGCAAAAATGGTGTTCTTATACTTGACGAATCGGGCATAAAAAAATCAGGAAATTGTTCTGTCGGAGTTTCTCATTAGTATTGCGGCAACTCGGGAAAAGAGGACAATTGTCAGGTTGGAGTATTCCTTGCTTATTTTAAAAAAGAAGAGAATGTTGATTGATGAAAGATTATATCTTCCTCAAAAATGGATTGATGACAAAGTACGTTGTTTAAAGGCTAAAGTTCCTCTTGAGGAGATTAGGTTCTGAACAAAGTATGAGCTTGGTCTTGAAATGATTGATAATGCAATAGAAGAGGGTATTCCCTTCTCCTATATCACAATAGATGGATTTATATCACAATAGATGAATTTTACGGGGGAAATTTCCCGAAATATACTGGGAAACTGCCAACGGGGCAATCCCCAGCAACTTTGCCGACGTTGCCTGTGACTGTCCTTTTTTACAAGTTCGATTGCAAGACTGGCCCTTATTGCGGGGGATCAGATCCCACACAATCTTCTGACACGGAGTTTCCATAATTACCATCACTTTTTGAGATTTTACAATTGAAAACGAACATACCTTATATACATATATATTTATTTTTATTATGAAAAATAATAATAAGATTAATCCAGAATGCAATAACTTCAAGAAAATCGGCAGGTTTTTGAGAATTTATCTATTTTACCCAGTGATATTCAATCGATAAAACTTAAATAGTCGCGATTGTTATGATTATTCACAATTGTGAAGGTGTAAGTGTGACATCTGGAGACAAGACCATTTACATGGACAACTCTGCTACGACTCCTGCAAGAAAAGAAGTTGTTGAAGAGATGATTCCCTACATGACCGAAAATTTCGGAAACCCTTCATCTATCTATGAGCTTGGGAAAACCTCAAAACATGCAATAGACAAAGCAAGAAAAAAAGTTGCAGATGCGATAGGCGCTGAAGAAAATGAGATATATTTCACATCCGGTGGTACAGAATCCGATAACTGGGCAATTAAGGGAATAGCCTTTGCAGAACCGGAATAAAGGAAAACACATAATCACCTCCTCTATCGAACATCACGCAGTCCTGTACACCTGTTTATGGCTGGAAGGACAGGGGTTTGAGGTAACATACCTGCCTGTGGATAAATATGGAATGGTGTCTCCTGAGGAACTGAAAAACGCGATCAGAACCGACACTATACTCATTTCCATAATGCTTGCGAACAATGAAATAGGGACAATCCAGCCTGTAGAAGAAATCGGAAAAATCGCAAGAGAGAAAAAGATATATTTCCACACGGATGCAGTGCAGGCAATAGGCCATGTCCCTATAGATGTCAAAAAAATGAACGTTGACCTTTTATCTCTTTCAGGGCACAAGTTCGAAGGGCCAAAGGGATGCGGGGCACTCTACATAAGAAAAGGGACAAAAATAGAAACCCTTCTGCACGGCGGAGCCCAGGAAAGAAAACGCAGGGCAGGAACCGAGAATGTCCCGGCCATTGTCGGGCTTGGAAAAGCTATAGAGCTTGCAACAGGAGAAATTGAAGACTCAAATAAGACTTTGCAAGATATGAGAGAGCGGCTGGTTAAAGGGCTTTTGAAGATTCCGAAAACCCACCTCAACGGCCACCCAACACAGAGGCTTGCAAACAATGTGAATGTCACTTTTGAATACATAGAGGGCGAATCTCTCCTGCTTCTGTTAAATGCAAAAGGGATTTTTGCATCCACAGGAAGCGCATGCAACTCTTCTTCTCTCGAACCCTCGCATGTGCTTACGGCATGCGGAGTTCCGCACGAGATAGTCCACGGTTCACTCAGGCTGAGCCTTGGAAGGATGAATACCGATAAAGATGTGGATAGGGTACTCGAAGCTTTACCCGAGATAGTGCAGAAGCTCAGAAATATGTCCCCACTGACCCCAAAAGAGTACAGGACTATTTGAAATTATAAATAGGGGAATTACAGGGAATATTGAGTGAGAAGGAAGTTTCTTTGAAAGAATCCAGGAATTGAAAAGCAGCATTGGAGGGCAACTTATGGATTACAGCGCTAAAGTGATGGACCATTTTTCAAATCCCAGAAATATGGGAAGCATTGAGAACAGTGACGGAGTAGGAGAAGTTGGAAACGCGAAGTGCGGAGATATAATGAAAATCTACCTGAAGGTGGAAGAAAACCGGATTGCGGACGTGAAGTTCCAGACCTTCGGGTGCGGAGCTGCGATTGCATCAAGCAGTATGGCAACCGAACTTATCAAAGGAAAAACCCTGGAAGAAGCCTGGAAACTTTCAAACAAAGCAGTTGCAGAGGCACTCGACGGGCTTCCTCCGATAAAAATGCACTGCTCAATGCTTGCAGAAGAGGCAATCCATGAGGCAATTAACGATTATCTCAAGAAAAACGGACTTGAGTCCTGGAAGGATTAATCTCCCTATTTGAAAAAAATATCACGAATGAAAGACCTGGAGAACATAGATGGAGAAAATTACAAATGAAAAGTATATCAGGCAGATAATGCTTTTTGGGGAAGATGGCCAGGAAAAACTAAGAAGAGCAAAAGTATTTGTTGCCGGGGCAGGAGGTCTGGGATCTCCGGTTTCTACCTATCTTGCAGTTGCAGGAGTAGGGAAAATAATTCTTGCGGATTTCGATTCAGTGGATCTCAGTAACCTTAACAGGCAATTTCTTCACCATGAAAAAGATATTGGGAGAGAGAAGATAAAATCCGCAGAGGAAAAACTGCTCTCCATGAATCCTGAAATAAAAGTAGAGACGATCAGGGAAAAAATCACGGATGAAAATGCAGGCTCAATAGTTCCTCCTTGTGACCTGATCATAGACGCGCTGGATAATTTTGATACAAGGCATGTTCTGAACAGGCTTGCAGTGGAACGGAATATACCCCTGATTCACGGCGCTGTCTCAGGGTACAGAGGTCAGGCAACAACGATAATTCCAGGAAAAACTCCCTGCCTTTGCTGTATTTTCCCGAGCTCCTTCAAGAAAGAAGTATTTCCGGTACTTGGGACAACACCAGGGGTAATAGGCTCAATCCAGGCAAATGAAGCGATTAAATATCTAACAGGACAGGGAAAGCTTCTGGAAAATCGCCTTTTATTATGGGACGGCCTTTCATGCTCTTTCAGTGAACTTAATGTTAATAAGACAGAGAATTGCCCGGTGTGTGGAACCAAACAAAGGCCGCAATAAAGACTGTAAATTGTCTCCTGAATTATTAACTGCATTCGTCCCTTAATTTAAAATGCGCCCCGTCGGCGTGACACAGAATACATCAACTAAAGTTACATAAATCAAAATTAAAAATAGAGGTTGAAAAACAGGTTTTCTGCAGGTTTATACCTGCAATTTGAGGAATGAGATTATTATGGAAGATCAGTTAATTGCAGAAGAAATAAAAAAACTCAAAAAGGAAAGGAACGCAATAATCCTTTCGCATTTTTATACACGAAGAGAAGTTCAGGAAGTTGCGGATTTTGTTGGGGATTCCCTTTCTCTCTGCAAAGCAGCAGTGAATTCAAAAGCAGAGGTTATAGTTTTTGCAGGCGTTCACTTCATGGCAGAATCCGCATCAATTATTTCCCCTGAAAAATTAGTCCTTTTACCGGTTCCTGATGCAGGCTGCCCGATGGCGGACATGGTCACTGTTAAATCTCTGCGGGACGCAAAAGAAAAACATCCGGAAGCAGCAGTTGTCTGCTATGTAAACAGTTCGGCTGCGGTAAAAGCCGAATCCGATATCTGCTGCACATCTGCAAATGCAGTAAATGTGGTAAATTCAATTGAAAAGCGGGAGATTATTTTTATTCCCGACAAAAACCTGGGAGCATTCGTATCCCTTCATACCGACAAAAAAATACATCTCTGGCCAGGGTTTTGCCATGTTCACGATAATATCGGGGACGAGAATATAAAAGAACTGCAAAAAATGCATCCATGTGCGGAATTTCTTGCACATCCCGAATGCAGGCCTGAAGTCCTGAGCCTTGCAGACCATATTCTCAGTACCTCGGGGATTGTAAAAGAGGTGGAAAAATCATGTTCCACCGAATTTATAATCGGAACCGAGAGGGAAATTGTTCAGAGCCTGAAAAGGAAGTACCCGGATAAAAGCTTCTATCCTGCATCAGAGAAGACTTTTTGCTACAATATGAAAAAAATCACCCTTGAGTCTATCCTGAACAGCCTTCAGAATATGGAATATGAAATCCATGTTCCGGAGCACGTAAGGGTAAAAGCCAGAAAGGCACTGGACAGGATGCTTGAAATCCGCGGGAATTGAAATAAAAGGAAGGGATTGGGTCCTTTCTCTTTTTTTCACGAAAGATTTTTTTCACTAAAGATTTTTCGAAATTCTCGAACTTGTACTTTGCCTATATTACAATTATTTATAGTATCATTTCTTAATATTAGTAATTACAGTTACCAATATTTATTATTTTTTATAGGTAATTATTTATACTACCATCACAATTGTGAAGAGATATAACAATTGTTAATATATGACAAAAGAGCATGGGCGTCAGAATGGCAGAGTGGCTATGCCTCCGGCTGCAACCCGGAGATACGTGAGTTCGATTCTCACTTCTGACTTGAAAAACAGCTGAAAAAGATAGAATACAAAAATGGTGCAGAATATCAGGATAGAGAAGGCATTTGAAGCCTTATTCGATCTGGAAAATGTGAGAGAAATTTTAGAGAGACTTTACCCACGGGCTAATGAGATTTAACAGATAAAGTATCTGGGAATACCCTGGTTGAAATAGCAGAAAAATATGGTCTGGAGGTAAGATGAGATGACGGACGAAAACGGAAAACGGAATGAAAAAGAATGCAAGGAAAATAAGGAAAATCGGACAAAAAAAGGGTTTTCAAACCTGGGAATTTCTACCCTTGCCGTACATGCTGGAGCAAAACCTGACCCTGCCACGGGAGCAAGGTCGGTTCCGATTTATCAGACAGCAGCGTATGTATTTAAAGACGCTGAGGAAGCAGCCGACCTTTTCGGGCTCAGGAAAGAAGGCAATATTTATACGCGCCTGATGAACCCCACAACCGATGTCTTTGAGAAAAGGATAGCTGCCCTTGAAGGAGGCATAGGCGCCCTTGCAACAGCCTCAGGAATGGCTGCAATTACAACCGCACTTCTCACCTTCACAAAACCCGGAGACGAGATCGTTTCAGGGGATAAGCTCTATGGAGGAACTTATGAGCTTTTCAATTACACTTTCCCCAAACTCGGAAGAACCGTAAAATTCGTAGACTCCAGCAGCCCTGAACAATTTAAAAATGCAATCTCAGGAAATACAAAAGCCCTGTATGTAGAATCAATAGGAAATCCCGGGCTTGACGTTCCTGACTTTGAGAAACTCGCAGAAATTGCCCATGAAGCAGGAATTCCCCTCATTGTGGACAACACTGTTTCTCCTTTGATCTTAAGGCCAATAGACCACGGGGTAGATATAGTCGTATATTCCGCAACAAAATTCATAGGGGGACATGGGACTTCAATCGGAGGAGTAATTGTTGACTCAGGAAACTTTGACTGGAGCCCTGAGAAATTCCCTGAAATCTGCGAACCTGACCCTGGATATCACGGCCTGAAATACAAAGAAGCCTTTGGAAAGGCAGCCTTTATTGCAAAAGCAAGAGTGCAGTTTATCAGGGATACAGGAGCATGCATTTCTCCGTTTAACTCATTCCTGTTTATTCTTGGACTTGAGACTCTCCCCCTCAGAATGAAGAAGCACTGTGACAACGCCCTTGAGGTTGCAAAATTCCTGGAGAAGCACCCGAAAGTTTCCTGGGTCTCTTATCCGGGACTTGAATCCCACAGCAGCCATGAGCTTGCAAAGAAATACCTTAAATCAGGTTCTGGCGCAATAATAGGATTCGGGATCAAAGGCGGAATCAGCGAGTGCAGAAAGTTTATCGAAAACCTTCAGGTCTTTTCCCACCTTGCAAATATCGGGGATGCAAAAAGCCTTGTAATCCATCCGGCTTCAACCACACATGAACAGCTGTCAAAGGAAGAACAGGCAGCATGCGGAGTAACTGAAGACTTTATCAGGCTTTCCATAGGAATCGAAGACGAAAATGACCTGATTTTCGATATAGAGCAGGCACTCTCAGAGGTATGAGCATGGAAATTTCGGCCCAGATTCCTTCCTTTAAAAACTTTTTTTCGGAAAAAAAAGGCCAGAATATAGGGATAGTCCGTTCAATGAACTATGAAATCCCTGGAATTTTCAGGTTAGAGAGTGGGAAAACCCTTTCCCGTGTCAGGATAGAGTACGAGATGTACGGGAAGATGAATGCGGATAAGAGCAATGTTATCCTGATCTGCCATGCCCTTACAGGCGATGCCCATGCTGCCGGGCTTCATGCAGGCGATAAAAAGCCAGGCTGGTGGAATATCGTGATTGGCCCGAATAAGGCCTTTGATACGGAAAAATACTGCATTATCTGCTCAAACATAATCGGAGGCTGTAAAGGTTCTACAGGCCCTTCTTCCATAAACCCTGAAACCGGAAAACCCTACGGAATCTCGTTTCCTGTAATCACTATAGCGGATATGGTAAATGCCCAGAAAAAACTGGTTGAGCATCTTGGAGTAAAACAGCTTTTTGCAGTTGCAGGCGGTTCAATGGGCGGAATGCAGGTGCTCCAGTGGACAGTCAGCTACCCTGAAATGGTGAAGAAAGCGATTGCAATAGCAACAACCGCATCCTCAACCCCGCAGCAAATCGCATTCGGGGCAATCGGAAGAAAAGCCATAACCGATGACCCGAAATGGAACGGGGGAAACTATTACGGGAAAGAAACCCCTGCACAGGGCCTTGCACTTGCACGCATGATAGGCCATATTACATACTTAAGCGATGCTTCGATGCAGAAGAAGTTTGGAAGAGCTCAGCAGGACGAAGCAGGCCCGGATCTGTCGAAAATCTCTTCAGAAACCTTTCCGGATCGCTCCTCGAATTTTCAGGTCGAAAGTTACCTGAATCACCAGGGAGATACCTTTACGAAGCGTTTTGATGCCAATTCATACCTCTATATTACAAAAGCAGTCGATTTCTTTGACCTTTCCAAGAACGGATCCCTTATTGAGGGTTTCTCAGGCGTTACTGCAAAATACCTTGTAATTTCCATAACATCAGACTGGCTCTATCCTCCCTACCAATCCCAGGAAATCGTATCAGCTCTTACTGCAAACGGGGTTGATGCAAAATACGAGGAAATCAGGTCTCAGTACGGACACGACGCTTTTTTACTTGAAGAAGGACAGATCAACTACCTCATAAGGGGTTTTCTCTCACAGATTCTTGTAAGCGACATCATGTACCAGAATTTCTATTCGGTTTCCAGAGGCGAAACAATAGAGAATGCCTCGATACTCATGGTAAAAAAGAAAGTGAACCATCTTGCCTGTCGTCTCAGAGAACGGAAAGCTTGAAGGCATAGTCACCTCCTGGGATATTACAAAAGCAGTCGCCTGTAAAATAACCGGATTGGATGAGATAATCACCCGCGACGTGAAATACGTGTATGCAGGCGAAAAAATCGAGACTGCGTCCTCGATAATGGAAGATTATTCTATTTCCGCACTGCCTGTAATCGACTCCGAGAACCGCGTAATAGGTATGGTTACAAGTGAGAGCATAAGCGCTCTTATCGGAAGATTCAGTTAACTCAGGAAGGCTAAAAGCAAGTCGAGTATGAAAACCAACAATACGTGACTAGGCGTGGAAAGCTACTGGGGATAGCGAGTTGGAGAGTTGTTTTCAAACCTGACCAAACAAGATGAACATTCCCATTTTGTCAGATTAAATTACCAACTCATGGACACGATCCAATTATAATTTACTTTTTCCTTTATACAGGAATACGCCAAGCAAACAGACAATAGCATAAACGATTTCAAAGCCAGGAGTGATTTGGCTTGAGCTTGAGTTTTTTTCCTTATCTGGCTCCTGTTCAATAACTGCTGCTGTGCTTCCATAGCCTTCTTCAACGGCTGCTGTATCTTCTTTAGTCTGTATTTCGGTTCCAGTTCTATCTATTGCTTTCTTACACGTTATTGCAAAAGGAGAGAATCCTGGAGTTCTTGCCATGAAGTACAGGTACCTATCATCTTCTCCCGATAGATTGGTTGGCAATTGATTCCATTTTTTGTCGCTGTACCTGCTGAGAGTAATGGAAGATTGGTCGACGTTTTTGTTCTGTACCCAGGATTTTTCAACCCTGAAACAGACGACCGCATTTTCGATATTCTCCTCAGTTCCATACCCACCGTTTCCAACCCAGATATTCAGGTATTTATAGACTTCACCTTCAGGTGCATCTGGAGTAAGTGTGGATTTATTTTTCAGCATCTCAACAATGGTTGTTGTCTTTCCAGCGGTCTTCTTTGAATCAAAGCTTAAATATACGACGGAAGTAGTATTCTTTGGAAAATCAAATTTTACAGGGTTTCCGCTTCCGATGAAGGTCTGAGAAAGTTCCTTTACTGCAACATTTTTAGCAGGTTCCGGTGAACCGCCGGCACCCCCGCTTCCACCGCTATTTCCACTGCTTCCGCCACTGGAACTTTTCTTCAGTACAGTTATTGTAACAGCTTTTGAGGCAATATTGTTTCCATTCATTGCAGTAAAATTAACTGTATAAGTTCCAGGAATTGTGTACACATGAACAGTGTTTTTGTCTGTAGAGTCTACTAACCCATCGTTTTCAAAATCCCATTTCCATTCTGTTGCATTTTCAGAAAGGGCTGTAAACTGTACCGTCAGAGGAGCATAGCCGCTTGTGATGTTGGTGCTAAAGTCTGCTAAAGATGATTTCTGGCCCTGTTCCACTTCAGAAACGGTACACATATAGATATCCTTATTCGCGTAGGTACGGCCAGAAACACTATATTCGTTGCGGCTATCCTCCCAAACTATTCTGTCCCCATAGATAGCAGGGTTACTATGACCTGATCTATTGGTTGTAATCCGAGTCTCTCTGGAAGTAGAGAGATCGTACATGTAAATATCTCCTTTTCCATTACGGCTATCCATCCAAACTATTCTGTCCCCATAGATAGCAGGATATTCTTGATCGTCTTTGTCGGTGCTTATCTGGGTTTCCTTCAAAGTGGAGAGATCATAAATGTAAATATCCCAGCCATTATTGCGTAAATCCTGCCAAACTATCCTGTCCCCATAGATGGCAGGATAGTACTGATCCGAATTGTTGGTGGTTATTTGGGTTTCCTTGTGAGTGGAGATATCGTACATGTAGATATCTGTGGGATTATTATAGCCTTGTCCATTGCGAGAATCCTGCCAAACTATCCTGTCCCCGTAGATCGCAGGATACCCCTGCCACGATTCATTTGTGGTAATCTGAGTTTCCTTGGAAGTAGAAAGGTCATACATGTAGATATCTGCGTTTCCATTGCGTGTATCTACATACACTATCCGATCTCCGTAAATAGAAGGATCTGCTGCCTTTCCACTGTTGGTAATCTGAGTTTCTTTGGAAATGGAAAGATCATACATATGTATATCGGGTTTATCCCAGGTATTGGGATTATTGTTATAGTGAAACTCCTGCCAAACTATCCTATCACCATAAATTGCAGGCCCTGTATTATAATATGAATTATTGGTTGTAATTCGAGTTTCCTTGGAAGTAGAAAGATCGTACATGTAAATATTGTAACGACCCCATCCACTGCGATCATCTAAAAATACTGTTTTATCCCCATAAATAGCAGGCATCGTTTGATTTGATTTATCGCTGGTAATCTGAACTTCCGTGAGAGTATATTGAGGCCGGGCAGATGCCGTTACAGAAGAGAATCTTGAAACAGTGCCGTTTGCGTTACTTACTGTTAAGTTGACAGTGTAAGTTCCCGGAACAGTGTACGTATAAACTTCGTTCACATTATTTGAATCTGAAATCCCATCATTGTTAAAATCCCATATTCTTGATGTCGCATTTCGCGAAAGATCTGTAAAAGAAATAGAAAAAGGCACAAAACCGCTGCTCACATTAGCACTGAGGTTTGCAGCAGGAAATACTGGTTGATCCTGTTTGGATATAGAAACGAGAGGAAGATAATCAACATCATACGCATTGATCGTGTAGAACGAGTCACCAATCCCATCTCCATTCCAATCATTACAGTTCTGGGAGAATCCGGTTCCGTCAGGCTTTGCCCAATAATTGCCGCCAATGTGTGATTTACCGAGAATATTAGTTCCTGCAGTTTTTGTAGTATTCCAAAAAACAGGAGTTATTTTAGCGCCGTTGGTTATGGCTTTTTCAGTATAAGAGCTGCTTGTGTCGTTAAAAAGATTGACCGTATTATTGAATATGTTATTATAGAACCTGTTCTTTCCATTATAAGAATATACATAGCCTACTTCGTTGATATATACTCCATATTTCTTGTTTAGCTCAACAACGTTGCCCATCACCAGATTATCCGAAGAATCCTCTCCAAGCAGTATCCCAATATTGTTGTTTAAAATTTTGTTATTTAATAGTGAATTTCCTCCTGTCGAGTCTCCAATAGAAATTCCATGATCATTAGAAGTCAAAGTGTTATTGTTAATCGTATTAGCTGCTGAGAGCCAGATTATAAAAATGCCTTTACTACAATTTACAATCGTATTGTTTTCTATCTCATTAGAAGAAGATTCAGAAAGGACAATTCCAGAACCATGATCTAGCCCATTTGAAATATAGTTGCCGAGAATTTTGCAGCCAGGACCTTCACCTACCCCTATGCCACCATTCAGAAGTGTATTATTAAGCAAAACACAATTATATGATCCGTGATGAATACTAATATCTCCATTAACAATTAGATTGTCGGAAATTGTAAAATTAGAATCTGCTTCAGGACCATCTACATAGATACCTGAGTTTAAAATTACATTTTTCTCAATAGTGGAATTGTAACACTCATCAGCCCCAATACCCGATTCTAAAATGTTATGTTTAACAGTACAATTTTCAATTTTAGGATACCCGAATTCGCCCTTAGGATCTTTTAAAGCTAAATTTTCTTTTATGCTAAACCCGCTTAAGGTGATATTGTTTGCACTCAGTTTAAAAGCCCTAACAACAGTATCTTCAGGATTTCCAGAGTCAGAAAGGATGCTTATGTTCTGTACCCCTATGTCCACACTTTCATTATAACTTTCTGGAGAAACTAAAATCAAATCTCCAGGAGATGAATTAGTTACTGCCTCTTGAATTGATCTGAAATCCGCTTCATCATCGTTATCTACCGTCATTTCCTTTGCCGATGCCGCAGATGATATGGAGATTAAGAAAAAGAAAACCAGACATATTACTATTGAATGCAACCTTTCTTTATTCCTCACTTATTTTTCCTTCTTCACCGTTTGTTAATATTCTTTGACAGTAATTACTTTCTGATAATTTTTAAATGTTTTCTTTTGGATGCTGATTTAGACAAATCTTTGATTTGAAAGAATTTTTTATGAACAAGGATCGGATTGGGGCTAACCTATAGTCACGCCTGTAATTGTTGCAATAAAAACCACTTTGTGTTCATCGAGTAGTTGCATTATTTGGCCTCGTGACTATATATGAATACAGGATATCTATACAAAAAATATAGAAGGAAAACCTTGAGAATTTCAAATAAGCTAATTCTGGCTGGCATAAGTAAATTAAAATAGAGAATAAGGGGCATTATTATCCAACTTCTTAATTACCATTCTTCCCGACAGCAGGCAGGAATCCTAAATCTTCTGCCCACCGCGCTACAATCAGGATGAAAGAAGATACCATGTCTTGAGCCGTGAATTTTTTTGTAAGTTTTTTAAGCTGGAAATGAAGCTAGTGTTATGGCAATTTAATTATAAAACACCTGGATAAACTCAAAATCACTTTATGCTGATGAGAAATTGTCAAGACATTATGTTGTATAATTAAGTTGCCTGGACACTAGTTTGTCTTTAATCGATTTATAATATTCCAGGGGAACACGAATGGCATTCTCCTGTCGTTATTGTCCCGCGCAAATGCGCGGCTGGAACCGGTTTCCTTCGACTGAATAAAAATGAAATCGTCGGATGCCCTGTAAAAATGAAATTAAAAATATCAACAATTTTATATTTAGCAAATGTCGTGGCGGTTTACAGAAAGCCGCAAAAAAGTTATATTCAAATTTGATTCTGCAAGACGAATGTGCCCTCTTTCTCAGATCTTATCCGTTGTATCCGTTGTCAGATTTTCCTATCTTTTTATGATCTTTCTTTTTTAGATATCTTACTTAAGGCTATCACGAGTGTTGAGAAGAATATTATAGCAAGTAGTGTTATGTTTATAGGGCTGCTTAAATCTGAATAGTTATTGATAAAAGCAGCAGTGAGAGCATAAGTGTTCCCCGGACGTAGTCCGTAGTAAGCTGCCTCTATAATTAATGCTATAAGTGATACTAAACCGGCTATCAAAAAACTGCGTATTATAGTGTCAAACTTCATTCTTGATCAGCTTTATAACTGCACTCTGGAATATAAATAAGTTTATTTCAGTCGAGTACTCTCTGGAATGTAATGAAAATCCAAGTTCTCCAGCACTCCTCCGTAAACACCCTCGGCACCATTGAGGAATATGCAAAAACTAAAAACCACAGGCTTGAATCAACTCGTTTTTACGAAACAAAAAGCCCTCCAGAACTTGATTCGTTTGATCTTCTTATCATTATGGGCGGCCCTATGGGAATCTATGATTACGAAGAAAATCCCTGGCTGAGAGATGAAAAGGCGTTTATCAAACAGGCAGTCGAAGCAGGAAAACCGATACTTGGGATCTGTCTTGGCGCTCAATTGCTTGCCGACATCCTCGGGGCCAGCGTTTATGAAAACAGGCACATGGAAATGGGGTGGTTTCCTGTAAGGACGGTGGGAGGCGAGAATAAGCCGGAGTTTCTTGAAAGGCTGCCGGAAGAGATCACGGTTTTTCACTGGCATTCGCGGACTTTTGACCTCCCTGCAGGAGCTGTTCACCTTTTTGAAAGCGAGGGATGCAAAAATCAGGGTTTTATCTATGATGGTAGAGTTATAGCACTTCAATTTCACCCGGAAGTGAACGAAGAGAGGATTAAATCCCTGATAAAGAGGTTTGGAGACGACATTGCGGATGGGCCGTTTGTTCAGGAGAAAAAGGAGATACTCGGACAGAAAAAATATCTGGCTGCCACAAAAGAATTTATGTTTTTAATTCTTGGATAAATTTGGGAAGATGGCTTAAGGAAGAAATATTCAGCCGGAAAATAGGTTAAAAAGAAATTCCCAGCCGCCAAAAGATTTTAAAGATTATTCAGGCAGTTTTTCCGGGACCTGATGTCCCCTGAGGCTTGTTGTTCTTTTATTGTCTTTCGAGAAAATTCCTTTCATTCCTCCTGAGATCAGGGCTGCTATATCTTTTAAGGCGAAGCCCTGCTTGAACCCTTTGGGGAGAGCAATGTATCTCGGGCTCCACGAGGGATTGAATTTCTCTTTAAAATCCCGCAGCCCTTTATAATTATAAAAGTGCTCTCCATGGGTGAAAATCAAAGACCCTATTTTATGCCAGATCGGAGCAAACTGCCGCTTTTCAAACCCAGATAGGGGAGCCATTCCAAGGGAAAAACGCCTGTATCCTTTTTCTTTCCCCCAGAGCATGAGCTTAACAAAAAGGTATTCCATTGTCCTGTCCGGGGCATCGGGGCTGTGGCGCATAAGGTCAACACTGATTTCTTCATTATCTGCGCCTGTCCAGATATTTGCAAAAGCAACGATTTCAGTCTCACTCCTGACAAGGGCAACCGGGAAATGGCTCATGTATTTCTCATCAAAAAAACCCACTGAAAATCTCTTCTCCTTTCCGGCTTTTAGATTCAACCACGCATCCGAGACCCGTTTGAGTTCAGGCATGAGGCCTGGAACCTCTTCCGAAGAGATAATTTCAAACCGGTATCCCTTTTTCTCCACGTTCTTTACTGTATAGCGGAAATCTTTGCTTGCACTTCCTTCCAGGGTAAAGGACTCAAGGGGAACTTTTGCTTCCTCCCCTATTTTAATCAGGGTCAGGCCGAGGTCAAGATAAACAGGAATATATTTTTCGCTCACTTCATAAAAAGCGGCTCTTCCCTGATGCAGTTTACTCATCTCATAAAAATCCCAGATTAACTCTTTTGCGTGATTGCTGGTTCCAACCAGGTCTCCCATTGCAACCCAGGTCCTTCCTGAAACCCCATACATCAAAAAAGCCTTTTTTTCATCATCGAAAAGCAGGTACTTGTCCCCTGTAAATACCAGGTTTCCGCAGGTTTCCCGGCTTTGATCGACAATCGTTTTTGCAAGCTCAATCTCCTCTCTTTCAGGAAGGTGAATATCTCTGGAAAAGGGGCTCAGCATTTTCACCATCCCAAAAACTAGCAGCATGAAGAAAACTCCAACTGTAGCCCTTAAAAAGCTGGATGCCTGAGAATTAACCCCGAACTGCCACCAGAGTTCGTTTGAATACTCTACGTGCCTGTAGGAAAAAAATCCTAGCCAGACAAAGCTTGCAAGCACCAGGGTTATTGCAATTAAGTTTTCCCTGCTGAAAGACTGATGCAAAAGCGAGGATTTTCTGTAAAAGTATTTCCTGCACGGGAATAAAAAGGCGAAAAGGGCAAAAAGAACCAGAGATTCATGGTAATCAAAGTCTTTCAGGAGGGCAAAGATCCCTCCCATCAACAGGACAGCAAGGGAGAGTACAAAAGCCCCGTCGATTCGCTTCCAGAGCCCATTTGCCAGGAGAAGAAGCAGTACACCCATAATGCTTCCAAAAAGCCTGGAGACTTCTATAAGGGGCAGAGGAACAATGTAAGTGAGATCGTGCAGATATCTGGGATTTGAAGGCAGAGCTCCGGAAAAGAGGAGGGAAACGCCTCCAAGGAAAACAAGAATGGAAAAGATCTGAGGTGCTAGCTCTGATAGGCTGGAATATGTAGCTTTTCCGGCTTTTTTCAGGATATTTTTTCTCTCCTCAAATTCATCAAATATAAGCGCAATGAGCCCAAGGAGGAACGGAACAAAATAATAAATGAACCTGAAAAGCAGGAGAGGCCTTATTATTTCAACCGTGCCGAAATACGGTTCCAGCATAAACAGCATCAGAGTCTCAAAAACTCCAAGCCCGCCGGGGACAGTGCTTATCAGCCCTATAACCTGCGCCAGCGCGAAGAACACAAGTACATGAAGCAGGGTAAGCTGTGGATTTGAGGGCAGAAGGAAATAGACAATGCTTCCTGAAAGCAGGTAATCTATTGAGGATAAGGCAAGCTGCAGGAAAGCTATTTTTGGTTCAGGGATCCTGATCTGGTATCCTTTCATCTTGAGACTTTGCTTCCTGAATGAGAAAAAGAAATAAACAGCAACGAATAGCAGTAATAGAATTCCGACAATGTTTAAAGGCACAGGAATTTCGGGTGCGTAATCTGACAGTTTCACAGGATAGAATGTGAAAAGCAGACCTCCGACAAAGCAAAAGCCGATCCAGAAGGTGAAAATGCAAAAAACTATAATTTCCCAGATCTGGCGTAAGTCCAGCCCGTTTCTCGAATACAACCTGTATCTCAGGGAACTTCCTGTCAGGACATTAAAGCCAATGCTGTAACTTATGGACGTGCTGATAAAAGAAGCCTTGGCAGTCTGCTTATAAGGAATCGGGTGGTTAATATGACGAACTGCCAGGTAATCGTAACCTGTTAGAGCAAGATAGCTCAGGAAAGTTAAAAACAATGCAAGCCCTATATGGCTCAGGGGAGTGCTGGCAATACTTTTGATAATATACATCGAGTGTAAATGATGTACCTGTCTATCCAGAGTCCACAGAGCCAGGGAAAATATAATTACTGGTAAGAGGTAACTGAGCAGGCTCTTTAATTTAGGAATCCTTTCCTGTATGTCTCTATTTTGTTTCATCCTGGTCCGGCATCCCCTTTTAATTATAGGATTAGAGTTTCTGACGTGCACCTATTCTCTTAAAGTAAATATATTTTTGCTCAAGTTCAGATAATGGCCTGTTATTTCATTTAGATTTTCAGATCTCTGATTCTCAGGCTAACAGTATCTTCTTTTTGATTTGATCAGGACTTGCACGGCTGAAACTAAGAGAATTTTAAGATTTGAAATTCAATGAATAAAAACTGATATTACACAGTTTGATAAGTATCCACCTGTCTATAATTTCAATAGTTTTACTATTTGCCAATAAAAAGGAAACCGCCTGTCATTCAAATTGAACTCCAGGTATGTTTCCAGGCAGGAGTTTGAAAAACTGCCTAAATTTAGTCTCATATATTTTTAGCCTTAACCTTTTTACTGTTTTTTTAATTTAAAATGTTCATTTTTGTCTGGAGACTGAAATATATTTAGCCTTTTCTACAGTGTCTGTTCCCACGGAATTCTTTACTGTTAAACTAACGGTGTATTTTTGGTCTTTACTGTACGTATGTTCAGGATTCTGTTCTGTCGAATATGTTTTATCTCCAAAATCCCAGCTCCATTCTGTTGCATCTGATGATAGATCAGTAAACTGTACAGTCAAGGGAGCGTAACCGCTAGTGATATTACCTCTGAAGCTTGCCACGGGAGGTAATGGTTGATTCAGAACAGTTATTGCGCTAAGTTTCGAGTCTGTACCATTTTCGTTACTTGATGTCAGGTTAACTGTATAGGTTCCTGGAGTTGCGTACACATAAACCGGATTTTCATCTGTAGAATCCGATATTCCATCATTTTCAAAGTCCCAGTTCCACGAAACTGCATTTTGAGAAAGATCGGTAAACTGGACTGAGAGAGGAGCATAACCTTCAGTAACATTGGTGCTGAAATTTGCGACAGGAAGCAAAGCCGAATCGGTGAAAGCTTTGATGCATACATTTGTATTTGAATAAGATGTCGTGATGTCTTTCCAGGTTTGTCCGCTACTACTGTAAAAACTCTCTCCTGCATTTGCTGTTGCTTTACTGCTATAGCCCGAGATTGGTCTTTCGAGGGCGATCGGGTATTTGTATACAGGGTTTGAAAGTTTTAGAACGACTGAGAAATTTTGGCCGGCTGTTAGCCGAATATCAGAGTCGAGGGGAATTGTGTTATAGCCTGCAGTTAAGCTTCTCCCGCTCTTGGAAAAAATCGGGCCGGCTGGGTTTATGGGGCCGGATGTCGGATTGGTGTAGATATAAATTTCGTAGTTGCAGTTTGAATCTGTTGTATAGAAACTTACAGCTTTAAGAAGTTCGGTGGATTTTGCAGTAAAGATATTTGCGCACCAGGCAGTAGTGAGGTTTGTGTATCCCAAGCTGCTGACCCATCCAAGAGGATCATACTGGTAAACAGATTCGTAATTTTCTGGATTTTCAGCAGTGAAGACAGCATTGTCGTTGCCTATCTTTGAGTCATAATAGGAAACGTAGAAATATCCATTTTCTCCCCAGCCCGAACCCCAGCTATTTTTCATAATAAATGCCCCATCTCCGGGAGGAACCTGGGAAAATTTATTCCTGTCAAAAGAGTCGTCCCAGCCCACAATGGCTACAGCGTGGTTAGATATCAAGGTCCCATTGTAGTAATAGCTGTAGTTGAGAGGAGAATAGAAAATGTTGTTGTAGTACATAGAGGTATATACCGCTCCGTAATTCTGTACTGCCCATTTTATCACATCATTGTCCAGAGAATATGTCTTTTTCGGAATGAAAAGAACATTTTGTACGTGTTTCTTTAAAGGCAGGTCTTCCGGAGACACTCCTGAAGAAGTTGAGTAGGGATCATCGCTTTCTTGCACGGGTCCGCTCCAGCGGGTCAGGTAGGCAGCTGACTGGAAAATATTTCCTCCACCATTGTAATCACGGTCAAATCCTTCCGAATACGCAGAAGACAGCAGATTTTTCAAATTATTTTCTGAGAAATCCCAATCTTCTCCCGGCTTTAAGGATGATTCCAAAGATGCATAGCTTGCAAATGCCCAGCAAGTCCCTGCACTCCCCTGGTCTTTTACAGCCGTTACCCTGTCCAGGGTTCGCAGATCATAGGAAGCTGGAGCAGATGAATCTCCGACAGAAATCTCGCTTAGATAAGAAAGATCTACAGGCGCAGGCATAAGGCCAGGTTCATGTCCGTCCAGAGAAGGTTCCGGTTGAATGGGAATTTCACTCTCCTGGTATTGGGCAAATTCGGGACTTTCTGGAGCAAGTCCAGAATTTTGGGAATCGTCTGCTGCCAAAGCTGCCGATGAGCCAATCACAAGAAGTAGAATCAAGAGTCCACTGAGGGCTATTACTCTTTTTTCTATACTCGAATCGTATTTTGTATTGATATTTTTTCTCATGTGCATCTCCTTTTTCACTATGTAATGATTCTCACTATAGATATGCAAAAAAAATACAAAGTTAATCCTTAGTACACGCACACTCATTCAAATTTATACTCTGAGAATAAGTTAATAATGTGTATGAATAACATTTTGGGAAAAAATTCAGATTTTAAAGCCGGATGAGTATACATATTCAAAAAAGTTTGATAACATATATTCTTTTTGATTTGATTCTTAATTTTTTAAAATAGATTATATATATTTTTTCACAATATTCTCGTAAGATTTTTTAAAAAAACGGCATCAATTTACTGTTTTACTATTATGCATTTAAAGTTTCTGTCTACAAATATATGAATATAGTTTTCAATATAATAATTAAAGTGTGCAATTGTCTGCAAAGTAGGGGCAACTGAGTAAGTCATGTTGATGCGGACATGGGATTCGATCTCAGAAACCTCATCCAGCCACGTAATGAAGAGGCTCAGAATAAAGAAAAAGTAATGAGTCTTATTTAAGAGAAATTTTCTTTTTGGAAAAGCAATAAAAAGACATAAGGGATTCAGAAAGAAGAAATAGAAGGATAAAAAAAGGATAAAGGGTTAGGAAAGAGGCCGTTCACGAGACCTCTCTTTTTTCAGCAAGCCTGATAGTAACAAATATGGAATTCTCCTCAACTTCGGCTTTTCCGCTGTTTCTGACTATCGGCAATGCCTTTTTTGTAACTGCTGGTTGCTTATTTTCTGCCTTTGCATTGTGCCTGAGGAACTTGAATTCCTTTGAAAGCATAAACAGAACCACCAGCATCATTATATACTCCGTTACCGGCGATGCAGACCAGACTCCGTCCAGGCCGAAGAATACTGGCAGGATAAAGAGCAGAGGAAAGAGAAAAACAAAAATCTTTCCCAGATATATGAAGAGCGCTGCCCTAATCCTGTTTATTGACTGGTAATAGATACCAGTAAGTAGCACTGTACCTTCAACGAGCAAAGAGAACATGAAAAAATTCATTCCGTGCAACGTAACTCCCAGAAGTTCGGAGTCATCCTGGCTGAAGATCTGCACCATTCTCTCCGGGAATAAGTAGACTAACAGAAACCCGAAAGCTCCTACGAGGACGCATGAAAGTATTGTCAGTTTCAGGGTCTTCGAGACCCTTTCATAGCAGCCAGCCCCGTAATTGAAACCTATAATCGGCTGCACTCCCTGGGCTATTCCTTCGAAAAGCATATAGAAAATTGAAAATACATATCCTATAATGCCGTAGGCTGAGACCGCAAGCTCGGAACCGTACCTGAGCAGCATGTAATTGTGCGCAAAGAGCATGAGAGCCAGTGAAAACTGCATTACGAAAGACGGAAGGCCGGCTCTAAGGATCTGGAGCAGGGTCCCGAGTTTGAATTTCATGGCTTTAAGCCGGAGTCTCAATTTTGCCTCGCTGCCAAAAAGGTAATTCATGAGCAGTACTGCCGGAAGAGCAAAGGAAATTATTGTGGCAAAGGCGGCACCTGACATTCCCATGCCCATACGCATGATAAAAAGATAGTCAAGCACGACATTTACAACTACTCCTGCGATCATGATATTCATGCAGAGCTTCGGCTTCCCATCATTCCTTACCATGGGGTCAAGGGCAATCGAAAGGATCATGAAGACCGAACCCATGAAAATAACCCTGAGGTACTCGCGGGCAAAAGCAAGGGCAGGCCCGCTGGCTCCAAGGAGGCTGATTGAGGTTTCACAAAAAACCAGCCCGGCTACAGTAAAAACTGCTCCTGCAAGAAGACACAGGGAAAAAGCATTGTGTACTATATCCAGGGCTCCGCTGAAATTCCCCTTTCCAAGTTGCAGGGCTGTCAGACTGGACGCACCGATCCCGATAATTACTCCCACGGCGATTATAACCATATATGCGGGGTAGGCAAGGGTAACTCCTGCAAGCCCCTGGCTTCCGATAGCATTTCCGATAAAAACGCCGTCAATTATTCCCTGGATCCCAGCAACGACAACTCCCACAACTGCCGGGAATGCAAATTTCAAGAACAGATTCACTATATTCCCGGACCTCATTTCTTCATCACTTACCATTCCAGACCCTCCTTACGCTGTAAAGCCATCTTTTCGGAGGCCTGGTTTTGAAACTCCGGAACCACATTTGCTGTCGTAAGCTGGAAGAACCTGTTCAGAGAGAGGTAGGTGATATTATACTTCTGTAGAGATTGGTATTTTCTTAAAATTTTATATATTTTTGAGGGATCGAGGCAATAAGATTCGATCCTCTCACATAGTTTAAATGAGGCCATGTTACATCCTGGATGAAGCTTCAGAAAATTTGCAGGTTCAAGTATAGCTGCCTTGTTGCAGAATTAATTAGCCTGTCTATGCCGAACGGTACCTGCATATAATATGTGGGTTAATTTGTGCGCATTCCTGCAGCACTTATTCGTTTTACGAAGCCTCATCGCTTTTAAACGGTAAAAGAGGACTCAAGCGAAATTAAGAATCCTGTTGAATCATGCAACAAAGCATAGAACCAATATTCGGATAGTTATCTGGTCACAGCTAATTTTATGTACTAAAGAATATTTATTTATATTTATACATTTGCAGCCTTTTTTATTTTAACAGGTTATTTATTCTGAAATCTCAAAAGTATAAAAGTAAACAAAAAAGACTTATTTTAGACAAAATTTTATATTAATGGATATAAGTACAAAAGCAAGAAGAAACTGGATCATTATTAGCTAAAATATCTGAAAAAAATATCTGAAAAAACGTAAGAGGGCACGGGCTGTTAAATTTGCAGACAGGCAGAAACAGATCTGAAAGTGAACGGCCACTGGTCTGAAATGGAATCATACTTACGACAATAGTAAGTTTAAAATTTTCAGATTCACAAAAAGTTTTTTTAACATGAAAAGATCCAGGGCTTACCCATCCATTTTTTATGCGAGAAGCACCTTTACGTTTTAAACTGAACTGAACTTATTACCTATATTTATTTAACTGAACTTATTACCTATATTTAACTGAACTTATTAATTAATTGAATTTATCACATGTACTTATTACCTATAGCACGCTTCTAAGCTTTTCATGTAAATCGTTTGCATAGCCCTCTCTTCATATTTACAAAAACCTTCCAGCTATCGGAAAGAACAAACTGATCTAAAATGTCTACTAAAAATTTTACCTGTACTCCCCCTGAAATCCTGGCTCCCGTAGGCGATGAAGAAGCCCTGCTTGCTGCAATCAAAGGAGGAGCTGATGCTGTATATCTCGGAGTCGGCGAGTTCAATGCCCGCCAGGGAGCGAAAAATTTTACTCTCGATGACCTGCCCGCTGCTGTGAATCTGGCCCACTCGCACGGTGTTTCTGTCTACCTGGCGCTCAATATTCCCATAAAACAAAAGGAAATGCAGCATGCCCTAGAAATAACGGACCTCGCATACGCAGCCGGAATCGATGCGATTATCCTGCAAGATCTCGGGCTGCTCAGAATCCTTAATGAAATTTATCCTGACCTTGAGCTGCATTCGAGCACACAGATGACTATCCATAACAGGAAGGGAGTTGATTTTGCAGCAGGCCTTGGAGCAAAAAGGGTTATTGTCTCAAGGGAGCTTACTGCAGGCGAGGTAAAGGATATTGTAGAACATTCAAGCGTGGGCATCGAGGTTTTTGTCCACGGAGCTCTTTGCTATTCATATTCCGGAAAATGTCTATTCAGCAGTTTCCTGCACGGCAGAAGCGCAAACCGGGGAGCCTGCGCCCAGCCATGCAGACGGCGCTACAGCTTCCTGGTAAACGGCAGGGAAATTGATGACAGAAATATCGGAGGCAATTATCCCATAAGCTGTGCCGAACTCTCCACACTCACAGGGCTTGAAGAGATAGTAAAAACAGGGGTTATAAGCCTTAAAATCGAAGGACGGATGAAAAAGCCAGAGTACGTTACTGCAAGTGCTTCTGCCTACAAAGCCGCTGTTCAAAGCATATGCAGCCCGGAGGAGAACCCGACAAAGGAAGAGCTTGAGTCCGGGGAAGCCGAGCTTGCAAAACTTTTTTACAGGGGCTTTACAAGGGGTTTCATACTCGGGGAAAAAGGCGTATCCCATCCGAAATACAGCTCGAATTACGGGGCTTTTCTGGGAAAGGTCCTGGATATTTCCCGTTCAAAAGGTAATACAAAACTTACAGTCCGGTTAGATAGGGATATCCAGGTAAAAGACGGCATAAGCATTTTCACGCGGGAGAGAATGCTTGGCTCTGCGGTTACAGGCATAATCACGATTACAGGCGAGCATGTAAAAAGCGCAAAAAAAGGTGAAAAAGTAGGGCTTGAGATCAGTTCGAAGACAGGAAGAGCAGTCCAGAGAGGAGACGAACTCTACCTCACAACAGATACGCAGCTCCTCGATACCCTCCAGAAAACAAAATTGAAAGCGCTTCCTGTAAGCCTGAAAGTAAGAGCCAGGAAAGGAGAGCGGTTTACGGTTGAGATCAGTAAAGAAGGCGGAAAAAGTAGAGGAGAAGGCGGAAAAAGTAGCAGAGAAGAAGAAGCTCCCGGTATAGAAATAAGTGGAGAAGCCGCAAGTGCGGAATTCGCTGATGAATATATCGTCCAGGAAGCCGAGAAAGCCCCAACCACAACCGAGCAGATAAGAAAGGCAATGGAAAGCCTTGGGGATACTCCTTTTGAAGCCGCCTCTATTGAGATCGAAGCTGACGAAAACATCTTCATTCCTGTGGGCGTGCTGAAGAATGCAAGGCGAACGGCTGCAGACCTCCTGCTGGAAAAAACCTTAAGTGCGTACAAAAAAGAGCAAAAGCACCCGGATCTTGCAGATTTCAATTACCTGTGCAATTATGAAAGCGCAGACAGAGAGAGCTGCGATAAAGAGTGCAGAAACAGGAAAGCAAGCAGTGCAAGCAGGAGTACGGGTTCAAAGAAGCTTCTCCTGAGCGTTGAAGTGAGCAGGATTTCTTCACTACTTAAGGCAGCAGGTGCCGGGGCAGATATAGTGTATATTCCGGTTTCAAAATTTGAAGAGCTGACAGCGCCTGAGAATGCAGAAAAGCTTGATGATCTGGAAGCAGAAAGAGTCGAACTCGTTTTCAGGGTTCCCCTGATAAACCATGACAGCGAACTGAATGAATTAAAACCCCTGCTGGAAAAAGTAAGAGATGCAGGTTTCAGTATAGCCTGTTCCGACCTCGGGGCTGCACAGCTTGCAAAAGAGCTTTCCATACCATTTGTTGCAGGAAAAGAGTTCAACATCTTTAACGCTTTTACGGCAAGCACTTTCTATCAGGCAGGAGCCTGCAGGGTAATGCTCTCAAGTGAACTGAACCTGAGCGAAATAAAAAATGTCTGCGAAACGCTCCACGCCTGCGGAGAGACAGGCCAGACCGAGATTTTCGTTTACGGCAGAGAACTGATGCTTATTACGGAAAATGACCTTTTAAAACCCCTTATTGACAGGAAGATCGTAAGGATAGACAGTGAAGTCTTACTTGTTGACCAGGAAGGTTCCGAATTTCCGGTAAAGCGCCTTGGTACCCGCACCCTCATTTATAACTCAAAAGTGCTTGACATGCTGAAATATGTTAAAAACCTGAAAGAGTATGGAGTGGACGTAATTAAGCTCGACCTTTCACTTAACACGGATGCTGAGATAATAGAGATCACAGAGGCTTATAAAGAAGCGCTTGCAGGAAAAGAAGGAAAGTTGAGTGCAAGAGGGGTTGAGTATACGACAGGGCATTATTTTAAGGGAGTTTAATAGAAGAAGTAAGGGATAACGGTTTTCGGAGAGTATTTTAAAAACCCTATCCGTGAGTTAAAGAGTAACAGGTACAACTACTACGGCAAACACAGAAAAATACGGAAGGCTGTGCCTGTGTCTATTTCATTCCTTATTCTTCCGTTTTTTCCGTGGTTGTAGAGCTTGCAGTAAGTTTTTCCGTATCCTTCATGGTTATAGAGCGAGTCAAGTGTAGATATCTACGCCTCTCGGCTAATTTTCCTTCCTGACCTTAACCGAGAGCCTTTCTTATTTTTCCCATTTTGGTGAGGGTCGAGCATACAAGCTGGGAAACTTCCTCATCCATGCAGTTTCCTGCACTTCCTGCCTGGAGGATGTCAGGCTGCATCATTTCCAGCAGGATGCGGTACGAAGGTTCGGGCCTGGTTTCAATGTCAAAGGTATCACGCAGAATTTCGATATCTTTGCGGATATCTTTCAGGCATTCCCCTGATAGGAAGCGAGAAGCTACATTGAGATCCAGATATCCGGATGCGAAGTTCAGGTCACTGGCAAGGGAAGGGAAGTATTTTGTAAGCAGCTTTTCACAGGCAGCGTCTCCGAGTTTTTCCCGTGCTTCTTCAAAAGCAGTACCAGTACCTATGAATTCCGGGGGCAGGCCTATGGAATAGAGAGCGCCTGTAAACTTGATCGCCCTTGGAAGGTGAAGGTTTTCTACAGGCATGCTGGATTCAAGTTCTTTACCGATATCGCTGCGACAGAGTCGCAGTATCCCTGAAATGTCAGGAGCACTTCTTGAATAACCGCCGCTTCCTTTGTGCATCAGGCGATCCCGCTGCTGGGGCAAGAAGTTAGCTATCCGGTTTATCGTGGGAGCCAGTTCCCTGAGAATCCGGGAGTATCTTGCCCCGAAAATCCCGATAAAGTTTGCTATCTCTTCTTTTTCTTCGCTGGAGAAGGGTTCAGGCGTTTCCGGCAGTCTGGCTTTTGCAAGACTTACCAGGGCTCTGGCATCTCCTTTTTCATGGCTGTACCTGAGTGCAGATTGCAGTGTAATAGTGCCGATGCCCCGGTATTCCCTGAAAAAGTTTTCCGCATTTTTCAGGTTAAGGCACCCTCTGAAAGGCAGTGTTCCTGCTCCGAATATGATACCGATTTCAGTATCGAGCTCTGAGTCCAGTTCGGAAATCCCGTTTATGGCGTATTTGCACGAAAGTGTGCTTGCGACATGCCCGAATGAAAGAGCAGAGTCGGATTTGCCCAGAAATACTCTGAATTTTTCGGGAGATGTCCCGAAATATTCTTTCCAGGCAAGGATCGTATTTTGCGCAAGTTCCTTTGCGTGCAGAAGAGCAGGAGCATCCTCAATCAGGGGAATTATACGCGGAACTTCCATTGAAAACCCGAATTCCTTTTTTGCAAGCTCGCTTACATCTACCATGTGCTGCTGAGCTTCAATTATTTCTCTGACACTGCCTGTCATAGGATGCACGAACTCAGTGATTGCCTGGACATCCGAATATTCAAGGGCGCTGTAGTTAGCCTCAGCAATCGACATCATAACCATGAGCTGCCTGAACCTGTTTTCCTGAACTGCACTCGGAGCCCTGGGGGTGATGAAAACATCCTTTCCGGGGACAAGGTCCGTTTCTTCTACGAGTTTTGATACTATCTGGACATTCTGATGGTAAGGTGTGGCTTTTCCCTCGTAATCCGGCATATATTCGTCACAGCCGAATACCACTGCAGCCTCTACAGCTTCTCCCGGCTCTTCCTGCGTTGCGATATATTTTGACGCCGAGTCCGGATGCTGGGTGCACATTACCTTTGGAAAAACGGTTTTTCTACTCATGAAACTGAATCCTCACTGCTAAACAGGATAAATTTTAAATTTTTAATCTTTTGGCGGCTGACGGATAAATCGCCTAATTGTCAACCATATAAGAATCATAAACTGATGTCGGTAAAGAACGTTTACTTAAAGATAAATGTTTCCGTTTACAATAGGTTGACATAAAAATACTGGTTCTGGAATTGACGAGCTTATCCTAAAAGTAGATTTATTCTGACATCAATAGAGTTTCAGAACCATTTTCATGATCAACAACTCAACTGATTATTGTGAATTCAATATTTAGAGCTGTAATATTGAGTTTTGAGATCTGCTCTATATTGATCTGCTCTATTATTGTTGAGCTTATTTTGATTTTACTTCTTTAATTTCAGTAATACAAAGATAGATCTCTGAAAAAAGCGCCTACTGATGTTGATATATTCCTCAATATTCTCAGTAATACTGGATAAAAATGTGCTTTTCTATATAATTCGGACGTTTTATAAGAAAAGACTACATAAATAATACAAGAATTATGCAGTTGAACTGAGAAATCAATCATATTAAACATTTAACTGTTCAAGAATAAATTTAACCATTTAACACTACTTGAGCTTTCACATCAGATATAGTTTTATTATATATAATTGAACAAATAAATAGTAATTAATTAAAATATTAATCTATTCTCACTTCTTATCAAATAGAGACATTGTCGTCAAAAATGCATCAAAGAAAAAGAGCATGAAGTGGATAAATGAAAAAAATGGAGCAATTTCCGGCAAAGAACCCTAATCCTGTGATCTGTGTGGAAAAGGATGGGACGGTTCTTTACTCAAATATGGCAGGTGAGCCCTTATTGCAGGAATGGGGTGTGGAAGTCGGAAAAAAATTGCCTTCCTGTATCAGAGATTTTGTGCAGAGGGTAATTTCACGGAATAGTGCCGAAAAAATGGAAGTTAACGTGGGGAAAAAAGTATACCTGGTCGCGTTTCACCCCTTGCTAGAAGAGGAATGCGTAAACATTTATGGATTCGATATAAGTGTCCAGAAAGAGCTTGAAGAAAAACTTCAGGAAAGTGAATCTCGGGAGATGGCAAACCTGGAGCTTGCTGATATCATTGATACCCAGGTGATCCAGTCTCTCATGAATGATTTCTATAAGCTTGCTCACATTACTATGGCCCTGGTCGATCTCAAAGGCAATGTTCTGGTAGGTGTCGGCTGGCAGGATATCTGCACACGATTCCACAGGATTCACCCCGAAGCCTGCAAGCACTGCACGGAAAGCGACACAAAGCTGTCTTCAGGCGTTTCCCCTGGCGAGTTTAAGATGTACAAATGCAAAAACAATATGTGGGACATCGCGACCCCCATCATTGTGGGCGGCCAGCACGTCGGCAATGCCTTCTCAGGACAGTTCTTTTTTGAGGGCGAGCCTCTGAACTACGAGCTTTTCCGATCTCAGGCCAGACAATACGGCTTTAACGAGGAAGAATACATAGCAGCGCTTGAAAAAGTTCCGCGGTTGAGCACGGAGGATGTGAAACAGGTATGTCCTTTGTCATGACGTTTGCTAACATGGTCTCACAGCTAGGGTATAGCAATCTCAAGCTGGTCAAATCGTTGATGGAACGTGATGCCCTGGTGAATGCGCTGCAGAAGAATCAGGTAGATCGTGACCGCGCCCAGGCTGTAGGAAATCTCGGAAGCTGGCGTTTGGATGTGCGTAAAAATGAATTGAAATGGTCCGATGAAGCTCACCGTATCTTTGGCATCCCAAAAGGTACCCATTTGACCTATGAGACCTTTCTTTCGACAGTCCACCCGGCTGATAGGAAATATGTCGATACGAAATGGAAAGCGGCATTGGAGGGCGAACCATATGACATTGAGCATCGCATCATCGTGGATGGTAAGATCAAGTGGGTACGTGAAAGAGCATATATTGAATTTGACAACGACGGCATACTGATCGGTGGTTTTGGCATAACGCAGGACATCACAGAACGCAAAAACGCAGAAGAAGCTCTCAGATTATCAAATATTTATAACCGTAGCCTTATTGAAACCAGTTTGGATCCTTTAGTAACCATTGGGCCTGACGGCAAACTTATGGACGTGAATGGTGCTACAGAACAGGTTACTGGATATTCCAGACATGTTTAAGTTGATTGGGACTGGGTTTTAGATTACTTCATGAGCCTGGGAAAGCCGCGCAAAGGTAGCTGCAGGCATAGAGGTGACGACTTCGAGCTGGATTATCTTCTGCTGATTCAGAGAGGATGGACATATATTGGGCAATGCAAGACCATTTCAGTGACAGAGCACGGGAATACCTTATGTGGATCCGTTTCTGCATTGCACGGATATTACTGAACGTAAGAAAGCAGAAATAAGCTCTGAAAAAAACACTCGACAATTTAGAAGAACTGGTTGAAGAACGTACACAGAGCTTAAGAAAGCTTACAACTCATTGAAAGAAAGTGAAAAACGTCTTGCTGAAGCTCAAAAAATGGCTCATGTTGGAAATTGGGAATGGAATATTGCAACCGATAAAGCCTACTGGTCTGAAGAAATGTATCGGATTTTTGGACGTGATCCTCAAGAATTAGCACCACCTTACAATGAATATTTAAATTATATACACCCCGATGATCGAGACTACTTTGATAATGCCGCTAAGAAAGCTGTAAAGGGAAATCTCTTTGATATCGATTATAGGATTGTCTTAGAAAATGGGGAAGAACGCATAGTCAACCTGAAATCAGAGTTTGTAATTAATGATGAAAATATCCCAATTAAAATAAAAGGAACAGTTCAGGATATTACTGAAAATAAAAAAGCCGAAGAGAAAATTCAGATCTTAGCGAGTGCCGTTGAATCATCTGAAGATGCTATTATAACTGCATCTTTTGAAGGTATTATTACAAGCTGGAATAAGGGTGCAGAGCAGATTTATGGTTACTCATCTGAAGAAATTCTGGGGAAAACCGTATCGATACTGGAATCGGGTAATCTCAAAGGGGAGATAAAACAGTTAATTGAAAAGATTAAACAGAAAGAAAAGATCCAGCAATACAAAACTTTACGGCTGAAAAAAGATGGTACAATAATAAATGTTTCAATAACTATTTCTCCGGTTTTTGATTTATCTGGAAAGCTTGTGGCTATCTCAACGATTACCAGAGATATTACTAAGATAACCAGAAGCAGAAAAATTTCTGGCAAAAATTGAAGATTGCCCGAAAAAAGGAAATCCATCATAGGATTAAGAATAATCTACAGGTAATCTCTTCTCTTCTTGATCTTCAGGCTGATAAGTTCGATAATCCTAAAGTTATTGAGGCTTTTAGGGAAAGCCAGGATAGAGTAATATCTATGGCTCTCATCCATGAAGAACTTATACAAAGGAGAAAGAACCGATACACTAGATTTTTCTACATACATACGAGAGTTAGCTGAAAACCTTTTCCGAACTTATAGATATAATGACAAAAATATTCATCTGAGCATGGATCTGGAAGAGAATGCATTATTTGATATGGACACTGCTGTCCCATCTAGGAATAATTGTCAATGAACTCGTTTCCAATTCCCTCAAACATGCATTTCCCGGCAGAGACAGAGGAGAAATCCGAATCAAACTCCACAGACAAAGAAAGAGAAGAATGCAAACGGGAAGGCAGTAAGAATACCACTTATACTCTGAAAGTTTCAGATAATGGCGTGGGCATACCTGAAGGTCTTGATTTGGAAAATACTGGCAGTCTTGGATTACAGCTAGTAACCACCCTTGTAGATCAGTTAGATGGGGAATTTGAACCGAAAAGAAACAATGGAACTAGAATTCGCTATAAGGTTCACAGTAGCAGAAAAATAAACGAGCATCAGCGACAGCGAAGGATTTACCAAATTTTCAAAGTCAAGCCTCTATAACCACGGAAAACGCAGAAAGCACTTAAAGACCGCGCCTATTTTTCCTTTCTTCCGCGTTTTCCGTGGTTAATCTCTTTATTTATTAGATTGGTGAAGGACCTTAGGGAATTCACTATAATTTTGCCATAAAGAGATCAATTTTCACTGATTAACATGGTTTATTTGCTATTCTCGCTAGAATTCCCCTTTTATCCCAGCCTTCAATTCCTCCCCCGGTTATTATTTTCAGAATTACTTTCTTGATCAATAATTCGCATGCACCGTTCAGAATGCGAGTATTTGAGTGTCCAGGAAAAGCGTCAACCTGTTATTGATGGACCACCACTTACGCACTTGAGGAGCAAAATAGAACACGAGCAGATCTGTCATATATATTAGGATTAAGATAATTCTAAGCCTCACGTTGCTGTTTTCTCAGTTAAACTGCGTAAGTCCTATGCCTTCAAGAATTGTAAAGCGGTTTTTTTACGCTTCTGCCTTGAAGCCTCTGAATAAGCGATATATTACTTTTTTTCAAAAAATATGACTTTTAAGGAGAGCTATATGATTTAAATATATTATTTGTGTCTGTATTTGAAATTAAAAGTTTAAAAAAACTTATTTTCTTAAATAACCTTCTTTAAGCCTTTTCGACCATAAAACAGCTTAAGTCCCAGATAAGAAGATTCCCTAACCAATGGCTAATAGAGAATACTTAGAATATAGGATAATGAGTGATTTGATCAAATTTGAAAAAGGAAACACATCCCCTAGGTTCGGAAAATGTAGAGAGATTTTTATTTCAGGAGTTCAGTAACTCACTTCCAAAAATAGAAGTTTAAGGTGTTTTATGAGCATTAAATACGTTATTTATAGATATAAATGACTTTAAAAGTTTAAAAATCCTTTTTTTGTAAATAAAAACTTTTATAACTTTTATTTTATTAATTAAACCCTTTTAGGCTATTTTTAGTTATAAGTATATTTATATTTAATATAGCTAATTTTAGAATTGTCAAGCCGCAAGTAGTCGGCAAGTCAACCAGGATATTCAGTAGACAACTGGGATATTCAGTAGGGATAAGGTAATTAAAGCAACCGGCAGATTGCCGGGAAGACAATTATAAAGGGCCATAAAGGCTAATAAAGGAAAGGGTCAAATAAATAAATTTCAAATGTCGAATAAAATTCTGGAGTGGTTAAATGTTGAAAATGAAAAAGATACTGGGAATTCTCCTGGCAGTCTGTTTTGTACTGTCAGTAACAGTTGCATCAGTAAGTGCAGCGCCGGATTATAAGGACAATAACAAGAGATTTGACGGAAAGGCCAAATTTGACGACAAGAAAGGATTTAACGACAAGAAAAGATTTGACAGCGACAGGAGAAACTGGGACGGCCAAAAGAGAAGCTGGGACAGACAAAGGGGAGACTGGGACAGACAAAAGAAAAGTTGGAGCCATAAGAAACACGGCTACGAGTACAACAAATGGTTCAAAATGTATATGAAATGGTTCTACAGTTATAACAAATGGTGCAGCGGTTATAACAAATTTTACGGCAATTATAATAGATACTACCACTGAAGTAGAGGATGAGAACTGGCTGTAAAAATAAACCCTTAATTCTTTCGTACACTCCTTTCAGAAAGTGTAGAGGGTCACGAATGCTCCGCCCTTGAGGCAGGGTATGAAGTGAACCCTCCGACACCTTTTCTGTTCCTTTTCTGTTCCTTTTATGTTTCTTTTCTATTCCTTAAGAATGGGAACCAGAAAATAAGAGAGAAGAGGGAGGCAGAGTTCCTTTTATGTTTCTTTTCTATTCCTTTTCTGTTCCTTAAGAATGTTGTTAGCGAGAAGAGAATAATATTGGTTCTTCGATGTTTTGTGTGGGTTGAAAATAATTGCCCAGTTGAAACGTGACCACCCTAAATAGATAAACATCGATCTTGAATATGGTTTTCCAAAAAAGGTGTTTTCAAATAGTACTCATATTTAGGAAGTGACTATAAATTACCCACTCGAAATAGTGAAGAGCCATAATATTTGCTATAGCGCAGTATAGCAGTGATTGCAACGCCATAGACGCCCTTGACTTCAGTGAGCGAGCCGGCACAGATGTTAATGATAAAGTGAAATGTTAAGTTACGTGAGTTTAGTGTTTCTCGTCTTATTCTTTCTCGTCTTATTCTTTCTCGTCTTATTCTTTCTCGTCTTATTCTTTCTTGTCTTATTTTTTCACGTCTTATTCTTTCTCGTCTATTAGAATTACAATATTCTCGCGTCCATTCTTGAACTTTTTAATGAGTCCTCTCTTTTCCAGTTCTGAAAGCATGAGGCTGACTTTTACTTCGGAATACTCCAGCCTGCTACGCAGATCTTTCTGGGTAATCCTGCCCTTGTGGCCCCGAATTAAGTCCAGGACTTCACGCAGCTCCGTGGAAAGAGGGAGTTTTTTTAGAGCAGCAATTTCAATTTCGGAATTCTCTGCAGGTTCTATTATTGGCTCTGTTACGGAAACCGCTTCTCCACTGTTTCCGAACTGCGACTTCACTCCAGAACCAGTGCTTTTACCGAAGACTTTTACCAGAAGTCCAGATATATTCATCTTTCCTGCATGAGACATGTTTTTTCTCATCTTTTTGTGCTTTATGGAAAGTATATAGCCTCCGCCGAGCAGAAGGAAAATCATAAAGGTTATTCCCAGATAACTTATAATAGAAGAGCCAGTCCTGGCTTTTTCTGCAGGATTCACACTATTGACATTATTTGTTTTATCTTCGATTGTCTCAATTGCCTGATTTTCGGAGACGGGATGAAGCAGGAGATCGAACACGTAGATTCCTTCACCTTCGATCTTCAAAGTTGTTTCTTTTGAATAGACCAGGGTGTTGTTCTGGAAATAATTGGCTGTAATAATATAGTCTCCGGGTACAAGTTCAAAAGAATACCTGCCGTTTTTTGCTACTATTGATTGAGGAGGATTGGAATTGATATTAATCACAGTATCATTCAGGGGTTCAAGGGTGTCCCCTGAATATGTTGCCCCATGGATTGTTGCAGTGATCTTGCCGTCTTCTAAAAAAGGTGCCCCTAAGGTGAGTAAAACAGGCACCCCTAAAGCGAGTAAAGCAGCAGTGCAAATAACGTAGAACCTCAGATTCATCTCGACCAGCAAATCCAGTATTATAAGTTGAGGTTGTGGGATAAGTTGAAGTTGTGGGTATCAGCTGCTAAAAATCATGAGCATAAAATCTCTCTACATTTTTCCGAACATAGGAGATATCTTTTTTCGGATTTAATCAATAACTCCCCCATGATCCGATCTGGATTTTGTTATAAGCACGTTTCAAAATTGCTCATGATAAGCTCAAATAATATATAATTTTGAAGCAGCTGATTAGCTTCTTAACGCCTGTAGACCCTTCATTTTTTATAATTTTCCCAATCCCCATCGATATATACAGTTTTTTATTGAATTTATCAAAATTCATTTTATTTTTGATTATTAATAATTATATGGAATTTATTGTAATTATAAATACCTGTGATCATAAAAAACAAGATCCAAAGAGTTTAATATTAATTTATGAGCCTATTTCATTAACCGTAGGCACCCATTAACGCTTTTACGTTAAATAGTGTCAAATCAACCCCGGCTACTGATTATAATTAAATAAGTACAAATTATAAATAAATATATCGTTTATTATTTATTTATATCTAAATAACCCGATAAAAAATGCGGAACAGCCATATAATATAATTGCAAATTGTAATGGAGAGACAGTCCATAAATTTAAAACCGATATCTTCTTATAAAGAATCTTGAAAAATTTACAAAAAAGATCACTAAAAAAGGAATTTTTACAGAATATCCTCTATTCTGGTAACTTTGATATCATCTGGTAATTTTGACGTAAACTCAGGGATTGAAATCTTCTTATTTTGATTTACAAGGCTTTTTGTCCTTTATTTCAGGCATAAGTATCTATTTATATTGTAGCTGTCGAGATATCCTTTTTCGTAGCCCCTATTGTAACTATCCCTGTAGTATTTGGTCCATCCATATTCGTTGAAAGGAGAAGGAATTTTCGAGAGGGTTTCTCTGCTTCCGTATTTCTCGCAGTCTTTTTTGCCCTGATTTTTGCCATCTTTTTGACCTTTTGCGTAGCCATCGCCGTAGCCATCTTTGTTCTTGCTATTATCAGCTGCGCTTGCTGCCGCAGCTGTTACTGAAAGTACAAAACAAAATACCAGCAAAACAGCAAAAGTCTTTTTTATTTTATCAAAATTTTTACTTTTCATAAATTTATTTATCATAAATCACACTCCTGATTTGTTCAATTGAATAAAAAATGATTTATACACCGATAAAACGGCTCGGTCCTAAGATCTTTAATTTTTGGATTTAAAGCCAGGAATTATAATCATGAATTCAACCTTCAAAACTAACACTTAATGCTTTCAGTGCCTGCACTTACTACTCGACCTTTCGCTCCTGGAAAAATTTGTTTTAATTGTCTTATCGGCTATCTGTTAGTTGATAGTTATAATATTGTCAAGATTAAATATAAGCATACTTATAATAAAAACATCTTAAAACAGTTAATCCGTAAAAGAAGTATTTTTAAAATTTTAAATTTTATTTTAACTGCAAATAACATATTGAATACAAATAGAGCCCGTTAAAAACCTTATTTTTTAATACTAACCCACATTAATGGCTTTTCGCTGTTTCATGGGGGTTGAGAATAGTCTTCCAGTTGAAAGCTGACCATACTAAAAAGATAAAACGTTTTTTAAGATAAAACGTTTTTTTGAATATCCAGTAAAAGAAAGCAAAAGAAAAATTAAAGGGAAAGCATGAAGAAAAAAGCAGGCAACAGAGCCTGGAAACCCTTTTATTTTTTAGAACTCAGGCATCAGGCCGTTCCAGTTTTTCCAGGATATCCGGCTGTTCTTTAGGCTTTTCAGGCCGCTCCTTAAGTTGTTTTTCAGACGCAGGTAGCCTGAGAACTTCAGTATCCCAGTTTGCCCTTTTTGCTCCTGCCTGATATACACTTTCAAGAAAATCGAGCACTGCTTTTTCGGGCGAGTCTGCATTTCGGACAGCTTCATACGTAAGAAATGCCTCCCCGGCCTGATGGTACCAGTAAGCTTCCTTCGGGCTGAGAGGTTCGTTCATAAAACCGGCAGGCTGCGGGTGCATGTAAGCGTAAAAAGCCGGCTCCCTTACATTCACGTCCCCTGCCCAGAACCCGAAGCTGATTATTTCATGCGAGGAAGCTTCACGTTCTACAGGGTTTGCCCCTTCCCTGACAGGAGCAGGCCTGCCTGAAAATAGAGTAAGGGCAAGGTCAGCATGGTGCCAGAAAAAGTGAACAGGCGAGCTTTTTCCGATAAACCAGCCCCTGAAAACCTGAAAGATGGAATAGACCTGGACAAGGATTCTCCAGAACCTGTTTACGTATTCTTCATTATAGGAAGCATGCTGGTAATCTGATGCAAAAGGCTCGGTGCTCACCCAGGGAATGTCATACGGCAAAGGCCTGATGCCTGCCACGATCCCGAGTTCGCCCAGGCTTGAAAATACCCGCTCGTAAAAAGCGGCAACGGACAACCCTTTTAAAGGCACGGTTTTCAAGTCCCCTTCACTTGTCTCGATCCTTAAAACGTGCTCTTTATCCCTGAAATTAAATTCCATCTCAAATACCATATCCTCGTAAGGAATAGGCCCTGTAGTAAGCCCGCGCACAGACACATAGAAAGGCACGTGCCACCAATGGTTCATTTTCGGAAACAGCGCAAGCTTGACCTTTCCCACGATTTGCAGGAACAGGTGCAGCGTATTCTTCGTATCTTCCCATTCTTCAAGCGGCAAAGGCGGAAATTGAACATCCCGCGTAAAACTGGTGTTTACCATAATATTCCCCCTCTGGAAGACTTTAATTCTGAAGTAAAGTTTATCAATCCGATTAAGCTGTTAGGACTTTTTAATAATCCTATTTCTGAATATCTCGGATAACGTTCAAGAAATATTGAAAAATGGAAACTTGAAAAGTAACCTTTTTAATGTGCGCACATCACGAATAAGTAACTTATATGAATCATTAGTATGACTTTTGACGTTATGTACCTTAACCGAACAAGAAGCAGCTATGATTCTCTAATAAATCACGGTTCATGGCCACGTTATCAGAACCTTCTATCAATGATCTAGGTAGATTGAGAGAAGATTCTCCTCAAGGGATAATATATTTAAAGTCCAGCTTTCATGCCTCGGGTCCTCGAAATCTATCTTTATTTTGTTTGGTCCACTGAGATGCCAGTTCCCTATTGTTTTTGATGATTGGTCAGTAGGCCCAATGTCATACAATATGAAGCTACCATTTTTCTCAATCTCAAAACCTCTTCTTCCTCTTGAAGGAGGGAACTTATAACCCAGGGGCCGATATACCTTGGTGCTACCTTTATCCTCCTCATAAGAATGAATCCAATGTCTAAAGATTGCATCGGGCAGTTCTGTCATATTGCAGTTCACCTCTTCAAATATATTGCCATTTCTTTGGATTCCAACCCACGGGCCTGGGAAGTAAAGGTAAATCCTTTGAGGATATACCTAATCCTGAGAACCAGTTTATCACCGTGTATAGCATAGCCTTATCTTACGGTAGATCGCTTGGAAAATCTTTTTGAATGCAATTTGAGATGGCTGTATGATTCTATATGACATTATATGACATCGAATTTATAGATATCCTTACCAAAAGATCTTAAAAAATGAAAAGAGAATAGAGGTATTCGATCAACCTCTATTTTGTGCCTATAGTCAACTCTTCTTTCCAGAATATACCCTGCAAAAGCCTTAGGCGGGCGGCTTGGTCTTAACTACAAACCTTTGTCCCCCTATAATTCTATCGCCTTTCTCACTTTTGGCATACTGGTTGACGTCGAAATACAGCACATTGTGGCCCTTCAATTCATCTTTAGGTGAAAATTCTACGCTGATGGTATGGTATTCCTTAGGCTCTAGTTTGATGTCGTTTATTGAAGCTTCGTGAGATATGTGCAATTCTGGCATTGCTAATCCAGCTGCTTTCACCGCTGGTATCCCAGCTTCCTTAGCCGCAGTTATTCCCTCGACTAGAGACATGGCTCTTCCAGTCTTTTCTGCAGATTCGATCACAACATTGCCTATTCTTTTCCTGCCCAAAACCTTGAAAGGTTCAATTGAGGCTCTAGATTCTACAGGTTGCAGATTACCTGTACTAGATTCACTAGCGCTGGGTTTGACCTTCATTTTCATTACCCAGGGCTCGTTGCTTAGGACCGTGGCATTGGATACCTCTCCCATCTCCATGTTCACGGCGGGTATCCCACTTTCCTGGAACTTTTCATACAAGGTCTTTCCAAGTCCAATCTCGAAGGCACCTAGCTGAAAAATGTCATTCTGAGCTATATCTTTAGGAGTACTTACGGCTATTTTTATAGCGGATATAGCATTCTCTAGATTGCCTATAGTTGCCCACCCTATCGCCTTACCATCACCATCGGATAGTTCATCTACGATTGTGACATTCTTCCAGACAATGTTGTTGTTCCTCTGGACATTTGTCCATAAGTCAGAGCCTTCTGGATAGGTCATTCCGTAAGGTGGATTCGGCGAAGTTTCTATCCTTGCCAGTAGGCAGAAGTGACCTTTATCACCACCAAATATGCTATAGCCGGCAGGATTGGGTGGATACCAAGGGAACTCCAAGATTGTAAATCCTCCCGGGGGTACATTGCCAGTGGGTATGGAGCCTATTAGGCCACCCATTAGTACTGACGTTGTAACGCTTCCGTCCCAGGGCGAAGGCCATCCCAGGGCTGTGGAAGCTTTTGCCCAATATAATTTAACCGTCCCACTTCCCGATCCACTGCAGCCTCTGTTCCTAACTCTTACGTAAACAAAGTTCGATCCGAAACCAGGGGCTCTATACTCCGGGTTCTGATGCTCCTGATTAACTATGCCGTCGTTTTGCTGGCGAATCCAGATATCGTCGCTCACATACATGATATTGGATGATGTATCAGGCTCTTCGCCAGTATCATTGGGCGTATCCTGCATCCATAGATCTATTGTTGGCGTTCCTGGCGGAGGAACCAGGGCATCGGATCCAACGATGTCCGACCTGGACCCGTATAAAGTTGCATTCATTCTTAAGACCTGACCCGCTGAGAACATCTGCATACAGGGATCATTTACGTAGTCCATGTAGTTCATGAACATATCGCCATTAGGCCCATTCTTGCAGGTAACGTGCGGAAAGGTTGGACAATCATAGTTTGGACCTTCTTGCGTGGGTGTGTCGCTAACAAAATCCGTGTCTCCGCATCCACCATAGTCTCCCCAAACGTGATGCAGATCCAGCCAATGGCCTATCTCATGGGTGGCAGTTCTGCCCTTATTAAAAGAGGGATACAAATTTCCTATTCTTCCAAAAGCCTGACAGTTAATAACTACACCATCTATATCGGCAGGAGCTCCTGGAAACGTGGCATAACCTAGTAGACCCCCACCAAGCGGACAGACCCATATATTTAAGTATTTATCTCTATCCCATGCATCGTCTCCACCGTTGGAGCTGAATTTTACATCATCGTTATCTGTAAAGGATGTAACGTTCGTTTTGACTCTTCTGATCCCCGTGGTTGGCTGGCAATTCGGACCCCTGACCGCTAATTGGAACTCAATCCTCGTATCGGCTGCAAAGGGCTGGAACGGTGCAGGGACATTACCAATATCTGAGTTCAGTTTTCTGAAATCTTCATTGAGAACATCGATCTGAGAATTTATCTGGGCATCAGATATATTTTGTTCACTGGTATTATATACCACGTGAACTAGGACAGGTATCTTTATGATCCCGTTTCTCAAACCTTCTCGAGCATACCGTCTTGAATAGTTCTCTATGAAACGCTGTATGGATGCTCTGTTTTTTCTATATGCAGGATCAGTCTCCATAAGTCTCTGATGATGCATCATTGTGCCGCATCTCGTGATCCTCTCAGTAAAGACGTTGCCTATTCTGTGTTCTGGCATAAGTCATATCCTCCTCTTTTCTTTAAAAATCTCATTTATTACTACTGTCGCGTCAACAATCACAGATTTAATGATTGAGCTGATCCCAAAACTCAAAATTACTTCTCTATATCTCGCTTTGCAAGTAACTAATCGAGCTTCAGGATTTTGGATTCCAATCGCTTCTTTCACATCCGACTGAATTCCAAACATTACAACTTATAAACATCCATATAATTTGTATGACCAAAGTCTCTAACAATTAACACTTTAATCAACTTTATAAAAAATAATAATTTAATTAGGCAGTATGCTAAAGCGTCATACCTTGAAGTTATGATGTCAGCAGCAATATAGAAACTAAATCAAGTTTTGGGATGAACTCATTCTCAATAGCTGCAAGGCGATTTTATACGACTTTTTGCTGTTGACGTAACAATAAGACTTACGAGGTTGAACTGAGAGATCAACAACAGTAAAATATTTGGCATTGTGAGTCTTAATAACCTTGAAAGGTTATACGTACTTGATCTCATCCCTCAACTGTGTAAGTATATTAATAATTATAAATTGTACAATTTATAATTAAAGGACTTACGCGGTTGAACTGAGAAATCAATAGCATCAAACCTCTAACTGTATAAAACGCTAAACCAGTCACAACGCCGAATGTGCTTGATTTTGACATCAAGTGCGTAAGTCCAAAATTATTATATTCAAAAATATCCGTATATTATTATTTTTATACAATCATCTTTGTGTACTCAATTTTTAACATATTTTTTAGGGTCCTCAAAAAATGATTCATTTTTCAAGGGTTAATAAGCCTTATCTCGTGAATTGGATGTGGTTCTAGTGCTTCCCCAATAAAAGTACAGATGATAAAGAATTTATTTTCCATTAAAGAAATTAAATATCCTTAATTTTCATTTTAAGGTTTTCTTAGCCCTTATTTTCAACATTTAATTTTGTAAAACGGAAAACGGAGTCAGTTGCCATAATTTCAAAAAAATGTGATTTGTCAAAAAATAAAGCTCTAATCCCGTCCATCTATTATTTTTAAAGTTTAATCGGGTTTATTTTCCTCTAAATTGGATTTTAAGAATGTACTTTTATTGGGGGAACTCTGGTTATATATCTATTACCTAAAATAAGCATTCTGAATCCTCAGTTTACACACTGATTTTGGAGGACCCTAATTTTTGTATAATTTGATTTTCTTATTTTGTAAGGAGAGTAATTCCGGATAAACATATGAAATGGTCACGAAAAACCATTTTGATCAAAAAAAATCTTTTTACTTCCCGAAAAAGCCCCTCAAACCTTCTCTGTACTGATTTTTCAAGTGCCTGCGCTCTCACCGGCCGCGAAACGGACAGCCTTTCCCAAATTTACTCAGAAGCGAGAAATAGTATTTACACAACTGAAGTAGCATTCCCGTAACTAATGGGAACAGATTGAGAACTGATAGATTGTAATCCCTTCACTCTATTTTTGAATGTTCCACGTATTCTATTACCGATCCGTCAGGATGCCTTACTGTCATGTTCCTGCCGGTCGGAACCTTATCCGGCCCCCGGAGAATTTCTGCGCCTTTTCGTTCCAGATAAGCCTCGAATTCATCAAGAGAATCGACAAGAAATGTAGCCTGCGTGCTTCTGAATGGTTTTAGAGCTTCATCCGAGCCGGCTATGAGCAAAATACCTTCTATTTGAACCAGTTCCAGGCCGATTTGCGGAATTTCAAAACGCATGGCTGCGGGGGTGCCTAAGAGTTCTTCGTAGAATTCGAGGGCTGAGTTAATGTCGTTTACATAGAGGCGGGAGAGAGTTTGAAGGATTTTCATTTTTTCTTGTTCTCCAAAAGAGTTTTCTTAACTTTTATACTTGTTTTACTTAGATTCCCACAATAAATATTACTAACCTCTCTTATAATCTAGCTTCAGGTTTCCAAGCTGAAAAACAATAAGAAAGGTATACAAAAATGATAATCCTCGACCACCCCTACGTCTCCGAATTTTTAAAAAACACTGTTGCGGAGTTACAGATTCCTGTTTTAAAAAACGAAATGGCAGCCGGACTGAATACCGAAAAAAAGCTGAGGCTTCTTGAAGAAGCTGAATTTATCGAATTAATAAAAGAAAAAGGTGAATGTGCTCTTTATTCCAATTCCGAAAATTCTATTGGCTGGATTTCGGAAAATCTCGGCTTTACCGGGCTGCCTGAGAAAATTGAGCTTTTCAAGAATAAAATTAAGTTCAGGGAGTTGCTGGAAAGGATCTATCCAGAATTATATTTCAAAGGTGTTGAATTTGAGAAGCTGGACGAGATCCGGGTTGAAGAAATCAAAAAACCGTTTATCATAAAGCCTGCGGTGGGATTTTTCAGCCTCGGAGTGCATAAGGTTTCGACTGACGAGGAATGGGATTCGGTTCTGAAGCGCATAAAGGCTGAGGTTGAGGAGATCAGAGAGCTTTATCCGGCGCAGGTTCTGGACGTGGAAAATTTCATTATCGAGGGAAATATCGAAGGGGAAGAGTTTGCTGTTGATGCTTATTTCAATAGCAAAGGAAAGCCGGTAGTCCTCAACATTTTCAAGCATATCTTTTCTTCGGAAAACGATGTCGGTGACAGGGTATATTTTACTTCGAAGGCAGTTATAGAAACACACAGGGAAGCTGTTGAGGATCTTCTAAAAGAAATCGGAAAGCTGGTAGGGCTCAGGAATTTTCCCCTTCATTTTGAACTTCGGATAGGGGAGGATAGGAGAGTCCAGCCGATAGAACTGAACCCAATGCGTTTTGCAGGCTGGTGTGCGACCGATATTGCACATTTTGCGTATGGGATTAACACTTACAGGTATTTTCTGGAACAGCTTGAGCCGGACTGGGATAAAATTCTTGCAGATAAAGAAGGAAAGAGCTTCTGCCTTGTTATGCTGAACAGGCCGGAAGGATCTCGATTTGAAGGAGGTAAAGGCTTTTGATTATGAAAAACTGCTTTCTGGCTTTGAAAAGCCCCTGGAACTCAGAAAAGCGGATCATGAAAAATACGGCTTCTTCGGGTACATGTTTACAGAAACCAGAAACAGCAACTGGAACGAGATTGAACGGATTCTGAAATCGGACTTGAGGGAATATATTATAAAGTGACTTTTCTTCTGCAACTTTGATAATAAAATTCTTGTTCTCTGTTATATCAATAAGCCTCAACCAGTAGTTTTATTTCAATAACTTTGTTTACATAAACTAAGATAAATAAGGTAAATCTGGAGAAATTGAGATAAATTCAGGCAAATTGAGACAAATTCAGATAAATAAGATAAAATTTCATTTTTTAATTGTATTTTTGAAAGCCATATTTGAATCAAAAAAGATTTTGATTCAAAAAAGCATCGTAAGAGCGAATTTGCTCAGAATATCGGTTATATTTGGCGCTGTCCTTCAGAGACTTAATTCAATTGGATGAAGATATTTTGAGAGTGGATTTCAGAGAAGTCGTAGCATGTTAAAGACAAAATATATAAAGGCCGATATATATTATTCATTGGGGATATATTTCCACATACATGCTATGAATGGAGGTAGAGATTATTGGGAAAATAAAGCTTTTTGGTGCTGTGCTTGTTACATTGATGGTTATCTCATTAATGCTATTTGCTTCCGGTTGTGCGCAAAAAGCACCGGAAAATGAAACTAAAAAAGTAGAAAATGAAAGCAAGAATATAACAAAGGAAGCTGAGGGGGTACCTCAAGAAGTTGCAAATGTTGTAGAGAAAAGCGATCAAAATATCATGCAAACATTAGCCAATAAAAACTTCGTAACCCTCGTTCAGCTCATAAATGTTGCAGGACTCGAGAAGCCTCTGGCTGAAGACGGAATTTATACTGTTTTTGCTCCAACTGATAAAGCCTTTGCCGAACTTCCGGAAGGCACGGTTCCTGCGCTTACGAACAATACTACGGAACTGAAAAAAGTCTTAACCTATCATGTTGTTGCTGGTAAAATATTGATGAAAAAAGATATTGAAAACATGACAAGTATCAAGACACTTGAAGGAGGAGAACTCACTGTCAAGGTGACTGCTAATGGCATTCAGGTTGGAGGCGCAAACATAACAGAAGCGGACATCGCAGCCAACAATGGGGTAATTCATCAAATAGATAAGGTGCTAATCCCACCGCAGTGAGAAGTAAATAACAGGAGCGATTTAAGAAAAGCGAAAAAGCTCCTGTATATCTCTCTAATCGTTTAATTTTCTTTGGCATGAAAGTGATTCCAAGTACTTTCATATTTTTGTGCATATTATTCAAAGAATATTATGTTCGTTTTTTAATTTTTTATCGTTTCAATTCCAGACCCTGGAGTTCAGTTACTGAAAAAACGTAACCAAAAGATGAAAAAACGTAATCAAAAGGAATCTGCAAATTCACCAGAAAAATGTGAATTATTATCCAAAGTTAATCATGGTAGCTTGGGTTTTCATTCACTGATCCAGGCCTTTGCTTCAGGAAGTTCTTCATTCTTATAGGTTTTCACCGGAAAGGGAATAATAAACTTAAATATTTCAACGGCACTATTAACCCAGTCCACGTCTGAGACAACTGCGATCTTTTCAAATGCCGTAAGGTTCCGTATGCCAACTTTAGCATCTTCCAGCATGGCGTTAAGGGTAAACCACTCGAGTTCCTTGTCCAGGTGATAAAGTATACGAACCTTCCCGTACTTTTGTATTTTGTCTTCAATAGCAGGAATTAACACATTTTTGTAGTCTTCTCCAGTAACCTCTCCACTTACACTGACTGCTACGACGTTTTCCGGCAAGCCCTGTACAATCTTTATCATTTAATTCCCCCTTTTAGTATACAATACTCCCCTTTAATATAAAGTAACTGCAGTGCCCCACCAGGCATTCACTGGCTTTTCCCGTAAATCGCTATCCGATTAGCAGTTCAATAAAACTTTCTCAGCCTTATGCCATCAAAGTTTTGAGTTTTTAATTTATTATTTTGAACGAATATAAATTTTGACTCGAACCAGTATAGTTCACATCATATTCAAAAAACTCATCATGAGAAATAGAATTAAAAATTTCAATTAAAAGTTTCTTCAGTAGAACGACCAGAAGTTTGTTGAAAGAATAACACTCGGGGGTAACATTCACAGTATTTGCCATCCCGAAATCATGAGGTAAGCTAAGATTGCAGGCAAGTCTCCGGTTACTGAAATCAGACAATCCTGCTTCCGGTGATGCCCTTTGGCATTCTCGATTCATCCCGTAGCTTGTCGCTGGCGCCAATTCTGCACAAAGGATCCAAGGAAGCAAAAATACCTATTTATCATCGAAGGTTAATCATTCTTAAGGGAAAAGGTAGATGGGGTACTGGCTCTGGAAGACAACATTATAGAGGTTAGTAACCTTGAGTATTTTTTCGGCGAGGTAAAGGCAGTCGATAATATCAGTTTTACGGTAAGGAGAGAGGAGATTTTCTCTTTTCTCGGACCAAATGGAGCTGGAAAGAGTACTGTAATCAATATTCTTACTACCCTCCTGCCCATGCAGAAAGGGAGCGTAAAGATTGCAGGCTACGATTTGAGGACAGAACCCGAAAAAGTCAGGGAATCTATAGGGATTGTTTTTCAGGAGTTGACTCTTGATAGGGATATGACTGTAAGGGAGATTCTGGAATATCACGGAAGGCTCTATTCCATGCCAAAAGCTAAAAGACAGGAGCGAATTGACGAACTGCTCAATCTGGTTGAGCTTGAAGCAAAGAGGAATGTCCTGACAAGATACCTGAGCGGCGGAATGAAGCGCAGGCTTGAGATTGCAAGGGGACTCATGACCCGCCCGAAAGTGCTTTTCATGGACGAGCCTACAATCGGGCTTGATCCTCAGACAAGAATAAGAATCTGGGATTATGTGAAGGATATCAACCGGCAGGGCACAACTATTTTCCTGACAACCCATTACATGGACGAAGCTGACCAGTTCAGCGACTATATAAGCATTGTAGATCACGGCCAGATTATTGCCACAGGCAAGCCCTGGGAGTTAAAAAATGCACTTGGCCAGGATCTTATATATCTGGAAACAGACGACAACCAGGGAGCTTCAGACCTGTTGAAGAAACTTGATACTGTTAGAGGGGTTAGAGATAAATCAAAAGGAATAATTGCCATGGTCAATGTGGACGGTACCTACCTGCTGCCTGAGATCATGGATAAACTTCGGAACGGGGGGATTAAGATCAGGGCAGTAAACCTCAAAAAACCATCAATGGATGACGTTTTTGTCCACTATACCGGAAGGGAACTCAGGGATACCGGGACAGAAAAAGCGGTAGTGGTGAGGCCAGGAGGGCGTTAAAAGATGAAGAAAGGCTTTCTTACTATATACTGGCGGGACATGCTGAGGTTTGTCCGGTTCCGCACTCTCCTGTTTACTTCCCTTGTCCAGCCTGCGCTCTGGTTGGCTTTCTTTGGAGTTGCAATGTCAAATAATTTTGATAGGCTGACTGCAACCATGCCGGTTATCCCCGGTGTCAGGGCTGTTGGCTACCTGACTTTCATAGGCGCAGGCGTTATCGCCATGACCACGCTTTTTACAAGTCTTTTTGGGGGAACAGTACTGCTTTTTGACAAAAATTGGGGGTTAATGCGAGAGACACTTTCAAGCCCATTGCCAAGAATCCATATAATTGTTGGAATCGGACTTTCAAGCGTGACTAAATCCTTAATCCAGGCAGCCGTTATCATGGTTTTTGGGCTTTTACTCGGGGTACAGTTTTTTGAAGGCTACACAGCAACACAGATTCTGGTCTCACTTTTTGGGATCATACTTTTTATAGGGGCATTTTCTCTGGGATTTCTTTTCCTTTCAGCTGCAATCGCAATAACTATGGAAAGTCCTGAGGGGATGCAGGCAGTAATAACCCTGCTTACAATGCCTTTCTTTTTTACAAGCAATGCACTTTACCCGTCGACTTCCTTTCCTCCCGTCCTCAGAGCTCTATCCACAATCAATCCACTCACGCATCTGGTTAGCGGAATCAGGTATTTTGCAATAGGGAGTGATTTTTCGTCAATCGGCATTCATTACACTTACACTCAAGGGGAGGCTATTACTTCCTTTCTTGCACTGCTGGCTTTCGCTGCAATAATGTTTCTTATTGCTAGATGGAGATTTACCAAGGTCACAGTCACATAATTCCACTATACGGCTCATATTTTAGGGCAAATAAGGGCTAATCCCCACCTTTTCAAAGGTGGGATACAGCCCGTAAACTTCTACAAAGATACTTTTATTTAGGTAAAATTATATAATATTATTTTATGCCTAAAGTTAATTGTTATAGAATCTATCCAACAAAATCTCAAGTGACAAAGATAAATCGAACTTTGGAACTCTGTAGATGGGTCTATAATGAAACATTGGCATTAAGAAAAAACGCTTGGGAACCTGAACAAAAGAAAATAGGTTATTATGAATCTAAGAAAATGATTCCTATCTGGAAAAAAAACCATAACTCAAAGAAGTCCATTCTCACACTCTTCAAGATGTACTATGCGTGTCGATCTTGCTTTTCAAGCTTTTTTCCGTAGAGTCAAAGCAGGAGAAAAAGCAGGATACCCCAGATTCAAAGGTAAAAACTGGTATGATAGTATTACTTACCTCCAATCTGGTTTTTCTTTAAATAGTAATATATTGAGTCTTTCCAAAATTGGAGACATAAAAATCAAAATGCATAGACCCCTTGAAGGAAATATTAAACGTTTGACTATCAGAAGAACATCTACACAAAAATGGTTTGTATCCATCTTAACTGAAACCGATAGATGCCCCTCATTTCAATGAGGGGAGTAGTCACAGGTGTAAATATTGAGGAAAAGGGAAACACTATGGTCTGCACACACAGAGATATGATAAAAGTAAAAGATGTGGAGCCGGGTTCAAGGGGATGCGAGGAATGCCTGAAAAGCGGGGATCACTGGGTGCACCTGAGAATCTGTCTGACCTGCGGGCATGTTGGCTGCTGTGACCAATCAAAAAATAAGCACGCAACAAAGCATTTTGAAGAAACCGGGCATCCTGTAATTCAATCTTTCCAGCCTGGCGAGGACTGGAAGTATTGCTATATTGATCGCCAGTACCTTGAGTAAAAGGCTGGCAGCCGAATAAGTTAAAGAGTACAAAAAAGGCAATTCCATATTGAGGTAGAACCTTATTTCAGAAACTCAGTTTCCAAAGATATATCCATCTTTTAATCATTTTTATTTCTTGATTTAGTAAAAAATGGGTTAATAAAAATAAAGAAATAAAAGTGATAGCAATGAGTTTAGCAGGTCAAACAGCCCTTGTAACCGGAGGGAGCAAAGGGATAGGAAAAGCTATCTGCCTCGCTCTGGCAAAAGAAGGAGCAAACGTCATCATTGCAGCAAGGAATGAGAGTGAACTAAAAGAGACAATGGATAAATTAAAAAAGATGAGAAGTCAAGCCCTTGCTATTCAGGCTGACGTGAGTAACGAAGAAGACGTAAGGCGCATGATTTCAAAGGTCATAAATAAGTGCGACAGGATTGATATCCTGGTCAATAATGCAGGAGTGGCATATAAAAAGCGGCTGGAGCAAACTACCCCGGAAGAATACGATAAGATAATGGACACAAACGTAAAAGGGGTCTTCCTCTGCACTAAGTATGCGATTCCCTACATCAGAAAAAGCAAGAATGGAAAAATCATCAATATTTCCTCTGTAGGGGGAATACACGGAATTCCGGAATTTTCCATATATTGCGCCTCAAAATTTGCGGTAAATGGTATAACGGAATCTCTTGCCTCCGAAATGGACGGAGAAATAAAAGTTTACTCAATCTGCCCGGGGGCTGTGGATACTGAGATGTACAGGTCGATCTATCCGGACAGCCCTGAACTCAAACCCGAGCATATTGCGGAAAAGGTGCTCGAACTTGTTTCGCCTGATTCAAAAGTGACCTCAGGGAAAATAATCGAGATACACGCGCCTCCGATCCCTCAGCTCTGAGATATCCTGATAAGGAATCCGAATTCAGAAACATTGCTTCCAAAAATATATCCTCTATCCTGCTCGATAATTAATAATTGACTCGTATGAAACTGAAAGGTCAGGTAGCCATTGTAACCGGCGGAGGGAAAGGAATTGGAAAGGCAATATGTCTGGCGCTCGCAAGAGAAGGGGCAGACATTGTAATTGCCGCAAGAACCGGAAGAGACATCCATGAAACTGCCCGGATGGTAGAAAGGGAAGGGGTGAGGGCTCTTGCGGTAAAGACTGATATTCGAAAAGAAGAGGAAGTCATAAATATGGTTTCAGAGGCGGTAAACGTCTTTGGAAGAATTGACATCCTCGTTAATAATGCAGGAGTTGCATACAGGAAATACCTTGTGGACACATCAACCGAAGAATATGATGAAATCATGGATACAAATGTAAAAGGCATGTTTTTCTGTACAAAGTATGCCCTGCCCCACCTGCTTAAGAGGGGTGAAGGCAGGATAGTAAATATATCTTCAGGTGCAGGAAAACATGGCATACCGAAGCTCTCCATATACTGCGCTTCAAAATTTGCAGTAATCGGTTTTACCGAGTCTCTTGCTTACGAAACAGGAGGCGGGCTTCAGGTTTATGCAGTCTGCCCTGCAGGTGTGGACACCGGCATGTACCGCTCGCTCTATTCGGATGAACCTGTTCTCAAACCCGAAGATATTGCAAGTAAGGTTCTGGAACTCTGTTTGCCTGAAACAACTCTCCCTTCAGGCTCTTCAATTGAGGTTTATAGGCGTCCTATAAGGGTTGTTTAACTCGGCGTTTACAATATGGGGATAATGAATAATTTTTGAATTTAAGGTGGAGCTATGTTCAAAAATCGTAAAGATGCAGGAGAAAAACTTGCAGAAGCTCTTGAAAAATACAGGGTGGATAATCCTCTTATTCTTGCCATTCCGCGAGGGGGAGTGGAAGTGGGGCTTCAGGTTGCAAGGAAACTTAATGCAGATTTTTCCCTCGTTATCGCGAGGAAACTGCCTTTTCCGGACAACCCTGAAGCTGGATTCGGGGCAATAGCCGAGAACGGGAGCACGTTCATCTTTGAAAATGCGCATTACTGGCTTGCAGGAGAAACCATTGAGCAAATAAAACAACAACAGATTGCCGAGATCGACAGGCGCATAAAAGCTCTAAGAGGGGGAAATCACCTGCCGGTGCTCGCGAAAAGAACCGTGATTCTTGTCGACGACGGCATTGCAATGGGTTCTACAATGCGGGCAGCCATCGAACTCTGCAGAAACAGGCAAGCCGGAAAAATTGTGGTCGCCGTACCTGTGGCTGGAAAAGAGGTCGCAGAACAGATCAAAAAGAAAGTTGATGAACTCATTGTGCTTGAAATCCCTTCAGATTTCAGGGCTGTCGCTGAAGCTTACGAGAGATGGTATGATGTCTCGGATGAAGAAGTGCTCGACCTGCTCAGAGAAAGGATAAGGGAAAAAGAACTGAAAGATCAGGAGTTCAATCAGCTTGAAGCCTGAAAAATTCTCCTTTTTTATATTCTGGAAGTAAATATTTACGCCAATTTAACAGGGCTTTAATTTATAAGGGCTCTAATACTGCACGGAAAAATTCATAATAGGCTTTATAGGTTTTTATAGTAGAGGCTTTAAAATCAGCAGATGCAGAATAGCTGTAGCTTTATTCACTTTACTTCCTATTTTCTCCGTACCATTCCCTATTTTTCTCCGTGCCCTTTCCGTTTAAGATTAATGAAAGGATAAGGTAATTAATTGTAAATAGATCCGGAAGCTTAAGATCAAAAACCTTATCAATTGCCGTCTTAAGGTATATCCTTACATTCGTTTTACCTTTAAGGAGCTTCTTTTGAAATATAGTTAAAAAGTTCTCAGAGAAGGCATACTCAGATAAAAACCTTACGTTATTTCCGAATAACAGAAAAGCTTTGTTCTATAGAATGTACCTGTCTTATGTCCATTAAGGGAACTTTCGGTTGCTGAAGTGGAAAAAATGATATAAATATATTAAAAATAGACATATATAGATCTATAGAGTATATAGAGTGCTCCGAAATATATGGAAACTATAAAATATAATGAAATGGTCTGGAATACCATACAGGCTCTAAATTTAGATAAATGGTATACATAGAAGTTCATAACTAAAAATGAAAAATCCTTATTATATAAAGTGAAAAATGTTGATTAGATAGTAACTATAACGTTTTGAAGTTTAAAATATCTGGAGTAGGAAAAAAATGGATTTACTTGTCATAGCGCTTATTTTAGCGGGCCTTTATATGGCCTGGAACATAGGGGCAAACGACCTCGCAAATGCTATGGGGACTTCAGTCGGAACAGGTGCCTTATCAATCAAGCAGGTAATCGTTATTGCTGCCGTGTTTGAATTTTTAGGTGCGGTGATTTTCGGGAAACGGGTTACCGAGACAATTGCAAATGGGATCGTTCCCATTGAGATTATTGGCAAGATCCACCCGGATATCGTGGCTGTTGGGATGCTGGCTGCAATTCTTGCAGCAGGCTTCTGGGTAACCCTTACAACCTTTTACAACCTCCCCGTTTCAACCAGCCATTCCATTGTCGGTTCAGTACTCGGCTTCGGGCTGGTTTCAGTTTACAACGGAACCATCTCTTTTGCAGATATTCACTGGGGGGAACTTACGAGAATTGTTGCCAGCTGGTTTATATCTCCGGCTCTTGGGGCTGTTTTCGCTTATCTGACTTTTTCTGTAATAAGAAAGATCTACCTTCACAGGGCCATAGACCTGCCTCTCGTTGAGAAAAAATTCATATCCTTGCAGCTCATAACTGCCTGTTACATGGCATTTGCGCACGGGTCAAACGATGTGGCAAATGCTGTCGGTCCTCTTGCTGCCGCGCTCAAAGTTATGGGAGTGATAGACAGTGGAGTCCCTACCTGGGTACTTGTAATGGGAGGCCTTGGCATGGTAATCGGAATGGCAACCTGGGGTTATAAAGTGGTTGAAACCATCGGTTCAAAGATCACTGAACTTACACCGACACGTGGTTTTTCCGCAGAGATTGCAACAGCCTCAGTGGTTCTGCTTCACAGTTACAGTTCCCTTCCTATTTCGACTACCCACACGCTTGTCGGTTCGGTTATAGGTGTAGGGCTTGCAGGCGGGATTGCAGCGGTTGACTTCCGCGTGATCTGGAGGATTATTTCTTCCTGGATAGCAACAGTTCCTATAGCTGCCCTTACATCGGCATTGATCTTTGTAGGGCTCGAGGTGATTTTTTTATGAAAGACTACATTCGTTCCGTCTTTGACGTGGTCGCTGAATCTCCCTTTGTCCCTCTGGAAATGCATGCCAAAAAAGGAGTGCTTGCAGTTGAAAAACTGGCTGAAGCAATGGAAGCCTACTGTTCAGGAAATCAGGCAGTTCTGGAGGAGAGGACAGAGGAAATTGACAAACTGGAACACGACGCTGATAAACTCAAACAGAAAATAAGGGCAGGCATTCCTTCCTCAGTCAAGCTGCCAGTGGACAAAAAGGACCTTCTTTCGTTCCTCAAGCAGCAGGATTCTATTGCCGACTTTGCACAGGCCGCAGCCTACTGGATGAACCTTCGGCCCTGTAAGACCCTTCCTGAGGAAATAAAAGACGGTTTTCTGGAACTGATGGGTGCTTCGCTGAAAACTACAAGGCTGTACGATGAGCTTGCAGGTGAGCTTTACAAGCTTCTAGCTACTTCTTTCAGCAAGGAGGAAATCAAGGAAACCATGAGTATCATTCCTGAAGTCGAAAAACTGGAACATGATGTGGATGTGCTTGAAACAGCCCTCTTAAAAAAGATCTTCGAAAACGAAGATGCTCTCGGAGGCGCAGGGGTCTGCCACCTTATAGGGCTTGTAGAAAGAGTAGGAGGCATTGCCGATAAGTCCGCAAGCGCCGCTGACCGCCTGAGAACTATGATTCTCAGAAGATAAGTTTTTATTTATTCATTCATTATAACATTCTTTCTTTTTGGTCCTTAACTGGCGCCCGGCAACAGACATTTTCGGCTTACCGTCTGAGAACTATAATTCTCAGAAGATAAATATTCATTTATTCTTTTTTTAAACATGCTTTCCTTCCCGGCCTGACCGGACAGGAATAATTCTGCTGTTTCATAGAGAAAACAGCTAATTAAGATTATCAGATCTGCCTGCTTACCTCAAACCGAAGTCTGGTAAAAAGCTTTCTGATTTAAGAAGTTAATGGAAATTGAATGAAAATTATTTGGGTTGAAATTTCAAAATTTATTTTTGTTACAGGATTATTTTAATTTACAGAGTCTTCTCAATGATTGAAATAGTTATATTAGCTGGGGTTATAATAGCTGAGATTTTAATCTCGGTAAAGAATTAAAAAGGTACGGAACCAAACATTCAAAGAAGGAATATTGAAAGAGAGAAATATAAAAAGTAAATGAAAAGTGTAAAAGACAGAGAGGTTCTCATGAGGAGTAAAATTGCGATTTGCGTAGTCTTATTGAGTATTGTTATAGCTGGTCTGGGATGTACTTCGCAGACAGATAGGTCACAGCAAGATAGTTCACAACTAAATGATACGCATAATGAAAGTGCTGGGGATATCAAAGATATAGAAGGCATCTGGATGGGAAATCTGAAAGTTCCAGGTGGATTGGAATTAAGGATAGTATTCAATATTTCTACTAACCCTGATGGCTCTGTCAAAGCCAGCATGGACAGTCCTGATCAGGGAGTAAGCGGCATACCTGTTGAAACTGTTAATTATAAGGATGGTAATCTGAACCTTGAAGTGAAATCAATAAGGGGAAGTTTTGAAGGGGTATATAAGGAGGATAATGAAACCATAGACGGAGAATGGAAACAGGCAGGATCAGCTTTTCCACTTGTGCTTAACAGGATTGAGAAAGTCCCAGATACGCACAAAAAGCAGGACCCTGTAAAGCCTTATCCATATACCGAAGAAGAAGTTGCTTATGAAAATAAAGAAGCTGGAGTAAGGCTGGCAGGAACGTTAACTCTTCCCCAGTCAGAGGGTCCTTTCCCTGCAGTCATACTCATAACGGGTTCAGGAGCGCAAAATCGTGATGAAGAAATCCTGGGGCATCGTCCGTTCCTTGTACTTTCGGATTATCTGACACGCCGGGGTATTGCTGTGCTTCGGGTAGACGACCGAGGTATAGGAGGATCGACTGGAAACTTCTCACAGGCTACAACTGAGGATTTTGCGGGAGATGTACTTACAGGAGTCGAATTCCTCAAAAGCCGCAAGGAGATAGACTCAAGCCGAATAGGACTGATTGGACACAGTGAAGGAGGTCTAATTGCACCTATGGTAGCAGTACAGTCTCCTGATATCTCATTTATCGTGCTGATGGCAGCCCCCGGGCTGACTGGAGAGGAAATTCTGTACTTGCAAAGTGACCTCATTGCCAGGGCCGGAGGAGCAAGTAATGAGACTATCGCCAAGAACGACGCTCTGATGAGAAGAATGTTTTCTGTGGTAAAAGAAGAAGAAAATAATACAATTGCTGAGGAGGAGCTCCGTAATATTCTGAGGGCCGAGATGGCAAATATGAGCGAACAAGAAAGAAAAAATTTAGGTTACTCCGAGGCTACTATTGACTCTCAAGCAGCAGGACTCTCATCTCCATGGATGCGCTTTTTCCTGACATACGACCCCAAACCAGCCTTAATGAAAGTCAAATGTCCTGTACTTGCTATAAACGGTGAAAAAGACCTTCAGGTCCCGCCTGAAGAAAATCTCTACGCTATAAACGAGGCTCTCAAGGAAGGGGGCAATAAAGACTATACAGTCAAAGAACTGCCAGGCCTCAACCATTTGTTCCAGACCGCTAAAACCGGGTCTCCTTCAGAGTACGCAAAAATAGAAGAAACAATTTCTCCGACTGCTCTGGAAATTGTAGGGAACTGGATTTCGGAACATACACAGGAAAAATAAAAGTAAGCGAATGAGGAGGAAATAAAAGTACTGCTAAATGTACAGACTCATTTTCCAGTATCATTTTCCTTCTCTTTTATGATATTCGATCACATTCATTTTTGCCGATTATCCTGCTCACGGGGGCTTTCATATCGTCAGGATACATCTCGAACTGTCCGTACTGGCATTTCTATAATCTAAGATTGTTTCCAAAAAATGCAGTTCAGGTAGGAGCTTTCACCGGTCCGTGGAAAATCGGCAGATATTATTCTGGAGCGGCCCGAATAGCATCTTTTGTCCTGCCTTTCCGTTAAATACGGGAAGTATGAGTTCCTGGAAGAATTTGGGACCTTAATAGTTCAGGTACACAGAAAATAGCCCCATAAGGGAGACCTGCTCGAATATAAAGTACTGTATTAAGATTTTAGGGGATTCAAACTCTTGAAAAGACTTACATTTAGTTTTTAACTGATGAGAGATATAGTTTAACAGAATTTACAATGTTGTAATCTTTTAGACCCGGAAATAAAGCATTATAAAGCTTTAAATTCCGTTTTCTTTTTTTATAATGTGCCATAAAAATAAGTATGTTTATATGTTAATTTTTCCAGTGGGTTCTTGATTACGGGTATTCTCGGATCAAACGTAAGCAAAATAGGAGGAAAAAATGAATTTTAACAGAAAGTCAATCTGGAAAATTACGGCATCTGTTTCTGTTGTATTAATGTTATTGACTTTAGGAGTTTCTGCAGCCTCGGCATGTCAAGCCGGAGGATCTCCTGCCTATTGTAATCAAAACAGCCTGTCCCATGGTAACTGTGATCTAAAAAACCACGGAGATGGAACATTCACCTTACCCGCTAATGAAATTCCCGGCTGCGATGGAGGCTGCGATGGAGGCTGCGATGGAGGCTGCGATGGAGGCTGCGACAAGGCAAGCTGCACCGGGAATTGCTGTGATAACTGCATAGAAAACCCTGAACAGGCTAACTGCGACGGCGATTGCTGTGACAACTGTGCCGAAGTTTGTGGAGAAGCCTGTACAGGAGCCTGCTGTGATACCTGTACTGAAAACTGTGACAAGGCGGACTGTACCGGAGATTGTAACTCACAGAATGTAACGGCGACTGCTGTGAAAACTGTGCTGAAGAATGCGACCAGGCAGACTGTGGCGAACAGACCTGTGACCAGACTGATTGTAACAGCGACTCCGAACAAACCTGTGATCCGACAGGCTGCACCGGTGATTCTAGACAGACCAGCTGCAACAGATAAAGCCTTTGAAAAGGCCCAAAGCCTTTAAAGGGTCTGATTATTTAAAAAATTCAAGCTTAATAAAAAATAGGATTGAGAATTTCGAACATCAATATCTCGAAAACCCCTACATTCCAGATATATACAGTCAGAACTTATCGAAATTCTCTTTAATTTTTTATATAATTCCTTTATTCCTTAATGCGTGGGATGGAACTACAAACAAAAAGGCTTTAATAATCCTCTTGTTAAGCAAGAAGAGAAATTCCAATTTTCAGGAATTCTGGCCGCCCAATATAAACTGGTTGATATTTTATACTTGACTTTTGCGGGTCGTTTAGTGCCTTTCTTTTTTATATCAAAATCACACTTTAAGACACTGAGAGATATATGTTCAACCTGGAGGAGCCACAGGAACTCTTGTTACCAGCACCTTATCTATTCGATTGCCATCCATATCCACCACCTCATACCGCAGTTTTCCGGATACGATATTGTCTCCGGTTGACGGTATTCGCTGCAGGAGGAAAATTATCAGCCCGGCAATGGTCCGGTAATATCCCAGTTCCTCCCCTGGAAAGAAATCTACAGGCAAGAAATCCTTAAGCTTTTCAATGGGTGCATCCCCGTCGATTAACCAGGAGCCGTCTTCCCGAACCATAACCTGTGACTCCACAGGCTCGCCAAAGGAACGGACTTCACCCACAATTGCTTCAAGAATGTCATGCAGGGTGATTACGCCCTGAATGCTCCCGTATTCGTCCGTGATAAGAGCAATATGCACTCCGGTCTCTTTAAACAATTCGAGAAGCTTCAGGACCGAAACGCTTTCGGGTATAAAGAGTGGTTTTGTGACCGATGCCCTGATATCAACGATACCACTTTTCAGAAATGTTGACAGGACACTTTTTACGGATACCATACCGACAATATTGTCCAGTTTTCCATGGTATACAGGAAAATTTGATCGGCCACTTTCGCTCATCTTCCGCAGGTTTTCATCGACTGGATCCTCCAGGTCGATCGCAATGAGATCAGTGCGATGCGTCATCAGGGAATCAACGCGACGGTCACCGATCTCAAGCACGCCTTCTACCATGCTCATTTCGGCTTTCTCAAACACTCCAGCTTTGGTCCCTTCTTCAAACAGAATTTTAATTTCCTCTTCTGTTACCGGAGGTTCAGTAGTCTTCCTGAATCTCATGATCCTGAGTACAGCTTCGGTAGAACTACTGAGAATTATCACAAGAGGCTTTGCGATGACAGAAAGATAGAACATAGGTTTTGCGACGTAAGAAGCGATTGATTCCGCATTATTGAGTGCAAGCCTTTTTGGAACAAGTTCTCCAAAAATTAAGGTCATGTAGGTGATTAAGAGTACCACAAGAGTGATACTTATCGCGTTACTGTACGGAGAAAGTGCAGGAAATTTTCCAAGGTAAGCCGTGAACTCTTCTGAGATCGTAGCTCCACCGAACGCACCTGCAAAGATTCCAATCAGGGTGATTCCTATCTGCACAGTTGAGAGAAACGGAGTTGGATCATTAGAGAGTTTAAGTGCAGCGGCTGCCCGTGTATCTCCGTCTTCCGCTCGGTGCCTGAGGCGAGTCTTCTTGGAGGAAATAAGGGCGAATTCTGACATGGAAAATAAGCCATTGAGTGCGATCAAAACCAGGACAATGACGATTTCAAGCAAATATGACATTTTGGAGGTATTAGGCGGATGATAATTTAAAGCTATTTATAGTCCATATGTAAACTTGTGAATATACAATTTGATACTTTATGAATTTATAATTTCATGCCTGAGTTCACTGGTTTTTCCCCTGACCAGTTAATTCTCTCCGGGATCTCTCTGCCTGCCGAGGCCTTCAAGTCTGCCTCCACTCAAAAGATTTTTCCTGGTCTGTCCTCGTTGACTGCCTTTACCCTTCTGACAAGGGCAGGGTGAGTTGAAAGCAAATTGGTTGACCAGATCCAGAACCCTTCAGAAATCCTTGCTGTTTCCAGGTATTCCTCGTAATTTACATCCCTGTAAAGGTGCTCGCCTGCGGAAAGAACTATAAGCCCTTTTTTGCCTGAAGGGGCAAGCCGGATTGCAATTCTGTCTGAGGTATACTCTCTTGCACGGCTTAGCGCAGTCCACAAAAGGTTCTTGAGGACAGGAACAAAAGCAATTGGAAAGATTGAAAGGTTATAGAGAAGGGTCACATGGCCTGCCTTTATGTGAGCCAGCTCGTGGGCGACTATGAATTCCAGAGAACCAAAATCTCCTTCCCGATATGCGACCTCAACCACATCCGCGTAAAAAACTACGTAATTTTTCCTGAAATACAGCCGGGTAGCAAAAGCATTTATCAGCCCGCCTTCCTGGATTAAGAAAGCATCAGGAACCTCACCAAGGTTCAGCTCAGAGGAAAGGCGTTTTATGATTTCGTAGAGTTCGGGAAACTGTTTTTCTGAGAGCTTGATTGCATTTGCCATCATCCCCCCGTAGGTTTGCCCGGAAATGAATGAGAGAAAAGCAATCGCTGCCGGAACTACCAGTACGTACTCAATCCCGAGTTCCTCGGGATACAGAATCGGAACTGTCATCAACATGATATAAATAAAAATGCTGACCAGCAGGCAGATAATAAAAAGAGGTATTTCAGCAGGATGCCTCAGATTCTTTATTTCACTATCCAGCAAGTTATTTTCCCTCCATTTCCCTGAAAATCTGAAAATATGTTTCAATAACCCCGGTAAAAATCGCCATACATTTTAATTTTTTAGCCAATGATTAGAATATACATTAGACTTTGGCAATATACCTTTTGCTCTCATTCATGCGGAGGTCGTGTCCGTGAGTTGTTGATCAATTCTAAAATAGTGTACATCCTCCGTTTTTGGGGAAAATGAAGAGATTCTCGTGCTCACGGTTTTCAATAATTTACTCCCACGCCCTAATTTTTTTCTCCGCAGGAATTTCTCAAACTTTTTTCGCTATTTCTCGATTTAATTCCTTTTTTTGGCTTTACTCAGAAGCTAAGGCAGGAAACCCACCTGCTTTAGCAGTGGGAGGAATTCCATTATCTTCAGAACTTATTTTGTTGTTGAGACTATCCCATAACTCAAAATTTAATTCTTAGAATCTCACCTTTAAGTAACCGCTGGAGTTCTTGATCCTGAAAACAATCCTGAAATTTTCTATGATTAAGAACAAAATGGGTTTTGGGACAAGTTCGTTCGATAACATTATATATTCACAACTCTTATCATAATATATGAAAGTTGAGAGTCTACTGATGTATCTCACGAGGTGAGACACTCTGAGGAAGCAGAGAGTATACGGCTGAAATTCAGGGTCAGACTTCTATCAAAAATTGCTCCATCAGGTAAAGTAATCGGTAACAATCTCGGGGAAACAACCTTTTAAGCATCTTGATAAAGACGACGGTGCTCGCGCAAGAGAGTTGGGAGCTGGTAACTCTGATGACAACGCGCCAATGTGGAACTGATAACCGTTAACCGCTAGCCCATAGCTTTAGCATCGGGGTAATTGACAGACATAGGATGGATAATGCTAACAACGCTAGATGGATAATGCTAACAAGCCAAGTTCAATAAATCCACATGGATAAGCACAACATGTAACTATTCAAACTGATTAAAATAAATAGGCTTTGTAGAAAATGTGTCTAAATAAGCTTTAAGAGTCTGAAAATAAATAAGAAAAAAATACATCAGGCAAAACTCGATTCAAAATGATGAAATTCTTTATTTCAGACGATTTCTATAGAGCCGGTTTTAGAGAATTTCAGTACTTTGCTTAGAAGTGTGGTAGTGAGAAATGGACGTTTATTTAATCTGTGAAATAGCGTCAATGCCAGTTGCTTCAGCTAGTGATATTGTTTTAAATTCCTATGAAACTTTTCAAAGCTCCAAAATCCCTACAGAAAATTTGGCAGGCTAGCCATTGTATCCAGATTATTAATAACCGGCTCTTATAGAACCGGAGGCACTATATGCTAAAAGAGTCTAATGTGAGTAAACACGGCCAAAGAATTATTTTGGAACTAAGCAACCTCATTGAATTTTTCAGATCCAAATTACCGACACAAATATACCGCTTTAACAAGTTTCAGCTATTATCTACATCGATATCTTTTGTACTTATATCGTATTCTCTTTTATTAATTGTAAGAAAGCCAGCTACAGGCTATGAAATTTCTATATATTCACATACTCCCATAATTTTTTGGATATCTTTACTATTTAGTTTGATAAACGGCATATTTCTTTTGTGGTCTTCCATTTCCACTAGAAGCAGCAAACAATTTTATGCAGGGTTTTTCCAGATAATCTTTAGTAATATTTTATTAGTTTTGCTTCCCACATTAAGAAACTACATTCTAATCATGGGTAGAGGAGATAATGCTGACTATGTAGGATATGCAAAGGATGTAAGCATTTATGGAAATATTCCTGGTTATAATTTTTATCCATATACTTCAGTACTTATTTCTCAAATCAGCCAAATTTTAAACGTTTCTGATTTAGAAGTATCAAAATATATTCCATCCTTATTTATTATAATTTATATGTTATCTATTTATTGTTGGGCAAAATCATTTAAGCAAGATCAGAATTTCATCATATACTCAATTATAGCTTCAATACCTCTATTCTTTGCTTGGTTTTTTGCAACAATATATTATATGCATATCTCAACTTTAATTTTACCGCTTTTATTTTATACTCTTAATAAAAATAGTGATTTTCGGTATAGAGTTCTTGTTGTTATACTCTGTTTAATACTCCCATTTACTCATCCCATTATATCGTTAATTTTTTTATTGTATCTCATATGTATGTATTTTGAGGAAATATTATCAGATAGTAAATCTCATAAAGTATCTCTACGTTTAATTATGATTTTTTTAATAACTTCTTCTATCTGGTATCTAGCTCAGTACGCTTTGACAAAAAATGCTATTGAAATTTTTGAGCAAATAGAAAATACTCTTCTTCAAAGGAGTTCAGATACTACAACATTAACTGTAGCAACGGGGTATCTTAATAAGCTGGGTTATTTCACAGCAGCAAAGTCGTTGCTAATTATGACATTTGACGAATTAACCTACTATATCTTTTCATTACTTTCGATTTTTTTTATATTTAAAAATTCAGAAAAAAGCTTGAGGTCTATTTCTTTATGTTTTATTTTTGGTAGTATTTTTTATGTTTTTCTTTTTATTTCATCTCAGGCTCATACTCCATACAGATTTATTAATTTAGATGCTAATATGATATTTACACCATTGTTGCTAGGATACCTTATGGTTTTTTTGCGTAAACAATACAGAATAGTTCTAAATCTTATCATCATCTTATCCGTAATCACCACAGTTGCCTCGCTATACCAATCTCCTATTACCACATATCCAAACGATCAATTTACTGCTTATGACATTTCTGGAGGAAAATGGTTATTGGATTCTAAAAGCGAAAATATACCTACAATTACGTTACTGAGCCCTTTAAATCGGTATTCTTCTCTTATTTATGGTTCAAAATATACTTCAATTCATAAATCCTCAGTTAGACCTTGGTCCAGTTTTCCAACGGATTTAAATTCATTTGAAATTGGTATCTTTCCGGCTAATTTTACTCAATATTTTTTGATAACACAGTATGAAAAACAAGCTTACACTACAGTATGGAAAGGTGTTGGACAATTTAATGAAAGTGATTTAACGTCTGTTAATTCTTGTAAAAATGTATATCATATATATGATAATCAGGAATTTTCAACTTATCTTGCAAAACCCTACAAAGAAAAGGAATAATTCATATTTTTAGGAAGGGCTAATTCCTGCCTCTTAAAAAGTAGGATACAGCTCGTCAATTTCTACAAAGATCCCTCTGTTAGGAAAATTAATTTTACCTTATCAAAATTTTATTTCGTACTGTTCTTAATTTCTAGTTTAAATCTGTATCTTATAAAAGAAGGAATCATAGACATTATTATTTGACGTTCAACTTTTTCTTTAGTAAAAATCCATACAATGCCCATATACGCTATGGTCACAATGATTCCAGATATTAGTAAGGCTCCAAATCCTGAAATCGGTACAAAAAAATTAATGAGCCTACAAGAACCTATTGTTATAAACATTGCTAAGGCACCAGGGAACATTGAACTTATGAAAGTGGTCCTTGAGATCCCAAGTACCTTAGTGGCATACCAAGGAGTAAAAAGGGCATTTTTAAGAGTCAGCACAATTGCTCCTGCAACTGCAACACTATAATATCCCCAGCCAGTGAGGTATGGAATTAATACAGCCAGTAAAAAATTACCTATTCCCATCCAAAATGTGACAATTCCTGGAATTCGCACCTTATTGTATGCGATGTTGATATCAAAGAGGAGCATTACTGGAAGGTTAATTACAAGATGAGACAACATTAGTAACATTAATGGCGAGAGTTTTACAAATTCAGGACCAACCCAGAGTGAAAGAAGTTGTGGAGCAAAACCGCAGATAAAGCCAATTGGAAGAGCCATTGCAAAGCCTGTAAGTTTTATGGCACTTTTTGATAAATTTATCAGTTCTTTTATTTTGCCCTTTATATAGCAAGTTAAAATCACTGGTGTAAGGATACTTATAAGCAAACCCGCAATAGTGCGTAGCACTGAACTCCACATCAAGGCTATCGAGTATTCTCCACCTGCAAGAGTACCAAACAATTTGGTTACAACTATAAGGTCTATCTGGAGAAAAAGGAGAGAACCGATCTGACTAATAATAACCCACCCCCCCATCTCCGTAATCTCGTGAACCTTTGATCTGCGGAAGTCTTTTATATTTACCTTAAGATGAGGATTTATTTTGTGTGAAAATAATACAGTAACAACAAAGGCAACTATGGCAGCGATTAGATAAGCTAATCCTATGTAAACAAGACTTGGAGAATATAACTTAAATAACAATACAATCAGGCCCACCTGAACAAGGATATTTATGATGTTTATCATGTTCATAAGGTCAAGTCTGTTGTAGGCGAAAATAGAAACTCCAAAGTTACCGCTCCAAGCTCGCAGTAGGAACGCACCTATAACTCCAAGAAAAAGGATTCTAGTAGCATTTTCCTGGTTTGATGGAATCTCAAAAAATAACGGAGAATAATAGGAAAGTAACACTATTATGGGAAGCAGTAGTAAGATAATTCCAAGTGTTCCAAATAGAGCAGTATTAAAGGTCACATTTGCTTTTTTAAACTCTTTTCTCTGTAATTCAATAGTCATAGATCTTGAAACTGATGTGTTAAGCGATACCACGATTAAATTCACATAAGCTGTAGAAGAGGTCGCTAATGGGATCAATACATAGCTCGCGACGCCAAGTGAATTAATAAAATATGGCACCAAAAACAGCCCACTTGCGAGGTTAATTATAAAATATATAACGTTGGCTATGAGATTTTTAGGCACTTGCTTGCTGAAAATATCCTGGTGTTCTGTTAAATTTAACATTTACTACCTTCTTGAATTTCCATGTGGTGAGAATAATCATAAATCTTCCCACTCGGATTAGTATCGCTTGTATTTTTTGATCAACCCTGCCAAAATTTGTATACTAACATGAAATTATGAAGAGCCTCAGAAGTCATGTCATATAGAGGATATATTGGTATACCAAATTTTCCACTCATTTTTACTATATACTCCCACAATAAGATAAGTGTGTGTATCAGTAACTGGGTCTTATGTAATGGAGGATTTATCTAAATGCGAATTTGCAAAATTTGTTGTGTCCTTATAGAACCATAGCAAAAGCTTATGCTTTGGAATATATTTCACATTAATATACCATAGTTCTGTCACAATCCTCATATTACATCCTTAATATACGGCTTTTATGTTCCAATTTTTTTTACTGTCTTTTGAATATCCTCTTTTAAGGACTTAGGCGGTTGAACTGAGGAAGGATATTCGGAAATCCAGAATCAGATAATATTCATAATTTTAAAAATGACAATTCCAATAAAACTTAGAGTCAAAGGAACGATTGCAATATTAAAAGAACAGTTAATGTTTCTGTTCCATTTTTCAGATGCAGCTAGAATCTCCATTAAACACAGAAGCATCAAAAGCCCGATAATAACTGCATTCCAATACTGGGGAAGACCAGTGGTTGTAGCTACGGATTCGACACCGGAAGAAACAACACTAGAAGGAATAACGCTAGGTGAGATAATGGTTGTTAACATAAAGATTCCTGTGAGCAATAACAATCTTTATTTAAATATTGAGTATGATGAAATAATTGTCTATTATTAGAATAATAACAGATCATTAATAATATTGAGTATGATAAAATAATGATCTATTATTAGAATAATAATTGATCATTGATAGTAAGATAAGACAAGTTATAAAAACTTTTCTTTTTAGCGTCATGTTTGTCCATTGGAAGAACAAAGATACGTAAAATAGGTCAGAATATAATATATTGTAAAAACTGCCTCTTTTTAAAGTAAAGCAATACGATTTTTATACTATTGCCAGTGTTCTGGTGCTCCTACAATATTTAGTTGAGATTATATAATATTCGCAATAATATTGGTTTAAGGGGGAGGAAAGAAGCAAAACCAAAGTTTACTGATAATACGGAAAACTGATGGAGTTTCCTAAAGCAGGAAAGAGAGGAAGATCTACGAAGCCAGCAATAGTACCTGGTCAATTAACCTGAGCTAAAGACTCAGGGGCTTGTAGATAACGGTTAAGTTTCTACGTTTGGCTTATTGACGGAAAGCCTGCTCAGGCATTTCTGAGAAGAAAATATAGGATCAACATAGATAACTTGTTTACCTGGAGCTTCTGCTTTGTATTCCAGGAACTGAGCAAGCTGGTAAAAACTCCAAATATTGAGTTTTCGGGTAAAATCTTTCCTTTTTTTCGGGATTGAACTCTAATGCTTGTCAGGTCTTCGAGTGCAAAGACAACGTAAGGCATATCTACAATGGTTTTCGAAATGCGGTGATTGGTATCAGTCACAAACCGTCTTTCTTTTCTGCTAACCTTCCTGAGAAGACGTTTAGCAGACTTAGTGCCTATGGACTGCAACCGTTTTTTAAGATAAGCATATTGCCTCTAACACTTTTTACAGTTTTGTCGTTAAAGAAAATGTTTGTTAGAACAAACTGCAACATTTACGATACCTCTATCAATACCTAGAACTTCAGTTCCAGAAAGACTCCGGAGATTTTTTCTAAAGATAACATGGAGAAAGGAGGCGTCTTTCCGAATGGTGTACCAAAGTTCAGAATTCCTAACTTCCCAATCGAGGTGTTTCCGGTAATAACCCGAATTTATATTAATTAAAAATAGGCAAAATGAGATTTATTAGAGTTTCCTGCGTATTTCGAACTATTATTTGTATTTATTTTTTAACTTATCTAAACATGGCAAATAATATTTAAAATTTGGAAAATACTGTAATTAATATCAATATCACTCTACTTTTTTTACTTAAATGTCTACTTAAATGTTTAGTTTTGACTATAAATCTACTTTTTTACTATATTAATATTAATAAATTGCTTTTTTTTATCCTATATTAACCAAGATAAGTATTCTAAACTATCTATTTAAATATATTTCTATAAATTGAAAGGCTTAAATATTGAATTTAGTAATTTTAGTTTGGAGTTCAAACTGGGGGATTAAGAAGAGGGGTATAAAGATGAATGCCGAGCCGAGTGCTAGTAACAGAAGCGAGAGCGTAACTTGGAGTGGTTATCCACACACAATGCGCACAGCTACTCAACAAATTTCAGTGATTCTTCCTGCTTATAACGAAGAAATTCCCATCGGAAGCATGGTTCACCTTACCAGATTATACGCAGACAATGTAATCGTTGTTGATGACGGCAGCTCAGACAGAACAGCTGACGTTGCCAGGAAAGCCGGAGCCGAGGTAATTGTTCACGAGGTAAACAAAGGAAAGGGAAGTGCTCTCAAGACCGGCTTTGAAACCGCAGTCACCCGGGGTGCCAACATAATTGTGACAATGGATTCAGACGGCCAGCACAATCCTGCAGAGATCCCGAAACTAGTGGCTCCAATTATTGCAGGCGAGGCTGAGATGGTCAACGGCAGTCGATACTTAAACGGCCTGGAAAAAAACACTCCTGTATACCGTCGCATCGGCCAGAACATCCTGGACAGGTTCACTAACATACACTCAGGCCTCAAGATCACGGATTCACAGAGTGGTTTTCGCGCCTTTGCCGCTTCAACAATTGAAAAATTCCGTTTTAATGCGCAGGGCATGGCTATAGAAAGCGAAATGCTCGCGGATGCAGGAAATGCCGGCATCCGCATAAAAGAAGTCGGTATAGGTGTCCGTTACGACGTTGACGGCTCCACCAAAAAACCAGTTTCTCACGGCCTTGAAGTCCTTTTAGCGATTTTAAAAGACATGGTCTTAAAGAAAAATATTTAAATGTATAGGTAAGATCTTTAAGAAAAATATTTAAATGTAAAATTCTGGAGGTATATTTTTGAGGATTGCATTTTTTATAAATACTCCCGCACACGTTCACTTATACAAAAATGTTATAAAATCCTTAGAACTCAGCGGGCATCAAGCCATTATCTTGGCGAGAAACTATGGAGACACAGTTAACTTATTAGATGAAATGGGTTTTGAGTATTTTGTATATGCCAATGTACCTGATTCAAAATATGGGAAAATATTAGCTCTACCCTTCAACGTGTTAACAGCGTATAGTTTTCTCCGAAAGAAAAAGCCTGATTTGTTGGTTGGAATGGGAGTTTACTCAGCATATACATCACAATTACTACATAAAAAATGCATAATTTTTAACGATTCTGAACCTACACCTTTTCAGTTCATGCTCTTTAAGCCTTTTGTAGATGTAGTTCTCACTCCTTCATCATTTACTATAGATCTGGGTCCAAAACACATCAAATTTAATAGCTTTAAAGAAATTGCTTATTTACATACAAATTATTTTGCACCAGATGTAAAAATTCATGATTTTCTTGGGATAAGTCAAAATGAAGATTACGTTCTTTTACGTTTCAATGCATTTGATGCTGTACATGATTTCGGTATAAATGGCTTTTCCATTGATCAAAAAAGACTCTTGGTTAACGAACTAAGCAAGTATGCGCGTGTATTTATCTCATCGGAATTAAAACTACCAGACGATTTTAACAAATATTTGTTGAAAATCCCGAAATCTCGCATTCATGATATCCTATATTACGCAAAACTTGTTGTGGCAGACACCCAGACAATAACCACCGAATCCGCAATCTTGGGAACTCCAGTTGTCAGGTTCAATTCTTTTGTAGGCAAGAAAGATATGGGCAATTTCATTGAACTTGAAAACAAGTATCATCTTATTTTCAGCTTCAGTGATCCTGAAAGAGCCATTGCTAAAGCAGTGGAACTTATTCAGGAACCGGATCTAAAAAACAAATGGAAAGAAAAAAGAGATAAGCTCCTAGTTGACAAAATCGATACTACCCAATTTTTGGCTTCTTTCATTGGGAATTATCCTGAGAGCTTAAATAAAATAAAAGCTGCACAAAAATATTCTAAAAAAGATGGTAGCTCTATCACCCTGCAGGGTGACCTGCTATGAAGATTGCAAGTGTCGTGGGCGTTAGACCTCAGTTCGTAAAAGCTTCTGTGGTTTCAAAAGAATTAAGAAAAAATAACGAAGAATGTTTAATTCATACTGGCCAGCATTACGACTATGAAATGAATAAGGTATTCTTTGAGGAATTGTGCATTCCTGAACCTAACTATTATCTCGGTGTAGGTTCCGGTTCACATGGTCAACAAACAGGAGAAATGCTTCGAAAATTAGAAGAAGTTCTCATTATTGAAAAACCTGACCTTGTGCTGACTTACGGGGACACCAATTCAACACTTGCAGGAGCTTTAGCCGCATCAAAGCTTGGAATAAAAAATGCGCATGTAGAATCTGGATTAAGAAGTTTTGATAGATCCATGCCTGAAGAAATCAACCGCATTTTGACTGATCATTGCTCTGACATCTTATTTTGTCCAACTCAGAATGCAGTTGACAACTTGGGAGGAGAAGGAATCACTAAAAATGTGTATTTAACTGGCGATGTTATGGTTGATTCTCTTCTTCTCAATAAGGAAATTGCAGAAGCAAAGTCCTCAATATTAAATGATCTTAACCTAAAAAAGAAGGACTATCTAGTTGCTACGATTCACAGAGCAAATAATACCGATAATATAGAAAACCTCCGAAACATTATTGAAGCTTTTCAGGAACTGAATGAAAATATCGTTTTTCCCGTTCATCCACGGACTGAGAAGTTGCTTAAAAGTTACGGTTTATATGACAGCTTAAGCTCCTCTGTTACGTTAATAAAGCCTCTAGGATTTCTTGATTTCATAAAACTTATGAATCATGCTAAGATGATTCTAACCGATTCGGGAGGCGTTCAGAAAGAAGCTTATATTTTGAAAGTTCCATGTGTTACACTAAGGGAAAACACAGAGTGGATTGAGACCATTAAAGATGGGTGGAATGTGCTAGTTGGTTCTAACAAAGATAGAATTGTTGAAGCAGTGAATGAATTTATGCCTTCAGTCCAGGAACATCGGAATAGATTCGGAGATGGAAGTGCAAGCAATAGAATTGTTGCAACAATTAATGCACTATAAGTCAAACTGGGGCTAACTTATGACTTTCGATGTACTTGTAGATAATTCAATAAGATCTCTTTATGATTGGGTAAAAAGTAAAGAGTATTATGGATGGGACCCTTATGACGCATTAAATAGCGAACTAGTAAGTAAATTATGTTCTAACTCTCAGCTATTGGAAATACTAATAACTCAATTGAATAAGTACTCCATCTTAAATATTAGGCCAATTCTAGGTATTGAAAAAGGGTTAGATGTAAAAGGTATATCCCTTTTTGCTCAATCATTTTCAAAAATTTATTCTTTAACAAACGATCAACAGTATAAAGGTGACTTATTTGAATGCATCAATATTTTAAAAAATAAATCTCTCAAACAAAAGTACGGTTTTGATTGCTGGGCAGGACATTATTTTAACTATAGGGGCTTCGATGGAAGCATATTAGCTCCAGACATACCTGATGTTATCACAACATCAAATGTGATCAAAGCAATGGTTGACAGTTACTTAATTTTTAAGGATGATGAGCTAAAAGATATTGCAAAAAGTGCTTATGATTTTTTAATTAAATATCTACTTGGGAAAACAGATGATGGTCTTTACTACCTAAGATACGATACTTTAAGTGAAAATAAAATAGTAATAAATGCTTCTGCTGAAGGTCTAAGTGCTATATGCAGGTTAATGCCTCTATTTGACGATGCTGAAATGAAAAGAATAGCATGCAAGCTTTCCGAATTTTTAATACGTACCCAGGATTCAGATGGTTGCTGGATCTACAGTAAATATAGAAGTGGAAAGATAAGACGTCAAACTGATTTTCATCAAGGTTTTATAATAGATTCTTTAGTTGAATACCTTCCTTTTGCTGAGCCAAAAGAACAAGACCCGCTAATAGAGTCAATTAAAAGAGGTGTAAATTTTTACAGGAAAAAGCAGTTTTTAGACAACGGCAGATGTTATTACAGATATCCCAAACTATATCCTATAGATATACATAATCAAGCTCAAGGTATAATTACTTTTAGTAAGTTAAGCACGTTTGATGCGGAATTCCTTGAGTTTGCAAAGAAGATTTTAGAATGGACAATTTTTAATATGCAGGATAATTCTGGATATTTTTTCTACCAAAAAAACAGGATTCTTACAAACAAAATTCCTTATATGAGATGGGGAGCAGCTTGGATGATGCTATCCATGGCAACGTATTTAGAGAAAGTAGAAGAGGTGGCAAAATGGTAAGGGTTTTAATGTGCGGATCTGTAGCTTCCTCAGGCGGGGTTTCTACACATACCAAGAACTTAATTGAAAATTTGTCTGTTGAAGATAACGAAATATTATTGTATAATTATTATACAAATAAAGCTCACTCAAAAAACACAAATTTCGAAAAGGTATATCGGCGCACTTTTGGATTATTTTTCCAGATCTTATCCAACAGAAAGAGATACGAAATAATTCATGATCAAACGTCGGGCGGTATATTTAGTTTCGTTTCCTCAATAACTGCATCCATCGCATCAAAAATCGTAGATAGAAAGTTAATTGTCACATTTCATCACTCAAAAACAGAAGAATTTGTGAAAAAATATAAACCTTTTTTTAACTTTGTTTTAAAAAATACAGATACAATGATTTTAGTTTCAAATAAACAAAAAGAATTTATCTCCAAGACTTTTCCACAATACTCAGATAAATTAGTTGTAATTCCAAATGGTTATGATTCAACCTTTTTTTTCCCAAGAAATACTAATGAATGTAGATCTATTCTGAAAATCCCTATGAATAAAAAGGTTATATTTAATATATCAAACTTAATCGATATAAAAGGTCATAAATATCTTATTGAAGCAATTGGCAATATTGCAAAAACCAGATCCGATATTTACTGTATTATTGCAGGGAAAGGTTATCTATTAGAAACTCTAGAGCAACAAATTAAAAATTCTAAACTCGATGATTATATAAAACTGGTAGGATGGATACCTGACGACAAGATTCCCATTTATATAAACACCAGTGATTTCTTTGTCCTTCCAAGTCTGGGTGAGGGAAATCCTATTGTTATGTTTGAGGCAATTGGGTGTGGAAGACCGTTTATAGGAACAAAAGTCGGGGGAGTTCCTGAAATAATAGCTTCTGAAGAATATGGATTATTATGTGAACCTGCAAGTTCAGAAGAACTAGAAAAGACTATAATGTTAGCCTTAAATAAAAATTGGGACACTTCTAAAATTAGAGAATACGCTGAATCTTTTACCTGGAGAAATATCGCAAAAACAACTAAATCTGTCTATGAGCAATATCTTTAGAATATTAGAGGGCTTGTTCGGGAATATGCTATCGAGCTGGCCCCAAAAAAATTAACGTGTAATTTAAAAATATTTAAAAGCAATCAAATTATAAGCGTTTCTTAAAAAAGTTGACGGGCTGTATCCCACCTTTGAAAAGGCTGGAGATTAGCCCTTACTTGTTCTTATCAATCGCTTTCAACCAGTACAAAATGGCGAAAGATTTTACTTTCTTTTATATAGGAATACGCCAAGCAGGCAAGTCACCCCGCAAGCTATTCCAAAGCCAGGTATGCTCTGGCTTTCTTTCTGTTTAGGTTGTAGTCCTTTAATCGTTTTATTCCCTGATTCAGACTCTATATCATTTCCAATATCTTCATTTATCGTTTTATTCCCTAATTTTGACCCTATTTCCTCCCCAATATCTTCACTTGAATTCAAAGGTTGGGTATTGTTAGGCTCCAGTATTTTTTGTTTTACCGGACTATACTTTTTATTACCGGATGAACTCGTAACAGGATCATTGTCTACAACATTTATCGAGACACTACTAGAAGCTGTAGTATAATTAGTCGCATCCGAAGGAGTGAAGTTACCTGCAATGTTTGAGTTCCTTCGCTAAGGACCGTTCCTGAAGCAGGATCATAGACGAAAGATCCCGGGACAGATGCAGATGCATTTAACTGAGTTTCACTTAAAGCTGTTCCATAGGTGATGTCAGCAGGGTTACTCCAGGTTATCGAAGGTGTAGCTTTATCTACGGTTAATGAAACACTACTTGTAGCCGTGGTATAGTTTGTTGAGTCGGCAGGTGTGAAAGTGGTCTGTAAGGTTTGAGTACCAGCTCCCAGAATAGTTCCAGAAACAGGATTATATACAAAACTACCAGGAACAGAAGCATTCGCATTTAGTTGAGTCCCGCTTAAAGCTGTACCATAAATTATAGCAGCAGGGTTACTCCAGGTAATTGTAGGAGTCGCCCTGGTTGTTTCTGAAACATTGATTGTAACATCCGCTGTTGCATTAGCGTAGTTTGCGGCATCAGTAGGTGTGAAATCAACATGTAAAGTATGAGTCCCTGCACTAAGCACGGTTCCTGAAGCAGGAGTATAGACAAAGGTTCCAGATACCGAAGCAGATGCATCTAACTGAGTATTGTTCAATGCTGTTCCGTAGTTTATGTCAGCAGGGTTACTCCAGGTTATCAAAGGTGTAGCTTTATTTACGGTTAATGAAACACTACTTGAGCTTGTGGTATAGTTCTTAGTATCAGTAGGAGTAAATATAACTTGTAATGTATGAGTCCCTGCACTAAGGACCCTTCCAGATGCAGGATTATAGACGAAAGATCCCGGGACAGATGCATGTGCATTTAACTGAGTTCCACTTAAAGCAGTACCATAACCTATAGCGGAAGGGATACTCCAAGTTATCAAAGGTGTAGCTTTATTTACAGTTAATGAAACGCTACTTGTAGCCGTGGTATACTTTTTAGTATTGGCAGGCGTGAAAGTGGTTTGTAAGGTTTTAGTACCAGCTCCCAGAATAGTTCCAGAAACAGGATCATATGCAAAACTACCAGGAACGGAAGCATTCGCATTTAGTTGAGCTCCGCTTAAAGCTGTACCATAAGTTATAGCAGCAGGGTTACTCCAGGTAATTGTAGGAGTTGCCTCATTTGTAGCCTCAGTACTCAATGGTGTGTTTCTGATTGTATAATTCCCTTCAGGAAGATTCGAAAGTATATAATTCCCATTTGTCGGAGTAAAAGAGTTTACATTGGCTCCGTCTTTTATGAGATCCAAAGTTGTTCCAACAAGCCCAGTTAGCGAAACATTTGTACGATTATAGATCTCGTCGTCGTCATGTATTGAAAAATACATTGTGTTATTTTGGATATTATAATACCCATTGTTGATAAGGGAACCGTTTGTATAGGCGGATATTTTCGGATAACTGTTAGAATAATTAAATGTATGTATGCCATTACTCAGAGCTGGAAGCATTGCCATATGGTTTCTTGACACTATTGTTACGATGTTATTATCAAGTACAACATTTGAAGTTCCTGAAGGTTGCCAGAGAACCAGCCCGGCGACAGTACTTCCATTCACCTGTAAGGTATTTCCTGAAACAGTAACTTTTTTTGCATCTTCTAGATGTGTAAAAAAGTCATCTGCAGTTTCAATGAACCACGAATCATGAACTGTAGTATTATACACCGCTCCAATTATCCGCTGGCGTATAGCTTCATCGGTTGAAGTGTCTCCAGTGATATGTAACATAACCTGGAAGTATCCTCTACTTTCCTTGTCGTCGTCAATCCACCACTGCGGAACGTATTCGGTCTCTTCGTCTTCTTGATTGTAGCACATCACCCATAGTTGACTATTCGGATCTGTCTTACTACTGTAATACTGTAAATCTCTTGCATTAACGTTTGAAGCATCCGTTTCACCATCCAGCATATAACGAAAACCTGTTTCATAGAGGATTTTAGTAGTGTTATAGGTGTAAGAGTTATATGGGGCAACAAACCCGATAGGTGGTTTCCCGAATAATGCAGTTCCCTTACTCATTGACATTTGAGCTTGATACTGCACATCAGAATCAGAAAGCGCAGACAGATCCACGTGGTCATAAGAGTGCGAAATGAGGTCAGCATAAGGCACCATTGCTACGTCTGACGGTTTTGTATTATGAGTAACTGCTGCTATAGTACAGTCATTAGAAACATTGTACCAGTCGATGAATCCTGAGGCTGGGTCATTTCCTAAATCGTCATACCTCATTATTATTCCGAGGTCACGGGCATAGGGATAAGCACCTGTCACAAATACGGCTGTAGGATCTGCTATTGAAATAAAGTTTCTAACAAGCTGTTGATCAAATCCACTGTTTAAAATAACTGCTGATCCGTTAGTACCCGAATATGTAAGAATTAATTTATGTCCATCATCGGTAGTTGCTCCTGAGGTGACTCCTGAACCTAGAACATAATCATTATATGTAGAATAGTAAACTATTGTTTTTCCTGCCATCATCGGATTTGCAGTTGTTATATTCCTTGTAGTGCTTTCATATTCCGCATTAATAGTAGATTTGTAGGTGAGATGATAGGCTGATTCCAATGTAGATGCAGGTCTACCTAGTATGAGAGCCCATTTTCCTGTGGAAGTAGTATAATTTTTAATGAGTTCTGCCTTTGTCGGACTTAATGCAACAATCATTTGATAAAGTGCTAATGTGTTCGAATCAGTAGAATACGGCAATACATCATACTTATATCCGAAATAGTCAAATGTAGCTCTAACTCTGTTATAATTAGTTAATGTGTTAGAGTCTGTAAGTTGAGAAGAGTCTACAAGTATCGCGGCTCTTGAAATTTGGCTAGTTACATTGCTATTTACATTTATTGTAACATCCTTTGATGCATTGGTATAATTTACAGTATCAGTAGGTGTGAAATCAACGTGCAATGTATGTGTGCCTACACTCAATACAGTTTCTGTTGCTGGCTTATAGTCAAAAGTTCCAGTTACGTTATTTCCAGTTACAGGATCTTTTGCAACTGCATTTAACTGAATGCTGCTTAATGCTGTTCCATTAGTTATGTCAGCAGGAGTATTCCAGGTAATTGCAGGAGGCACCCTTGGAACCCCTATCCAGATTATTCGTAATTCTGCTTAACTTCAGATCCGAGGACAGTGACCTGTTGTAGAGTCTGAAAGTATACATACTGCAGTTACAGGAGTTTAATTGATTTATAGAATCGCCGTATGCGAATTTGATATTTTCAGCACCTCCCTTTATCGGCGAATTCCATGTTTTAGAGCCTGAATCCACACCATTGACATAAATATGGACAGTGCTGTTATCATAAGTTGCTACGATATCATATACCTGTCCGGCAACAAGACTAACATTTGAATCGAAATTTGGTTCAAGCCCGTTCATCAGGTTTACACCAAAACGAGCTTTATTGTAAGGAGCGGCAGACGAACAACTCAAATACCAGCCAGTTGTTGAGTCCTTATACTTGCTCACAAGTGCCCCATATCTAGAGAATTCGTTAATTGATCCAATGAACTCAATCGATACAGGACTGGAAATGTTAGTCTGAGCATTATTAGAAAGGTCTATTTTACTATTGACTCCGTTAAGGTTTATGTAACTTTTACCAGTTGTTGAGTTTGTCCCTTGAGTTGCACTTGTAGCGTAGCCGGTATTATTGTTTCCGCTAAGATCTACCAGGGAATTCCCTGATAAACTACCATTATAATAAACAACCAGACCATTTGTTACAAGTATTCTGGTTACAGTAATTAAATTTGACTTTGTCGAGATATTGGAACCGTACAGCGTTACTTACATTCAAACTAACGGTGTAAGTTCCAGGGGAATAATAAGTATGGCTCGGGTTCTGAACCGTAGAAGTCTGGTTATCTCCAAAGTTCCAGGTCCAGGCTGCTCGCATTTCCTGAACTGATCAGTAAATTGCACAGAAAGCGGAGCATTTCCTTGTGTCGGATATGCAGTGAAGTTAGCTACAGGAGGTACAGGAGGTACTGGCTTTTCCGTCACGTTGATTGTAACATTCGCTGATGCGTTAGTGTAGTTTGCAGTATCAGTAGGTGTGAAATCAACATGTAAAGTCTGAGTCCCTGCACTCAAGTACAGTTCCTGCTGCTGGAGTATAGACAAAAGTTCCAGTTACGTTATTTCCAGTTACAGGATCATTTGCAGACTGCATTTAACTGAGTGCTGCTTAATGCTGTTCCATAGGTTATGTCAGCAGGGTTATTCCAGGTAATTGTAGGAGTCACCCTTGGAACCTATATCTCCAAAGATCTATTCGTAATTTTGTTAACTTCAGACTGAGTTACAGTGACCTGTTGTAGAGTCTGAAAGTATACATGCTGCAGTTACAGGAGTTTAATTTGTTAATAGAATCGCCGTATGCGAATTTGATATTTTCAGCACCTCCCTTTATCGGCGAATTCCATGTTTTAGAGCCTGAATCCACACCATTGACATAAATATGGACAGTGCTGTTATCATAAGTTGCTACGATATGGTATACCTGTCCGGCAACAAGACTAACATTTGAATCGAAATTTGGTTCAAGCCCGTTCATCAGGTTTACACCAAAACGAGCTTTATTGTAAGGAGAGACAGACGAACAACTCAAATACCAGCCAGTTGTTGAGTCCTTGTACTTGCTCACAAGTGCCCCATATCTAGAGAATTTGTTAATTGATCCAATGAACTCAATCGATACAGGACTGGAAATGTTAGTCTGAGCATTATTAGAAACGTCTATTTTACTATTGACACCGTTAAGGTTTATGTAACTTTGTACCAGTTGATTGGTTTGTCCCTTGAGTTGCACTCGTGGCATAGCCGGTATTATTGTTTCCGCTAAGATCTACCAGGGAATTCCCTGATAAATTACCATCATAATAAACAACCAGACCATTTGTTACCGGAGTAGAGTTTACAGTAATTAAATTTGATTTTGTCGAGATATTGGAACCGTCAGCGTTACTTACATTCAAACTAACGGTGTAAGTTCCAGGGGAATTATAAGTATGGCTCGGATTCTGAACCGTAGATGTCTGACCATCTCCAAAGTTCCAGGTCCATGCTGTTGCATTTATGAACATCAGTAAACTGCACAGTAAGTGGAGCATTTCCTTGTGTCGGATTTGCAGTGAAATTCGCTACAGGAAAATGAATTCCGTAACGTTGATTGTAGCTAACTTTGAATCTGTACCGTTTCCATTGATCTGCAGGTCAGATCAACGGTATAGTTTCCTGAACCGTAAACACGTGAGTTAGCATTTCTTGCGTTAGAATCAACAACTCCATCGTTTTCAAAGTCCCAGGCTACAGAAGTTGCGTTTTCGGAACTGTCGTTAAACTGGACAGTCAGTGGAACATTGCCTCCTGTAGGATTTGCAGGAAATTCGCTACAGGAAGAGTTACATTGTTGCCTTTTACATTGATTGTAACATCCTTTGATGCATTGGTATAGTTTGCAGTATCAGTAGGAGTGAAATCAACATGTAAAGTATGAGTCCCTACACTCAAACAGTTCCTGATGCTGGAGTCATAGACAGTTAAGTATTTCCAGTTACAGGATCCATTGCAACTGCATTTAACTGAATGCTGCTTAATGCTGTTCCATAAGTTATGTCAGCAGGGTTACTCCAGGTAATTGTAGGAGTCGCTTTGGATACCTTCTATCCCAGATCATTTCGTAATTTTGCTTAACTTCAGCCGAGGACAGTGACCTGTTGTAGAGTCTGAAAGTATACATGCTGCAGTTACAGGAGTTTAATTTGTTAATAGAATCGCCGTATGCGAATTTGATATTTTCAGCACCTCCCTTTATCGGCGAATTCCATGTTTTAGAGCCTGAATCCACACCATTGACATAAATATGGGCAGTGCTGTTATCATAAGTTGCTACGATATGGTATACCTGCCCGGCAACAAGACTAACATTTGAATCGAAATTTGGTTCACGCCCGTCCATCAGGTTTACACCAAAACGAGCTTTATTGTAAGGAGAGGCAGACGAACAACTCAAATACCAACCAGTTGTTGAGTCCTTATACTTGCTCACAAGTGCCCCATATCTAGAGAACGTCGTTAATTGATCCAATGAACTCAATCGATACAGGACTGGAAATGTTAGTCTGAGCATTATTAGAAACGTCTATTTTACTATTGACACCGTTAAGGTTTATGTAATTTGCACCAGTTGTTGAGTTTGTCCCTTGAGTTGCACTTGTGGCATAGCCGGTATTATTGTTTCCGCTAAGATCTACCAGGGAATTCCCTGATAAATTACCATCATAATAAACAACCAGACCATTTGTTACCAGTGGTGTGGTTTACAGTAATTAAATTTGATTTTGTCGAGATATTGGAACCGTAAGCGTTACTTACATTCAAACTAACGGTGTAAGTTCCAGGGGAATAATAAGTATGGCTCGGATTCTGAACCGTAGAAGTCTGGTCATCTCCAAAGTTCCAGGACCATGATGTCGCATTTATAGAACTGTCATTAAACTGGACTGAGAGAGGAACAACACCTTCTGTCGGATTTGCAGTGAAGTTTGCAACAGGAAGAATTACATTGCTATTTACATTTATTGTAACATTCGCTATTGCGTTAGTGTAGTTTGCAGTATCCGTAGGAGTAAATGTAACATTTAAAGTGTGAGTCCCTGCACTAAGAACAGTTCCTGAAGCTGGATCATAGACGAAAGATCCCGGGACAGATGCAGATGCATTTAACTGAGTATCACTCAATGCTGTTCCATAGGTAATGTCAGCAGGGTTACTCCAGGTAATTGTAGGAGTTGCATTTACTGAACATTGATTGTAACGTCTTTTGATGCTGTAGTATATTTTGCAGCATCATCAGGTGTGAAATCAACATGTAAAGTGTGTGTACCTTCACTCAATACAGTTCCTGCTGCTGGAGTATAGACAAAGCTACCAGTTACGGTGTTTCCAGTTTCAGGATCTTTTGCTACTGTATTCAGTTGAATTTCATTTAATGCTGTTCCATAGGTTATGTCAGCAGGGTTACTCCAGGTAATAGCCGGAGTCACTGTAGTATTATTATTAGTATCATTATAAAATACAACTTGATAGTTCCCAGAATCAAGAACGTATAAATTGTCATTGGCTTTATCTAGTGCAGTCGGGTAACTAAATCCGGTATATTTATTTAAATAACTAAAGTTGCTGTCATACTCAATCACCCTGCCGTTGTAGTAATCAGCCACATAAATATTTCCAGATGAATCGTTTGCAACTGCTATAGAGCTATTAAATTGAGTGTCGTCAGTTCCTTTGCTACCTAAGCTTGAAATATAACTCCCATTAAAATCAAATTTCTGTATCCTGCAATTGCCCATAACCTACTCTACTACGTAAGCATCCCTGATTATTCAGAGTTCTCGAAGAACATTCAGAACATTATTGTAGCGACTTAATCTGACGCTCATTTGTCAGATTACCGATAGTTCTGAACGTGAATATATTAATCGATTTCTGCTCAGAATCAGTAACAGCAACGTATACATAATCTCCATTTACAGTAATTCCAGTTGGAGAATTAAGACTTCCGTTACCCGATACTGTACTCCAGCTTGTAACGTATTTGCCTGAAGAGTCTAGTTTTTGAATCCTGTTATTTTCCATATCTGAAACGTATATATTCCCAGAAGAGTCTAATGCGATTCCAGTAGGGAACTTAAAAGACCCATTTTCAGTTCCAGTGCTGCCCCAGGTGTTTAAGAGAGTTCCAGCCGAATCGAATTTCTGTATTGAGTCATTTACAGTCGCGTAAATGTTTCCAGTTGAATCAATTGCGATATCTCTAGCTGGTATATTGAACTGGGTGAGATATGCACCATTTCCGCTGAATTTTTGTACCCGGTTATCAAGCTCAGCTACATAGATATTGCCGGAATTATCAGTGGCAATACCACTCATGCCGTAAAATTGTCCACTCTCATTTCCAAATGAGCCCCAACGGTGCTGATCTGGAGGTTGATATGGAGGTTGATAAGAAGCAATACAGACACGATAATTCCCAGAATCAAGAACGTATAAATTGTTATTGGCTTTAACCAGTGCAGTCGGGTAACTAAACCCGGTATATTTATTTAAATAATTAAAGTTGCTGTCATACTCAAGCACTCTACCATTGTAGTAATCAGCCACATAAATATTTCCAGCTGAATCGCTTGCAACTGCTATAGAGCCATTAAATTGAGTGTTGCCAGTTCCTTTGCTACCTAAACTTGATACATAATTCCCATTTAAATCAAATTTCTGTATTCTATAATTGCCCGTATCAGCAACGTATACATAATCTCCACTTACAGCGATTCCAGCTGGCGATTTAAGATTTCCGTTACCTGATCCGAATGTACCCCAGCTTGTAATGTATTTGCCTGAAGAGTCTAGTTTTTGAATCCTGTTATTTTCCATATCTGAAACGTATATATTCCCAGAAGAGTCTAATGCAATTCCAGTAGGGAACTTAAAAGACCCATTTTCAGTTCCAGTGCTGCCCCAGGTGTTTAAGAGAGTTCCAGTTGAATCGAATTTCTGTATTGAGTCATTTACAGTCGCGTAAATGTTTCCAGCTGAATCAATTGCAATACTTCTAGCTGGTATATTGAACTGGGTGAGATATGCACCATTTCCGCTGAATTTTTGTACCCGGTTATCAAGCTCAGCTACATAGATATTGCCGGAAGTATCAGCAGCAATCCCACTCATGCCGTAAAATTGTCCGTTTTCATTTCCAATTGAACCCCAACTCTGTGAAGATGAAGATTGAGCAGAGGCAACTGAAATAAAGGAAAGAGCACCAATCAGTGCTAATATAGCTATTAATTTCTTCATCTTCAGGCCTCCAGTGTAATAGTATGCGTACCAGTCGGTAGATCCATCCAGAAAATTGTATCTCCTTTGTTGGGTTTTGTATTACTCAGGGGCACACCATCAAGTTTCGGCGTGTAAGCTCCTTTAACTCTCATAGAAAAGCCATCTACTGTGTCGGGATTATGATTCACAACAGTGTAAGTATTAACTCCTGTGCATCTCACTTCTACATTGCTTGCAGCAATCCAGTAATCAATGTACTCGGATGCTGTTGGATTCCAGAGCTTACCAGCTTGCTTTTGGTCTGAGATATTGGTCAAAAAACTGTCAAAGGTTTCATTGATCATATATGACGGCTGGCTCTGGACATAATAGTAGTTCGGTGCTGAAGAATTATCAGGCCAATAATCATGCCATATACTTACCCCATAAGTTGAAAGCATGTGATCAACTGTACTATTAGTATAGTAGGTAAGCCCTAGTCCCTTTCCTGTAGCACATGTTTTCCACTGATAAAGAGAAGTACCGTTTGGAAGTGCCAGATTAGTATTCTGCCAAACAATATCACCAGGTAATCCAACTGAACTAACCTTAGATGTACTGAGTCCTTTTGCATCATCCGGTTTTGCATCAATAAAAGCCCAAGCGTATAAGATACTATTATTCTGGAACAAATCCATAATATAATACTGACTGCTAGTAGGATCCCATCCTAGGCTCTTCAGTTGAGAGTTTCTGGCACCACTAGCCAGACCATGATCTATCCAATCCCGGCAATGATAATTATTAACGTACCAGGGCAGATAAGTTTCTACCATTTTACGGTCGGGAGTATTTTCATTTACTATCGCTGAGAGACTATGCGGTGTAATCTCAAAACCGTGAGCATACATCTCGTCAACTACAGATTTCAATTCAGGACTATCTAATCCTTCTCCACCATATGATGAAACCGCAAACACAGACCAAGTTGCATTAAGATTATGCCCGATAAAGCCCTTTGTTCCGTAAGTAGGATCACTTGTATTATTGGTTCCATACATAATAGTCCGTAGCGAATCGTGATCTGTATAATCTGCATGTTCTGTAAAAATCAAAGCCCCCAAATATCCAGAAGGAACAGGCATAGGAGTTAACTGAGGTGAAGAAAGTGGAAGATCTAATGAACTGGTTCTAGTAGTGCTACTATTCCTGGTTTGATAATATGAATATACTTCTTTACCTGTTTCATTATACAGTACATTGCATTGAACGTTTGCGTTGTCTGTATACAGCATAACTTTGTTTCTACCAGCATCATTTTGACTAATAGTGTTCAAGCTATTTCCATAGAACTCATATGCACTACCACCGTTTACAGGCACACCGTCTTGAGTAGTCTGAGTTTGGTTTAAATACGTAACTGAGTGATCGAGATTAAAAGAGTCATTGGATAACAAACAGGTATCTTGAACACTACGATTGTCTCCTGTATATGTTAAAACAGCACTTGATCCAGGAGCGTAGCAATTTCTCCATTTAATGCCATTAATTGTAGATTCTGCCAGCGAACAGTTAATCAATGAACTATTGTTATTCTGGAAAAATGGCGTTCCGATGGAGCTATGAGTACTCAAATTATCATATAATATATTTAAACCATAATCAGACTGCTGAATCGCATACGACCCCATATACCGGGGTAACCCACCATCACCGTACACCCGTCTTTTAATTATTGTTGTATCATTAACAGGAATACATGTCAAATTCCTGTAATTTTGCTTAACTTCATCCTTGGATAATGACTGATTGTAGAGTCTAAAAGTGTACATGCTGCAGTTACTGTAGTTTAAGTCGTAGCCGAAGCCTATGGTGATATTTTTATTATTTCCTACTGCAGGTGAATTCCATGTTCTAGAGCCTGAATCATCACCATTGACATAAATATGGGCAGTGTTGTTATCGTAAGTTGCTACGATATGGTATACCTGTCCGGCAACAAGGCCAACATTTGAGTTGTATCCATTTTGACCGCTCTCCACGACTGCACTAAAACGAGCATTATTGTAAGGATTGGTAGACGAACAACTTAAATACCAGCCACTTGATCCGTTATACTTGCTCACAAGTGCCCCATATCTAGAAAACGTGTTAATTGAGCCATAGAACTCAATCGATACAGGACTGGAAATATTAGTCTGCATTATTAGAAATGTCTATTTTACTATTGACACCATTAAGACTTATGTAACTTGCACCAGTTCTTGGGTCTGTCCCTGTAGTTACACTCGTTGCATATCCATTGTTGTTGTTTCCGCTGAGATCTACCAGTGAATTCCCTGATAAATTGCCATCATAATAAACAACCAACCCATTTGTCACCGGTGGTTCGCATGTTACCGGTGCTGCTTGAACGCATGAAACGAGCAATAACATTCCTGTTACGATTAGCAAAAAGAACCGATTATTTGTCATGAGATCTACATTCCCTTTCTAGTTCGGTGGTTATCAACTTCCAGCTGCTGTCAAATACACATTAAGGTGCACATCGTCGCCTTATCCCAACGCCTCTTTAACAAGAGGCGGGAATCCCCTTTCTCGGAGCAAAGCGACTGGTGGGGGGCAAGAGCCGTCAACTCATCTAATAATTGGTATGTGTAGCCATCGTTTTAGTGGCATAACATATGTTAAATATATAGACTGTGATGTGTAATTGTAACCATTTGTTATATAAAATTTGCTAAAAATATGAATGAAGTCGTTAGATGTTATGACTATTTTTCAGTAAGTGCCCGACTCATAAAATTGTCCATCTTCCGAAGACTTCACGAAACCCTGATTTTGTATAGACTTACACCTGCGAAAAAAATTTAAGAAATTTTTGTTTTTAGTCCCTCACCAGTGTTAGCAGGTGTGTGCCGGGTGAGAGGTCCATCCAGAATACCGTATCGTTTCCGTTCTTTTTGGTATCCAAGTCATTGCCGTCCAGTTTCACAGTGTATGACCCTGTGACCCGCATAGCATAACCAGAAACAGTTTCAGAATTGTGGTTGATCAAAGTGTATGTGTCCTGGCCAGTACACTGACATTCAACGTTACATGCAGCTCGCCAATAGTCGATATACTGGCTTACAGTTGGGTTCCAGAGCCTACCAATACTACCATTACCGTCTGCATTTTGTTCAGATATATTTAGTAAAAGATTGTCATATGTCTCGTTGATCCTGTTCGGATTGCCTTTAGTATAATAATAGTTTTCAAAAGTAGCATCATTTTGTGCCGTGTAATCATGCCAGAAACATACCCCATAATTATTAATCATATCTTGAAGTGTGTCATTTTTGAAATAGTTTAGAGAAGTTGAATCATATGCCCAGGTTGAATTCCACTCGTACATTGGTGTGCCATCGTCCCAGGTGAAATTCGTATTCGTCCAAACGATATCATAGGGAAGCCCGACAGACTGGGTACGACTCGTAGAAATGTCGGTATTTCCCGGCTTCAACGTGTTGTCTTGATACGCCCAAGCATATTGGATCTCATGCTGACGCAGTAAATCCCCTATGTAATACTGTGATGTATTGTCCAAACCCAGGCTCTTTAAACCGGTGTTTCTATTTCCATGATTTAACCCGTGGTCAATCCAATTTCGTGAAGCGTAATTGCTGTCGTACCGAGGTAAATAGTATCCAGTAGTTTCACGAGTTGGATTACCTTCACCCGCCGAACCAATCACGTTGTGAGGTACTATTTCAAAACCATGTGCATACATGTCATCAAGCGTTGATTTGAACGAGTCGTTGTCAAAACCAACTCCACCGCCAGAAGAAGCTGCAAATGCTGCCCATGTGCATATTAGCCCATGTCCGATATACCCTTTCGTAAGATACTCAGAATCAGTGTTGTTGTTGGTTCCGTACATCATCGTTTTCAAGGAATCCGGGTCTTGTGCGTCAGCATGAATTGCAAAACTTAGAGAACCCAGGTATCCACTCGGGCAGGGCATTGGCGTCAATTGTGGAGAAAAAAGAGGGAGTTCAATTGAATTGTTCCGAGTAGTCCCAGCAGTTCGTTTTTGATAATAATTAAATATCTCGCCACCTGTCGAGTTCAAGATACGATCATTTTGAATCAAACCATTGTCGGTGTAGACTTGAACGGTGTTTCCGGAAATTGTGTTCAACCCATCACCATAGAATTGAAAAGCATCACCAGTCACTGGAACTCCGTCTTTAGTAACTAGTGATTGTGAAGTGTAAGTCACAGAATTCGAAAGATCAAGAGAATTATTCGAAAGACTGACGTTTTCCAGCCTGTTTCGATTGTTCCCAGAAAATGACAGTGAAGCTGAAGAACCCGATGCATAATAGTTCTTCCATTTTACACCTGAGATTGAAGAGTTCGACAAGGTGTAATTGGTCTGTGCGCCTCCGTCATCTTGATAATATGGCGTTGATACCGATCCGAGCGAAGACATATTCGAATCAACCACGCTCACTCCGGATCCGGACTGGTTCATAGCGTGTGAGCCCATATATCGAGGCAACCCGCCGTTACCATATGCTTTTTTATTCAAGTCGATGATATCCGAAGGGATACTATCTGGTGCATATCTCCATTTGTCGTTTAGATAATTCTGTTGTACTTCAGATGATGTCAAAGCGCGATTATAGAGTCTGCAAGCCAACATACTACCATTGAGATAACCCAGACCATATTCTGCATAACCAATCGACGCGTTGTAATTATTTCCGGACATCGGAACCGCCCATATTGGATCATTGCCAGAAGAATCAACACCGTTGACATAGACGTGTGCGATATTTCCGTCGTATGTTGCCACAATATCATAAACTTGACCAGCCACCAAAGGAATATCGGGTCTAAAGTGATACAATTGCCCGTCCGTGCCGTACACTCCAAATACTACCTTTTTTAAAGAAATATCACTCCTGCACGACAGGTACCACCCTGTACCGTTTTCTTCGACTGTACCGTTTGTGTAGTTTTCTGTGTCATGATATTTCGAAACGAGTGCCCCGTACTTGGTAAACTCGTTGATTGAGCCTATGAATTCTATAGAGATTCCGGATGTGATGTTTGTGCTCTCGTTGTTGAGAATGTTTGCCTGGCTATTTGAACCAGAAAAAGAAACATAATTAGCGCCTGTGGATAACAGCTTCCCTTGGACGGCATTTATAAGATACCCGTTATTGTAATTCCCAGATTCATCCAGTAGAACATTGCCAGTGATATTCCCATTATACGAAGCCACCAAGCCGTCTGTTACGGGTGCTGCTACTCCCGGAAATGCCAACATGGAGAGCAGCAACAACCCGAATAAAACTTTAGCTATATTTTCCATAGTTTTTCATTCCTTTTGTTCTGGTTATCGTTATCATGAACATACTTTGTATATTATCACAATAGAGTTATTTATTTTATGTTTTGATAATATAACGTTTAACTTGTATATATACCCTACAACTGGATAAATAAAAAACTATTGTTTTACTGTTCGAAAGACATGCAGTTAGAAAGTCAAGAAAAAGAAAAGGTTTTACCTGAAAACTCGATAATTGGAGTTTTTACCAGCTTGCTCAGTTCTTGAAGCAGGAATATTTTGCCTGAGCAGGCTTTCCGTCAATAAGCCAAATGTAGAAACTTAACCGTTATCTACAAGTCCCTGAGTCTTTAGTTCAGGGATAATTGAGTGACTACTCCCACGACTGAAGTCGAGGGCATCTAAGCTTTCGCTACAGACTGTAATCCCAGTCTGAGTATATTAATAGCAGCATTATGATCTCGATCCAGAACAATACCGCAGAAAGGATAACTGTAAGTTCTTTCGGATAGATCTTTTTTACTATTTGACCACAACCAGAACACATCTGAGATGTATTTCTTGGATTAACAAGTTCTACACGCTTACCAGCCCATGCTGCCTTGTAAGTCGTGACAGTTATTAACTTGCTCCAGGCTACATCTGCAATATGCTTTGCTAGGCAGTGATTTTTAATCATTCCTTTTATATTAAGATCTTCGAATGTGATTAAATCATAAGCTCTCACAAGATTGGGACTTACTTTTTGAACAAAATCTTCTCTTTTGTTTGATATCTTTTCATGGATGTGTTCAACGATTTTGAGTGCTTTTGCTCTTGCTATTGTACCTCTTTTAGCTTTGGATAATTTTCTCTGAGCTTTTGCAAGTACTTTTTCGTCGGTAACAAAGAATCTGGGATTTGGTACATAGCTACCATCATAGAGCATTAAGAAGCTCTTAATTCCTACATCTATACCCAGTTTGTCCTGTCAATGGTATTATGTTAGGAACTTCTGTATTAACCAGAAAAGAAACAAACTATTTTCCAGTAGATATCTTCTGACATTAAGCCGTTTGATTTTCTCGTCTATTGGTCTGTGTAATCTGATATTAATTCCACCAATCTTTGATAGCAAGAGCCTACTATCGTTTAGTTCAAAACCAGATTGAGTGTATGTAACACTATCGTATCTTCCATATCCTTTGAATCTTGGATATCCAAGCGTTTCACCATCTTTTACTCTTCGGAAGAAAGAATGAAATGCAAGATCAACCCTTTTGACTACCTCTTGTAGCACCTGTGAATGAACATTTTTGAGTTCTGGTTTATCTTTCTTCCAAATAGGGATCATCTTCTTAGAATCATAGTACCCTATGTTCTTTTGTTCAGATTCCCAGGCGTTCTTCCTTAGTGCGAGTGTTTCATTATAAGTCCACCTGCAAAGCTCAAGCGTCTTAACCATCTCTGTTTTCTGAGCTTTTGTTGGATAAAGCCTATAACGAAGCACTTTCATCATTATTTCACCTTTTGAGTATCAATATACATCTGAATTATGTCTTTTGTTGTATCTCCACAAGTTCCGACGTAATACGAAGGATTCCAGAGATGTCCACTCCATTGTTTGTTTTTCAACTCTGGATGCAGTTCAAAGAGCTTCTTTGCAGTGATTCCTTTGAATATTTTTACAATATCAGCAGGTGCAAACTTTGGATGCATGATAATGAAAAGATGTACATAATCAGGCATTATTTCTTGAGTTGCAAGAAATACACCTTTCTATTTAGCAATCTCTTCATGGAGTTTGTGCAAATCCTCAGCCACTTTATCCACAAGAACCTTTCGTCTGTATTTTGTAGACCATACGAAATGGTAATTTGTGTTATATACACAACCTCTTGTACTTATCCAATGCTCTTTCTTTACCGTAATATAGTATGTATATGGTAACCATATGTACATTGATTTTCGTTGTTTTATTGAAGTTTACGGGCTGTATCCCGCCATTGAAATGACGGGGATTAGTCCTTATTTGAGCCTAATATTCGCGTACTGTTTTTCTAGTCTTTCTGTTGACGATCCGAAGTTTAAAGAGAAGTTGATTGAATGAACATAAACTCTACGACTCTTTTTTATACCAAGACTCTCATATAAAATTATAGATGACATCTGATAACATTAGAAACGGCGATTTTTAATGGGGAAAAAAATATTCGTTCTCTTTGTATTGACTTTTCTCATTTTTACAACAGTGCTCGAAACGCGTAACAATACTATAGTATATGGTTTTTGGCCCGACTGGCCTCATCTTGGATCCTATCAACCAGATTGGAATACCTTAACTCATGTTTCATATTATAAATGGACTTTAAACAGTGATGGTACACTCACGGATCCCGCAAATATGAGTAACTATTATGTAGTTAGGGACCAGGCACATCAGCATGGAGTAAAAATAACACTGTGTATAAAATCAAATGATCCATATGCAATGGACAGTGTAATTGCAAACCACCAAACAGATTTCATAAACAACATATCAAATTCGTTACTGATGTACGGTGCAGATGGGGTAAATTTAGACCTAGAAACGCCGACCGATATAAACAGTATCACCGGAACTTCAAATGCTCCTCTATTTGAAAATTTAATGGCGGATCTTCATACAACGTTAAAAGCTGCAAATCCCGCTTATCATATCTCTCTCGATACCCCCTGGGGCATAAAATATGCTGCGACCTTCAAAAACGCAAATCTTAAAAAATATGTAGATTCCGTTTTTCTCATGAGTTATGATTATTGTAATCGTAAAACCACGGCACCCAATTCACCATATGACAACCCAATACGATATGACGCGATCGATTCAGTAGATGAAACATCAAAATACTTTAATAAAAAACAAATAATATTAGGTTTACCATTTTATGGTTATGATTATTCAACCGATTCCAATCAACCAGGAGCAAACATAACCAACGAGAAAGCCGTACTTGTAGGAGATGCTATTAATAATTCTCAGATTTATGGCAGAATGTGGGACTCGGATTCCAATACTCCCTGGTATTGTTATAAGGCTGGTGATACATGGCATCAAGTATGGTACGATGATGATGAATCACTTAAATTAAAATATCAATATGTAAAATCCGAAAATCTAGGTGGAGTAGGTTTTTGGGCTTTGGGATACGAAAAAAATTATTCTAACATCTGGAGAGTGTTTCAATTAGATCCTGTAGCGGACTTCAGCACCAGTGTCACGAGGCGGTTATACCCTTCTCTCAGTCCAGTTTACCGACCTGTCGCAAAACATAACCTCAAGGAGCTGGAACTTTCGAGATGGAGCCACTTCAACCGAGCAGAACCCATTGCATACTTACTCTGCAGCAGGAACCTATACTGTTAACCTGACAGCAGGCAATGGAAAAAATGATACTGCCTCAAAAACTGCTACAATAACTGTATACGAAGACAGCCAGTTCCAGTGGCAGTTCCAGTGGAGCAGGGGGTTCCCCTGAACCTGCAAAGAATATCCAGGTAAAGGAAATTTCACAAACATTTGTTCAAATGGAAAGCTGTAAAGTTTGATTTCACAAAGAACGCAACCTGTGTTGTATATGTGAGTTTTGATGCAAAGAAGACCTCTGGAAGACCACACATTGCTGAACATGCTCAAAGGGAAATCTTCTCTGATTTCCGAACTGCCGAAGGTGAAGTCTACAAATCTTCAATCTCTGGTCGAAACGGAGGATTTGCAACTTCAAGTAATATAGAAAATCCGGTCGTATGTTTTAAAGTTGAAAAATCCTAGATACGGGATAAAAAGATCGACCAGGCTTCCATAACTTTGAACAGATACAATGATAAAAAATGGTCAGAACTTTCAGTAACCCTGTCAAGGGAAGATAATAAGTACCTGTACTTCACGGCAGAAACGCCAGGATTCTCGTTCTTTGTAATAACAGGGAAAACAGTAGAAAAAGAATCAGGGAATGCGGGAAAACCTGAAACCAGCACTCAGGATATCAAACAGAACACATCATCGGAAATCCAACAGAAACAAAAACCTGGACAGGAATCCGAGCAGGGAAAACTAAAAAGTATACCAGGATTTGGAAAGGTTTGCGGAGTAACTGTTCTGCTTGCAGTGTTCTTGTATAAAAGAAAGTAAAATCCAAATTTCGCTGTAAAAATGAGAGGTTAATGCTCTTATCTAATTTTTTATTTTTTCTAGTTGTTTCCGGGCTCCCTGCTCGTTTATAGTTCCAAAATTTTGGGAGCATAAAAGGGTTTAAGATGCTGCCATATTTTCTCTTCAAATCTGGATTTTTGGGACTGCCTTTTAAAAGAGTAATTAATTCTTGAGTTTACTGTGATCTTTTAAGTTCTGTTTCTATCTGGAAACCACAAATATGACATATTTAATGAGTTTAAGTTTTTAATCAAATGAAAGATTTAATCGCAATTAGTGTGCTTCGACATAACAGAATTAACTGAAATAGGTATACCTATGTGATGTGTAT